>NZ_JBVJMV010000032.1:0-93259 GCF_055584025.1 Streptomyces sp. NPDC104309 | reverse complement strand
CAGACCGCATGGATCAACGACCCAGCCAAGCGCAGGGAACCCACACCACAAACCTCATAGCGTCACGACCGTCTCACTGGACTTGAAATCTTCCGTTGCGGTTGGTATTACTGGTGTTTGTATCCACCAACCTTCGTTGAGGCAACCCTAAACGTATCCGGGTCCACGGCTCACCTCCAACTGACGGCGGATCGGTCGGTCGACCCATGAGTCCTCGGCCGGCGCTGGGCTCATGACGAGGGAGACATCGGTGGCGGCCCGGTCGGCAACTGGTGCTGCGCGGCACACTCGATCACCGAGCCTCGTAGGACGCTCGCCCGCGTCGCCTCCGCTCTGTGCGAGTGGCGGGAGTGTCCCGAGGACCTCGCCGAGCGGTTCGACCGCTATCCGCTGGGCGATCTGCCTCCCGAGGACCGCCAGGACACCTGGGAGAGTGCCACCGCGCATCTGGTCACCCACGCTGTGGACCGGACCACCGCCGGCGATGCCTGGTACGAGCACTGCTGGCAAGTGCTGACCTGGTCACAGTCCGGCCCTGTTCCTCCAGCAAGCGGGCGAGCGCGGTCCGGGCGTACTCCTCCCCGTCCTCGTCGAGCGCAGCTCCGCCTCGCGTCCATACCGGGCCAGAAGAGTGGCGAGTTGCTGGGCGTGCCCGGCGAACACCTTGCCGTCGACGCTCACGTATCTCCTGAGCAGTGCTGCCGCCTCCTCGACGCGGCCCTGGCGTTCCAGGAGCGTGGTATGCAGGGGGACGGTGTTCCAGGCGTCCGTCGCCCACGGCTCGAACGGGACCGTCGGACCTACGCCGACGGGTGGGATCAGGGCGGCAATCTCCTCGTCACGGCCCTGGCCCGCGGTGAGTTCCACCAGTACCTCGGCAAGCGAGCCGTCGGCGGTCAGGGGGCCGAGCAGCGCGACGACCGTGTCGATGTGACCCTGCCGAGCCACCAGGCGCGCAAACTCGCGCACGGCCTCCCGGTGACCGGTGTCGGCGTGCGGACGCAACAGTTCGGCGGCTTCGTCGAGCCGCTCCCAGTCGGCGAGCAGCCGACCGACGGTGCGGACAGCCGGCCACCATCCGGTGGAGGCGAACGGTTCCAGGAGCGCCAACGCCTCGACCTGCCCGCCGGATCCACCGTCGGCCACGGCGGCTTCGGAGAGTTGGTGGGCGCAGAACCAGTCACCGCGAGTTGCGGCGTCGCGAACTATGCCGTCAAAGCCATGCTCGTGGAGAGCCGCAGCAACGGCGGGTGGTATCCAGCCGTCGTAGGTGCGGTGGCGGTGGTCCAGGTCGACTGCGTCCGTGATCGCGAACTCTAGTGGCCGGGAAACTACCCAGAGTGCCGCCCCATGAGCTCCCGTTTCGCGACGACTTCGACGTCCCGGTCGCCGATGAGCGTTTCCACCACGTCGGGCGGCAGCCCCCGACAGGTCGCAAGCTTCACCCGGCGCTCCACATCCCCATCCGCGGCGAACAGCCGTGCCCACGCCCACGGTCCCGCCCCTGTGCCGAGAAGAGCCGGCGCGGCATCCGGGAGCGCGGCGGGATCGACCTGGGCCGAGATCGACCGGTCCTCGCGCGCAAACAGGACGGCCGTCTCGGGATACGACGCCGAACAGGTTCTCGTCTCACACCGCCTCACCCGTGACGGCGGCGACAGCCGCTACCGCCGCGGCAGTTCCCGGCACCAGTACGCGTGGCCGGCGGAGCTCGACCTGATGGCACGGATCGCGGGGCTCGAACTGGAACGGCGCGTCGCGGAACGGGACGGGGCGCCGTTCACCCAGGACTCCGCGAAGCACATCTCCGAGTGGCGCAAGCCGGCTTGAGTCACGCACACAGCCTACGAGGGCACCGTTGCCGAGCTATGCGCCACGACGGACCCGGGCAGCCTTGCGGGCCTCGGCAATCTGGCGGGCCTCGGCAGACCGGCGAGACTCGCCACCGCCGCCGGCCCGCCCCGGGCGGGCGCCCAGACCGCGGAAGGGGGCGCCGCCGCGCTTCGTGCGCTCCGCGACCGGCCCGCTGCCACCGACGGGGACACCGGAGGGAGCCTGGGCGCCAGTGATGCGGCTCAGCTCGGCCTCGCCGGAGCGGACCTGCGTGATCCGCGGCCTGATGCCCGCGTCGGACATGAGACGGGCCATGTCCCGGCGCTGGCCGGGGAGGACCAGCGTGACGACACTGCCGGACGCGCCGGCGCGGGCTGTACGGCCGCCGCGGTGCAGGTAGTCCTTGTGGTCGCCGGGCGGGTCGACGTTGACGACGAGATCGAGGTCGTCAATGTGGATGCCCCGAGCCGCGACGTTGGTGGCCACAAGCGCCGTGACGTCGCCGGTCTTGAACTGTGCCAGGGTGCGGGTGCGCTGGGGCTGCGACTTGCCGCCGTGCAGCGCCGCGGCCTTCACGCCGCTGCTCAACAGGTGCTTGGTGAACTGGTCGACAGCATGCTTGGTGTCCAGGAACATGATCACGCGCCCGTCGCGGGCAGCGATCTCGGTGGCGGTGGCGTACTTGTCGGCGCCGTGCACCTGCAGCACGTGATGCTCCATCGTGGTGACCGCACCCGCCGACGGGTCGACCGAATGGACCACCGGGTCATGGAGGTAACGACGGACAAGAAGGTCGATGTTGCGGTCCAGCGTGGCCGAGAACAGCATGCGTTGGCCGCCTGGACGTACCTGGTCCAGCAATTCGGTGACCTGCGGCATGAAGCCCATGTCCGCCATCTGGTCGGCCTCGTCCAGGACGGTGATGTTCACCCGGTCCAGGCGGCAGCCCTTGCGCTCGATGAGATCCGCGAGGCGGCCAGGAGTCGCAACGACCACCTCGGCCCCGGCACGCAGTGCGCCGGCCTGCCTGCCGATCGACATGCCGCCGACCACAGTGGCCAGCCGCAGCTTCAGCAACCGGGCGTACGGGGCGAGCGCATCGGTGACCTGCTGGGCCAGCTCGCGCGTGGGGACGAGGATCAGGGCCAGTGGCTTCCGCGACTCGGCACACTGCCCGGCCGTGCGCACGAGGAGCGCCAGACCGAAGGCGAGCGTCTTGCCCGATCCGGTGCGTCCGCGGCCCAGGACGTCACGCCCTGCGAGGGAGTTCGGCAACGTGGCGGCCTGGATCGGGAACGGCTCGTTCAGGCCGAGGCTGGTGAGCATCTTCAGCAACTCGACTGGCATGTCCAGTTCGCCGAAGGTCGCCGCCGCGGGGAGGGCCGGGGTGACGGTGACCGGCAGCGCGAACTCCCCCTGTGGCGCGAAGGAGCGGCGCCCGGTATCGCCTGGACCGGCGCCAGGGCGCCTCTGGTCCTGTGGGCGGAAACGGTCGTTCGTGCGAGCTGAACGGCTCACGGAGAACCTTCCTCGACAGGGCGCGCATCGAGGAATTCCCGACAGGATGAGCCGGATGAATTGCAAGAACGAGCCGGATGTGAGACTAAAAGAATTCCACCGGGATGCAGAAAGTCGGGGCCCCGATGTATGGTTGGGGCCCCAACCATCTCATACGCTTCGACGTCAGGCGGGAGTGATGTTCTCCGCCTGCGGACCCTTCTGACCCTGCACGACGTCGAAATTCACCTTCTGGCCTTCCTGAAGCTCACGGAAGCCCTGCGTGGCGATGTTTGAGTAGTGGGCGAAGACATCCGGGCCGCCGCCGTCCTGCTCTATGAAGCCGAAGCCCTTTTCCGAGTTGAACCACTTGACGGTGCCAGTAGCCATGTCACATCTCCTTGGGGGCAGTGCCCGCGGGCCCACGCCGTGCGAACCCCTGCGTTGCCACAATGAACCCCGTCCGGATAAGCACCGGAGATACGAAAATGCCCGACGACATATAGCCGTCAAGGCATTTGAAGTTTCGGGAACCACAACTGCAACTACAAACAAGTCTAGCACGCCAGAGACATCCGAACTACTTTCACCCGTAACGTAAAGCTTCAGCCTCTCGGCAGCACCGGATCAATATGCCATCCGACGACAAATCGAATACATACGGAAGGTGAATTTTCGGATTACTCAAGCTGCGACCAACGAGAGCTCATCCTCTCCAGTGACGAGCCCGACCGTCACGACCCTTTCTTTGCCCGAAGAAAGTCAACCGTACCTCTCGACTCGGATTATCTCGATTTATTTCCGCAAAGAACAGGCCCGGAATAAATCGGTGTCGAGCTGCTCGCGTCCCTCCCGCCACCGGGCCTCCCCCTCATCGCGCAGTTCGACGTCGCTCAGTCGAACTGCCGGGCCGGCTTGTCCAGCACGGTATCGCCACCGAGGCATGGAGTCCCCTGGCCCAGGGCGCGGTCCTCGGGGACGAGGCGAGCGTGGGAATCGCCGAGGCGTATGGCGTAACGGCCTCGCCCACGATTGTCAGTGGGAGAAGGAGCGGTGTCCGGGGCCTTCGAATCCAAGGCGGAGGAGGGAGTCGGATGGGGCCTCCCCTGCTCGAACGCAGCCGAGAGCTTGGGGAAGGAGCGTCGGCGACTGACGACAACGCCGGAGGCGGAGGTCCCGGACACCGCGACGCCGCTGACAATCGCGGGCGAGGTCGTAACCCCGGCGCAGGTCGTGTTGCGCCGGCACCTGCGGAGCAGCAACATCGTGATCCCAAATCCGTCGCCCCGACCGCATCCGGCAGAACCTCGACGTCTTCGGCTTCGAGCTCACCGACCCCCACATGGCCGCCCTCGCGGGCCTCGACCGGGGCCTGCGCACCGGCCCGGACCCCGACACCCTCAACTGACCTTGACCGTCCGCGGAGCGCCCGTCCACCGCGGACGGACGCTCCGGGGCACCGACGTCGCCGCAGCAGCTCCACAGCCTCGACGAGGGGAACGCATCGTGCAGATCGATCTCTCCGGCCGGACCGCTCTGGTCACCGGCTCCACCCAGGGCATCGGCAAGGCCATCGCCACCGGCCTCGCCCGCGCGGGCGCCCGCGCCGTCGTCAACGGCCGTGGCGAGGAGCGCGTCGCGGACGCCGTCCGCACCGTGCGCGCCGAATCCGGCAGCGACGACGTCACCGGCGCCGTGGGCGACCTGGCGACGGAGCAGGGCACCGCCGCCGTCCTGGAGACCGTGCCGACGGTCGACATCCTCGTCAACAACCTCGGCATCTTCGGCTCCACGCCTCCGCTGGAGATCGACGACGCCGAGTGGCGCCGCTACTTCGAAGTCAACGTCCTCTCCGCCGTCCGACTCATCCGCGCCTACCTGCCCGGCATGAAGGAACAGGGCTGGGGGCGCGTCCTCAACCTCGCCAGCGACTCGGCCGTGGCCATCCCCGCCGAAATGATCCACTACGGCATGACGAAGACCTCGCTGCTCGCCGTCAGCCGCGGGTTCGCCAAGGACGCCGCGGGCACCGGCGTCACCGTCAACTCCGTCATCGCCGGACCGACCCACACCGGTGGCGTCGAAGCATTCGTCCGCGAGCTCGTCGGCGACGAGCTGCCCTGGGACGCGGCACAGCACGAGTTCATGGTCAAGTACCGCCCCCAGTCCCTGCTGCAGCGCCTCATCGAGCCCGAGGAGATCGCCAACCTGGTCGTCTACCTCGCCTCACCCTTCGCCTCCGCCACCACCGGCGGCGCCGTGCGCGTCGACGGCGGCTACGTCGACTCCATCCTGCCCTGAGCCCGCCGCCGACCACGGCGTCCCGCCCCGCCCGGCGCCACCGGCGACCTGATCCTCAGGCGCTGTAGTCGGCGAGGGCGTGGTGGACGGCGGAGACGACGACGGAGCCTTCGCCGACGGCGGAGGCGACGCGTTTGACCGACCCCGCGCGGACGTCGCCGACTGCGAAGACGCCGGGCAGACTGGTCTCCAGTCCGGCCGGCTGAGCATCGTCGGCATACATCCGGCGGTCGGTGACGTCAGTGCCGACGCGCACGAAACCCCTGTGGTCGGTCTCCACGCACCCGCGCAGCCACTCAGTATTGGGGATGGCGCCGAGCATCAGGAAGACGTTGGCGATCGTGCGGGTCTCCATGGCACCGGTTTGGTTGTCGGCCCATCGCACCCGGCTGAGGTGCTCGTCGCCGTCGAGGCCGGTGAGCTCGGTGTGCGGGTGCACAAGGATGCGGTCGGAGGCTTCGATGCGGTCCTCCAGGTAGCGGGACATGCTCTCGGACAGGCCCGGGCCGCGAATGAGCATGTGGACCTGCCGAGCGTGCCGGGAGAGGAAGACTGCGGCCTGACCTGCGGAGTTGGCTCCGCCGACGACCACGACGTCCTCGCCTTCGCACAGGCCGGCCTCCATGAGGGTGGCGGCGTAGTGGATGCCGTTGCCCTCGAACCGTGCCCGGCCGGGCAGGTCCAGTCGGCGGTAGCGCGCGCCGGTGGCCACGACGACCGTCCGGGCCCGCAAGCGGTCGCCGTCCTCCAGCGTGATCGTGTAGGGCCGCTGACTGCAGTCCAGACCCGCCACGAGGCGTGGCAGAACGATGCGGGCGCCGAACTTCTGAGCCTGGACCTGGGCGCGACCGGCCAGTGCCTGGCCGGTCACCCCGATGGGAAACCCCAGATAGTTTTCGATCATGGACGAGGTGCCGGCCTGGCCACCCGGTGCCTCAGCTTCCAGTACCACGGTGCGCAGCCCTTCGGAGGCTGCGTAGACGGCGGCGGCCAGTCCGGCCGGACCGGCGCCGACCACGGCCAGGTCGAACACCGAGGCCGGGTCCAGTTCCTCGGCCAGGCCCAGGTGGTGTGCCAGTTCCCGGTTGGTGGGGTTCTCCAGGAACCGGTCGGGCCGGTAGACCACCACCGGCCAGGTCCGGCGGCCACCCAGTCCGTAGCGGCTGAGCAGCTCGCGAGCGCTTGGGCCTGCGGCAGGGTCGATGGCGGTGACGGGGTAGCCGTTGCGCTCGAGGAACCGAAGCACCCGCAGGGTGTCGGCGGTGGTGGGCGGGCCGGCGACCAGCACGGTGGCCTGACCGTGTTGGATCAGGCCCAGGCGGCGCAGGATGAGGGCGCGCATCACGGTCTCGGAGATGTCTGGTGCCGCCGCCAGGAGCCGGCGGAACTCCGGCCGGTGCAGGCGTACCACTTGTCCGTCCTCTCCCATCCGGCCGTTGAGCAGGGTCTTCCGGTCGTTGAACAGGTCCAGCTCGCCGGTGAACTGCTGGGGGCCGTGCACCGTGATGACCTGGCATGTGCCGTCCGGGGCTTCGTGGTAGACCTCGATGCTGCCCTCCAGAACGACGAAGAAGTCCGCGCTCCGGTCTCCGCGCCGGAACAGTACGGTTCCGGCGCGGAGCTCCTCGACCTGCCCGAAGCAGCGGGCGCGGGCCCCCTGCTCGTCGGTGAGCCGGGGGAAGGTCTGAGCCATCCGCCGATAGGGATCGGTCGTGTCCGTGTCCGCGCCGGACTCGATCGGAATCCGCATGCCGCTGCTCGTACTCATCAGCCCCACCACTGCTCCTGTGGAACCGGCCGGTGTCTCCCCGCCGGCGCCCGGCCGACTGCGTTGCCGGGACCTCTCCAGTGTCGCCCGGCGCCCCGCGAAGCGCTCGGACAGCCGCTGCCCGCTCGGCCTGCGGCGGCCACCGGTCACGCGGAAGGGCGGTCATGTGCGGTGCGGGTTGAAAGGAGCGACGATGGATGTGCCGCCCGGCGGAGGAGACGCGCCATGTCCGAGGACCGCGGCATTCCCGGCATCGACCCGTGCTGCAACCGCATCGGAGGGTTGTGGCCTCGGCGTTGGCAGTGGGAGCGGCGGGCGGGGGCCTGACCGCGTCCGTGGAAGTGTGACCAGATCGCCCGCCGCGGCGCCCCGCACGGCTCCGGCCCGGGCAAGACCCGCTGGGTCGTCGAGCACACCTTGACCTGGCCTCTCGGTTCAAGCGTCTACGCATCCGCTACGAGATACGCACCGATCTCCACCAGGAACTCCTCGAACTCACCTGCGCCATTATCTGCTTGAGGCAGATACGCACCGCCTCCTGAAACGATCAGCGGCCCGCCCCTCACAGTGCACAGTCGCCAACGTTGGGCAAGTGCTCCGGAAACTATGGCTCAATACATCGCTCAATGATCTTTCACACGTTTACCCGCAGTTATGGACAGCAAGTAGTAGGAATGAAAGGGCAAGTTCCCCAGCCGAGGAGTCATCGATGGCCAAGGTTGTCGCAGCACCCAAGAGCGAGTCTCGCTCGGCCCGCCGGCCGAAGAGTATCGGATTCTCCGTAGAGACGGTGAAGACGGCCCAGGTCAAGAGCGTGCCGAACCTCGAAGTCGACCAGAAGGACGTGTAAGGGCAGGGGGCAAGTCGCTGTCCTGAGCCGCCCGGTGGCTCCTGGAGCCACCGGGCACTCCCCTTGAATCTGTGAGGAATAGCGTGTTCGATCTCGAATCCCTGCTTGACCCGATACCCCTCGATCAATTCCTTCGCGAGAACTGGACAACCCGGGGCGTCGTCTTACGCGGGCAGGACCGGGACCGTTTCCGTCCGCTCTTCTCATGGGATCAGCTCAACCACCTTCTCAATTTCCATCGCCTCCGGTTCGGCGAAGAAATCCGTCTGGCGGCAATAGGCAGAAAGATCTACGACAAGCCCGAGACGCCCGAGGAGTGGATCAAGCACTGCCAGGACGGCTACACCCTCATCATCAACCAGTTGCAGGCGCGGCTGCCCGCAATCGCCGAACTGGCAACGGGGATCGAGCGTGCGACCGGCCACCGGAGCCAGGTAAACATGTACTGCTCCTGGCCTGAGCAGCAGGGGTTCGACCAACACCACGACGACCATGAGGTCTTCATCCTGCAGATCGAGGGGACGAAGCGCTGGGTCGTCTCCGAGGAGACGTACAAATACCCGCTCGACAAATACAACAACGTCTCCGCCGACACAGGCGAACCCAAGGGGCCCCCGTACATCGAGACCGAACTCCATCCGGGGGACGTGCTCTACATTCCACGGGGCCACTGGCACTACGCGGTGGCCGGTGACGAACCCTCATTGCACCTGACGCTGGGAGTGACGTGCCGCACCGGCGTCTACTGGCTGAAGTGGCTTGCGGACGAGCTGATGGACGAGGAGGAGTGGCGCCGCAATCTCCCGCCCGTCATCGGAGGCGATACGACCCAGCTCGCCGACCACGTCCGCCAACTGATGGGCAGGCTCGCCGCGTGGGCCGACGACGAGCAGTTGGTGAAGGCGTACCTCGCCCATCATCTGACAACCCAGGACAGCCGTCACCGGGAGGTCAGCCTCCCGAGCCAGTCCGGGTTCCATCCCCTCTCGACGAACGGCGACACACGTCTACGGCAAGCACAATTCAACCCCGTCAAGGTTGATTACGATGCAGAGGCCGAACAGCACCGTATCCAGTTCGGCGCGAGGAAGATCACGCTCGACGGCGCTCCCGCAGAACTCATCGACAATCTTTTCCGCCGCACGTCGTTCACCCTGGCGGAAGCCGGCAGTTGGGCCCCCGAATTCGACCTGGCCGAAGACATCGCCCCACTGCTACGGCTGCTGGTCGAGGAAGGCATCCTTCTGGAGGAGAATCTTCCGCTGGCGTGAGCACCGCCAGGAATCCTGGCCCGGCCTGCGGCATGACAGGCAGGCTGTCCCTGCTCCCCGGGCCTGTACCACGGGGTCAGTTCCTCTCGAAGGCCCTGACCCCGCAGGGCGATCACCGTTGACGGAGACAACCAGATGAAGACCGGTCTGATCGAGCTCAGCGCACACAGCGAGGTCCTCGACAGTCTCATACGGCAAGCCATCGATGTCGGGGCGAGCCCGACCGTCTACACCAATTCGTTCTGTGCCGAATCCTCGGAGGCCGCCGAATCCCCGGATGTCGAGTGGAAGGTGTGTCCCCCGGGTCTGCCGTATGCGGAATTCCTGGAGAAGTGCACGTCCTCGATCGCCTCGCAGGACCACCTGTTCATCATCACCCCGGTCGATTCCCTGGGCGGCCTGCTCTCCGACGCGAGCGCGAGGACACCCGACTGGCACTGCCTGGTGCACAACCTCAACACGTTCACCTCGTCAGACGACAACCGGCCGAGCGCTGCCATCGCGAAGCTCGTTCTCGACGGCGCGGCAGGTGTCCTTCTCCCGGATCTCCGGCTCAGGAAGACCGGCGACCCTCTGCGGAGCCGCGCCATCAACATCGCCTACCCGCAGCATCCGCCCACGGAGTTCGTGAGGGACGAGGTGCGGTGCTGTATCCCCGGGAGAATGTATTCCGGCAGGGACCACGCCGAGGTTCTGTCCGCACTGGAAATCGCCGCGCCACGGCTGACGAGGCGACTGCGAGTCGAGTTTCTGGGAGAGCACTCCACTGAGAACACCAAGGCTGCCGTGGAAGCCGCGAGGAAGGCGGTCGCTCCCTCGGTCGAACTGCGAGATCACCCGGGTTACGTCCCTCAGGAGGAGTTCGACCGGACCCTGGCAGGGGCTGACTTCCTCATTCTTCCGGTCTCCGAGCACCTCACGCGTAACGGCATCGTCGAGACGCGCGGCCAGACCTGTGTCACGGGCAACATCAACGACATGGTCCGGTTCGGCCTTCCCTCGCTCCTGCCCGCCTTCTATCCGCTGAGTGGTCATACCGAAGGGATGACGGCACGGTACGGCGGCATTCCGTCCCTGGCGGACCTGATCGTCACCTGGGTGAACACCGGCGAGTTCAACCGCAGGAAGCGGGCGGCGGTACCGGGACTGGAGGCCTACCGGGCCGAGTGCCTGTCGGCCATGCGCGAGCAACTGGGTCGCCGCTACTGACCTGGAACCTGTCCCGGAAAAGCAGGCATCCGAACCCGATTCCAAGGAAAGCGACGCGTGCCATCAGGAGAGCAACGGCGCCCCCAGAGGCGCATATGACGACCGATGTATTTCGTGGCCCGGTACGTTTCCTGACGATCGCAAGTTTCGTCACCACCGTCGGCAGCGGGCTCTATCTTGCCGGAAGCATGCTGTTCTTCACCCGCGTCGTCGGGCTGAGTGTGTCGGGCGTGAGCACCGGCCTTGCCATCGCGACGGTCGCTGCTCGTCGGCGTGCTCCTGCTGTCACCGGGTGAACTCGGCCTGGCCTCAGGAGCGTTCGAAATCAGTTTCGTGCTGGCCCCGGAACACGCCCAAGGGCATTACCAGGGAGCCTTCAACCTGGCTGATGGCTTGGTACGTACAGCGTCACCGGTCGCGCTCACCGCTCTCTGGCTCCAATGGGGCAAGCCCGGCTGGGTGGTACTGGGCGTCGTCCTCGCGCTCTGCAGCCTGGCGACCCGGCCGCTCACCCGGTGGGCACTGCGCACCCGAACGCTTCCGGCGCCAAAAACACCTCTCCCTGTCGACTGAGGCCTCCACCTTTGGGACATATCGAACCTCCGCGAACCTGAGACATCGGCGGCATCAGGAGCGGAGTGCTCCTCGGCCCGGGACTTCGTCGGCCGCCACCGTCGAAAGACGCGCGACCGAAGCAGTCGGAGCAGCGACGCCTTCGCCCTGGCGGAGTCCGGAGTCCTCGACGGGCGCCGGGCCTCCGCGCACGGGCAGTGCGCGGATTCCGTCCGGGCCCGCTTCCCTTTCGTCCGCCTCGAATCAGACGTGCAGTTCGTGGACCGCGATGACATCAGCGCCGAGTCGAGGCCGGGATGGAGTCGATGCTCGGTATCCCTTTCCTGGCGTCCGAGTACCCGACCGGCCCTTGGCACCGGGGGCCGATCGACACACTCGGGCTCGACGCCCACCGCAGCAGCCATCCGGCCCTCGCAGCACTCACCAGCCCGACGGCGCCGACCCGGACTGTGAGTCCTTCATCCAACTGCGGTGGTGCCGCCCGCCGTCGGCCAGGTCTGCGTAGAACGGCACTCGGGGAGCGGCTTGGAGGATCACCGTGCTGCCCGCAGTCGTGCAGGTAGTGCGGAGGCCGCACCTGACCAGCCTGTCTTGACGCCATAAACGCCCTCGGGGCCAACACATAGCAGCGTTGACCCCGAGGGCAGGCACACGTACTCGCAGGTCAAGCCGTAGTCCCGTCGGCGGCGCCCCGCGGCCCTGAGCCGAGTTGAGTTGACGGGTTACGACTTACACCGCGTGCATGACGGTCAGCGTCATGCTGTTGTTCTTGTAGGACACCCGGAACAGGTAACCGCCCGCGTTCAGGGCCCGGTTCTCCGGCAGCGCGTGGAAGGCGCCCTTGAGCGAGCTGCCGCTCATGATCGTGAACACGGTGCCCGGGGTCAGCTTGCCCCGCACGTCCAGGCCCAGCTCACCGTTCAGCACCAGGTTCCCCGCCGCCCGGACGCTCGTGTAGTGCCGGTCGCCGGAGATCGTGACGGCCACGCGACCCTGCTTGCCGATGGTCGCGTTCCCGGCGACGTTCAGGACATCGCCTGCGGCGCCGGAAGCGCCGGTGATCTGCGCGGCCTCGTCGGCCGTGAGACCGGGCCGCAGCACGCCGTGGCTGACGTTGATGCTGTCTCCCACGGGGCCGCTGCCGCCGAGCGTTCCGCCGCGCACGTCGATAGCGCTCGCGTGCGAGCCGACGACCGAGAGTTTGCCGTCGAGGACGGTACTCGTCCCGTGCCAGGTCTCGCTGCCAGCGAGGAACAGGGTGCCGGCGCCACGCTTCGTGAGGCTGCCCTCGTAGGCGCGGGCCTTGCGGGCCTGCTCACGGCGGACCCCGATGGCGTAGTCCGACTTGTCGGCGTCGCTCGCGCCGGCCGGCGGGCCGTTGGTCCAGCCCTTGGCGGCCTTGGTCGCCGTCCAGTCGGCCGCCTCGGCGGCGTCCTCCTGCTGACGGGCCCGGATCGCGACGTCCGAGATGTCGTTCGACCACACGTCGTCGCGCCCCTGCGTGTCGACGACGAACGGGCCCAGGAACTGGCCCGGCCCGTTCATGGCCTCCCGCAGGCTGACCGTGCCCCAGCCGTTGCGGCTGTCCGGCACCTGCACGGTCTGGCCGCCGGTGGGGTTCAGCACGGCCTTGCCCTCCGCGTCACTGATCGTGTTGTTCTGCCGGCCGGTGGTGAACATCGTGTAGAGCGTCTGCTCGTTGGTCATGTACGGGAAGCGCTGCATGATCAACGACAGTGCGGCCGCCGAGTGCGGGCCGGCCATCGACGTCCCCGACGAACTGCCGTAACGGGGCTCGGGCACGCCGTTGACGACCGACACGGTCGTGCTGTTGATACTGTTGGCCGGCGCCGTCACGCAGGACCACTTCGCGACGCCGCACTGGTTGAACGTCTGCTGGCCGGGGACCAGGACGGAGCCGTCAGGGTTGAACGTGCGCCCCTGGGTGGGGTTGATCCCCGACGTCGTGTACCAACTGCCCTCCAGCTCGGGCATGAAGTACGGCGCGGCGCCTCGCGGCGACGGGTTCACGTAGCCGCTGTTACCGGCGGTGAACTGGATGACCGTGCCGGTACGCGCGGCCTCGATGGCACCGTTCAGCCAGTGGGCGGCGCTGCCGTTCGCGTCGACGACGCCGTCCGGAGTGGACCAGAGGCGCCATGCCGTGTTCAGACCGAAGCCCGCCGGGCTGCCGGGCGGCGTGTCATACGTGTTGTAGTTTTCCGTGTTGGGCTGGCTACCCCAACTGCTGGTGATGATCCTGATGGGCTCGCCGTTCGCCGTCTTGGCGGAGTTCACGGCCCGGTAGACATTGCCGATGTAGGCGTCGTCCGGCGTCTGCACGGCGGTCGCGTGCGCCGGCAGAAGACCGTAGAGCACGCCGTCCGTCTTGCCCGTGTTGCCCATGTACACGTTGCTGTTGAACGCGACGCCGTGCATGTTGGCATCCGGCCCGGCCGGTTGCGTCTCGCCGACGCCGTCGCGGCTCGCACCGATGGTCCCGCTGACGTGGGTGCCGTGGCTGTCGTTGAGCGCCGGGTCGTAGAAACCCGGCGTGGGGCCCGTCCGGCCGCCCTGGGCCTCCACTGAGAAGTAGCGGTCCCCGACCGCGTAGTTCGTGTCCAGGCTTCCGTGCTCCCGGACGTGCCCGGCGAAGACGCCCGAGTCGACGACACCGATGTTCATCCCGGTGCCGGAGTAGCTGGCGGCGTAGGCGAATTCGGCTCCCATCGACACCAGGCCGGCGTCCCGGTTGAACTCAGGGGAACGCCAGCTCGCCGCGTCGCCGAGCCGGCCGGGATCTCCCTCGTAGGTCTTGACCGGCGGTGGCACGGGCACCTGCCCCATCGCCGGCTGCGCGGCGACTCCGAGCACCACTATCGGTATCAGCGCTGCGATCAGCGCCGACTTCACGCGTATTGTGTTCGGCACTCCGACCCCTCCCAGATCGATTGCGCCGGATGCTATTCCTCCCTTCCGAAGCGGATCAAGGTGTCGGACACGCTATCCATCCACGTGGGAAGTAAGCACCAGAGGCCGGGCGATCCGTTACGTGGCAGCGTCGGCGTACGTGCAATGGACGGTGCGTGCCAGGCAGGCGGCCGGTTACCGGCGCCGTGCCCACCACCGGCGCAGCGCGTAGCCGGCGCCGCTGGCCAGGAACAGGACGGCCGTGGCGAACAGCACGCAGGGGGAACGGCCGTTGGTCCTGCCCGGAAACGGCCAGATAGGTCGGCCGACCCAACCGGAGGATGCCCGGCAGGTGGACCAGGAACAGCAGCCCTGAGGCCGGCGCCGGCACACGGACTTGGTTCAGCGGCGCGGGAGCCGATGCCGGCACCGCGGGAGCCCAGCACGCGCCGCGCCGCGCGGTCGGCCAGCCCGTGGATCGGGAACAGCATGACCGCCCCGGGTTCGGCAGAGATCTCAGATTGTCGTTGTGACCTGGGGTTTCGTGGATTTCATGTAGTGGTTTGCCTCGTACTCGACGGGCGGAACGTGGCCTATCTCACCGTGGAGGCGCAGGGCCGCTCGCACACCCTGACCAGAGCCTCACGGGCCCTCTCACTCGGTGCGGCCGGAAAACACGCCTACAGTCCTGACTTCCTCGGGCCTACCCGAGGAATGACAGCCGCACCTGCCTGTTGGTATTGCTGGTGTTTGTATCCACCAACCTCCGTTAGGACAACCCCAGCCTATCCGGATTGCGACGCGCACCAGCCTGGTGCCGTGGTCATCCCCCTCTGGGATGACCACGGCGGCTGGAGCACCAGCGAGGCGTGCAGAAGGCGGCCATGGCTGGTCCACCTCGCTGACATCACGACGCCCTTGCCAGGCACCCGATCACGAGTCGTAGCGCTTGGTCACCACCATCGTCGTACCTGCGAGGACCGCTCCCACTGGCGCCTCGGCCCACTCAGCAAGCAGTAGCGGCTCCCCGTCCACGGACTGCAACAAGTGGGCAATCTCGTCGGCGCTCGGTGCGACCGGAAGAGCACAGCCGATCACGGGGCTGCCTGTCGCACTGGTGTGGTCTCCGTACTCTTCGTCGGGATCGTCCGGCTCCCAACGCCCGACCTCGACCTCCCAGGAGGCGTCGTCATCGCCAGGTTCCGGTACGTGGACCGTCATGTAGAAACCATCAGAGTCATACGGCTCCGCAAAGATCCCGCTGCCGGCGTCATCCAGTGAAGCCCACATCCCACCGCCCAGGGAGTGTGCCGTGACCAGCACCCGGAGGTCAGCGGCAGCCTTCTCCCGCTGACCACGCGTGAACCCTGCTTCTCGGCGGTCGAACTGTTCGCGCGTCTCGTCGCTCAGGGTGTCCAGTCCGTCGTCGTCCTTCACGAAAGGATGGCCGAACTCCCAGTGGCGTTCGATTTCCGGTTCATCCTCCGAGGAAGCCACCGAGAAATCGTCGAGCGCCACACGCAACTCGTTTGCTTCTACTTCCAGTTCGGCACGGATCGCTCTGCTGACCGTGTCAGGCAAAGCCACCAAGGCAATTCCGAGATCGACGAGTGCCTGGTGAAGCCGCAGGCAGACGTACTCGTACCACAGACTGTGGGCACCGCTGAGCAGGGCGGCTTGGGCAGTAGCGTCCGTCAGCGCCGCAAGGTGCTGGTGTGGGTAATAGTCCACACGTCGCTCGCGGCGGTCGTGGACGCTGACAGGGACGGTGGCGAAGGCGGAGATCCGATTGAGAGCATCGACGATCGGAACCGCTAGACGAGAGTCGCCAAGACTCGTCACAGTCTTGGATACGACACCGTCCGGCCCCTGATAGGTCGCCAGGATCTGAGTCTTCCCACGGTTGGCGTGCTGAGAGTAGATGGTCAAAGGAACGCCTTTCACCTGTCCGGCAGACGACCGCCGGACAGGAGGGGTGCGTAGTGGTATGGAAGGAGGTGGTGGCGAGGGCGCTTTCCGACGCTCCGTACCTCAAGATGACCGGGGGTGGCCCAGGTACTGTCCCAGGCTCCATTCCTGCCCGCAGGCTAGACGGATGCCCTGCGCACCGCAAGCGAGTTGCCGCCCCTGCTCGGGCGGGTCCCTCACCGAAAAGAACCGCAACGTACACCGCCACGGGAAGCTGCTCCTGTCGTCGATGCACGCCGGCCGACTCTTCTGTGGCGGTATCACCGACTCACCGGCCTCGTGGGACCCAGAGCTCTCGCCGCACAGCGCGGCTTCGGGTCCGCCGTCCCTGTGCCTCACGGGCCCCGCAACCAGCCCTTCGAACTGGCTCGCCGCGTCCTGTCGGACCTCGGCCTCTCCGATCCCCGACCACCGAAGTGCAGGGCGCAACCGGCGGCACGTTCAGTGTGACCGTCCCAGCCGACCGAGAGCCGCCGTCGATATGCCTGTGCCATAAGGCCGTGTCCTATGTGGTGAGTCGGAGCAGTCGTTTGTAGCTGCAGAGGGCGGCGGCGAGGCCGAGGAATGTCAGGTAGTTGCGGGGGTGGCGTTCGTAGCGGTGGTTGAGTCTGCGGTAGCCGGTCAGCCACGACATGGTCCGCTCGATGACCCACCTTCGGCGTCCGAGTCGTTCACTGGACTCGATTCCTTTGCGGGCGATGCGTACGCCGATACGTTTCCCGCGGAGCCATTTCCGCAGTTCAGGTGTGTCGTAGGCCTTGTCGGCGTGGAGTTTGCGGGGCTTGTGGTTCCAGCCGCGGTGGGGGTCGTGTCTCGATTGGAGACCGGCCACCATGGGCTTCAGGCCCTGGCTGTCATGGGTGTTGGCGGCGGAGAGGCCGACGACCAGTGGCAGTCCGTTCGCGTCGGACAGGACATGCATCTTGGAACCGGGCTTACCCCGGTCCACGGGCGACGGACCTGTGAGTTCGCCCCTCTTTTCGCCCTCACGTGGGCGGAGTCGAGAACCACGCGGGTCAGGTCGAGCAGACCGCACTCATCGATCCTGTCGAGGACGGCCTCGTGCAGCCGGCCCCAGACACCGGCCCTGGACCAGATCACGAAACGGCGGTGAGCCGTCGACTTCGAGATCCCGAAGCAAGGCGGCAGCGCCCGCCAGGCGCATCCGCTCACCAGCACGTAGACGATCACGGCGAACAGCGTCTCATCAGGCGTGTCCTGCGTCCCGCCACCCTGCGGACGCACCTTCGACGGCGGGATCAACGGCTTCGCGATCTCCCACAGCCCGTCCAGCCAGAGCGACTCACCCGCCGAAGAAGCTCAACCGCACCTGCCGCATCAGATTGTCCTTGTCCATGTCCACCAACCTCCTCAAGACAACCCGGCCCTACCTATTGCCCGCCGCAGCCCCAATGGGCCTCGGCCACGGAGCCCGACTGCTCAGCGCCCTGCTGTCCCGGCCCGCGGCCTGGCGGTGTTGGACGGCCTGGTCACCGCCACCATGCTCACGATGGGCCGGCTGCTGCCAGCTGGCGCCCGACCGCCCCGCGTTCCGCACCGCTTTGCACTCGTCGAGCCCCATCGCTCCCCGGGGCGCGCATCATCAAAAGAGGGGAGGCCATCGACGAGGAGTGGCGATGAGGTTGTCGTTTCTTGAACCCCTCTACGCGGAGCCGGGCCCGTTCGCCTCCGTATACCTGGACACCTCCCGAGACGTCGAGCATCCCGAGCGGGCGATCGCGCTGCGCTGGCGGCGGCTGCGCGAGAGTCTGTCCCGTCAGGGCTCGGACCGGGCGCTGCTGAACGTACTGGAGGAGGCGGTCGGTGCTGACACAGAGGTGCCGGGGGTGCACGGTCAGGCCATCTTCGCCGCCCACGGCGCACTCGTCCTGGACGGGGAGCTGCCCAAGCCGCCCGAACGCGACTCCGCGCGCTACAGCACCCTGCCGGACGCGATGCCCCTGGTCACCCAGCACGCTCCGCAGATCCCCTACATGGCCGTAGTCGTCCACTACGGCGGCCTTCCGACCGCCGAGACCCATGGCTGGGTAACTCTGGAGGCGGAGACCGGCACCTGGCCCGCGTCCACAGTCACCCCGGGTGAGCGGCTGCACCGCAGGGTCGCGGTGGCGACCTGGCACCGCACCTCCCTCCGGCTCGGCCACCGGCTGGACGAACGGGCGCGGCGCGCCCATGCCGACGCCGTCGTCGTGGGCGGGAACGAGTGGGCGTGCAACGTACTGATCCGCCGCCTGCCGCACACCCTGCGGGACAAGGTCGTACGCGTGGGCGGCCGGACCCTCACCGATACCGGACGCGCCCTGTTGGAGCCACAGCTCGACGGCGTCTTCCGCGGCCGCATGGCCGCGCACGACCGGGAACTCGTGGACATCTTCATCGGCCGGCGGGCCCTGGACGGACCCATGACGGAGGGGCTGGCCGCGACCGTCGCCGCCCTCCAGCGCGGCCAGGTCGCGGCACTCCTGCTGAACCGGCCGCCAGGGTCTTCGCTGCGGCTCTGGGCGGGCTCCCAGCCCACTCAGCTCGCCCTGACCGAGCCGGAGCTGATGTCCTTCGGCGTTCGGGCCCCGCGCGAGGAACGCGCCGACGAGGCCCTCGTCCGGGCCCTCGTCGGCACCGGGGCCGAGCTGGTCGTCGTACCGGAGAACGAGCTGAGGCTGTACGAGGGCGTGGGCGCCCTGCTGCGGTACACCGACCTGGGGACCCCGTCCTGACGCCGACGCGCTGTGCCTCCCGGTTCACGGGTCGCCCCTTGCCCGACCGCCCCGGATCGCGCCGCGCGCGGAACGTGCCGACACTGGTTTGGAGGGGCAGCGCGGCGGATGAGCGGCGAATGGGGCGCATGGACAGGAGCAGGAGCGGCGCGGAGGAGACGGACGTCTTGATCACCCCGCCCAAGACCTGGGCGGTAGTGTTGCCGGCGTTGGCCAACGCGCTGGGGTACGCCCTGGAACAGCCGACAGTCCGCGCCCGGTGGCTCGGCCAGCAGGGCCGGCTCACCGAGCCGATGGTCAAGCGGCCCGGCTCGGACCACTACGAACCCATCGGCTGTGACGCGGCCCCGCGGTCCGATGCCCCATGAAGGGACCCCCGAGGACCTGGTCCGCGCGGCCCATGCCGTGGGCGTGACCGACGACCGTCTCCTGGAGGCCGTACGGAGCATCCCTCGGGCGGAATTCGTCCCCGCGGACGGGGTGCATCCGCGTACCGGGACACGCCTGTGCCACTCCCCCACGGGCAGGTGACCACCCAGCCCACGCTGATCGCCATGATGGTCTCCGCTCTCGGCCTCACCGGAGACGAACAAGTCCTGGAGGTCGGGACCGGATACGGCTGGCAGACCGCGCTGCTGGCCCGCTTGGCCGCGTACGTTGTCAGCGTCGAGCGCTGGCCCGACCTGGTCGACGAGGCCCGCTTGCGGCTGGCCGGGCAGGGCGTCGGCAATACCGAAGTCGTACTCGGCGACGGGACCCTCGGGATGTCGGCCCGTGCCCCGTACGACGCCGTCATCGTCTGCGCGGCCTTCCCGCGAGTGCCTGAGCCGCTCGTGGATCAGCTCCGCTCCGGTGGCCGGCTCGTCCAGCCGATCGGGCATGGTGGGCAGGAGCACGTCCAGCTGTACGAGCGGCGGGCCCGCGGCCTGGTGCACCGCAGGATGGTCACCGCGGCCCGGTTCGTCCGGCTGTACGGCGCCCCATGGCTACGACCAGCACTGACGCGTCAGCGCTGATAGGCCCCGACCAGGGTGCCGGAGGCCAGCTCCCTGCCCTTCAGGGCGCGGTGCACGTCCTCGGTGCCCGGGTGGTCGTGCAGCGGCAGCGGCTCGGACAGGGCGTACAGGCGGAAGAAGTAGCGGTGCGGCCCGTGCCCCGGTGGAGGCAATCGGCCCTCCCCAGCCCACGCGGCCGAAGCCATTGGGCCACGGAAGGCCCCCCTGGGGCTTCTGGCCCTCCGCCGCCCCGGTGGTCCTCGGATCGATGCCGGTCACCAGCCAGTGCAGGAAGGTCGTCCCCGGCGCGTCCGGGTCCTCGCACAGGAGCACCAGCTCCGTGGCCTCGTGGGGCACCCCCGACCAGGTCAGAGGCGGTGACATGTTCTCACCTTCCCCGCTGTACCGACGGGGGATCACCGTTTTGTCGTCGAACGCGGTGCTGCTGAGTTCAATTCCGCTCATGCGCGCCGCCTTACCCGCAACGGCGGCACCGGCACCGGTCCGCACCCCAAATCCCCCGTTCGGCCGAGCCCACCCGGGCCGCTTCCGGAAGCGGGAGTGAAGATGGCAGTGTGCCGACGAGGATTCTGCTTGAGGGCCGCCCTGGCGCGGGCAAGACGACCGCCCTCCGCCGGCTGGCCGCGCTGCTGCCCACTCACGCGGCCACCGGCTTCACCACGGAGGAGATCCGGCAATCCGGCGCCCGCGTCGGTTTCGCCCTGGAGACCCTGGCAGGCCAGCGGGAGGTGCTCGCCCACGTCGACCTGCCCGGTCCGCCACGGGTGGGGAAATACGGCGTCGACATGGGCGTCATGGAAGGACTGGCGCTGCCGTCGCTTCGGCCGGCAGCAACCGAGGAGGCAACAGGGCGGCTGGTGCTCATCGACGAGCTGGGGCGGATGGAACTGGCGTGCACGGCGTTCCGGGAGGCGGTCGGCGCGCTGTTCGTCGCAGACGTCGACGTCGTCGCCACGGTCCACGCGCACCGCGATCCGTTCACCGACGCCCTCAAGCGGCGCGCCGACATCGAGGTCGTCCAGCTCACTCCGGCAAACCGGGACGTCCTGCCGGGGGAGCTCGCGGCCCGGCTGCAGCAACCCCGGACGCACGGGAGGCCTCCCTCTCACGGTTGAAAGGCCGGCCTCCGACCCCCTCCTCGGTCGTGCGGATCACGGTGGCCCGGTACTCGGCGACGCGCTCGACGAAGAGGGCTGCGGGATCGTTTCCGGCGTGACTGCTCCGGCAGTCGCGGGGGACGGGGACGCTGTCGGGTATCTCGGTCGCGGGTACGTCGGCCAGTGCGACTGTGTGATCCGTGCGAGGAAGGACTCCCGGGTGCTCATGTCGCCGCCCTTCTCGGGTGCGTCGCCACCGGGCCCGGAAGGACTCGGGGGGCGGTACGGGTGTGTCACGGGTGTCCGACCAACGGCTCAGCGGGCCCGGCAGCTGGCCGCTGGTGCCGCCCGCACCGGAACCTCGGACGGGCGGCGAGCGCGCCGGCCCGCTGGACGAGGGCGAGGCGTCCAGGCAGGACGGACCTCCTCGTCCCAGCGGTAGCCCGCGTCGGCACCAAGGCGGCGCTCGCCCGCGCCACCACCCCGGACGAGAACCTGCACTTCCTGCTGCGCTCGTACATCGAATTCGCCTTACAGCACAGCCACTTGATCGATCTGCTCATCGGCGAGCCCGACCAGCTGCCGGGGAGGGACGCAAGGCGTCGAAGCAGGCACAGCGCGCCTGCCTCGCCCTCTGGCTCCGCGTCGTCGACGAGGTCAGGCCGGGCCTCGACACGACCGAGGCCGGGATGGCACTGTGGGCGTGGCCATTGATCCCGGGTGGATGCACACAGCGCTTCGCACCGTGCTGTTGCTTCAAGGCCTCAGCGGCAGTCGAGCAAGCCCGCGTTGCGCTTCGCGTCGAGTATCCGCCGCACGCTGTCGTTGACCTTGGCCCGGAACGAAGCGTCCTGCCGCATCCGGGTCTGAATGGCCTGTGTCATCGCGGGTACGGTGCTCGGCCGCACCGTGAGGATCATGTCTCCGCCGGCTGCGATGAAGTTCACGGCCCGCTGGCCGGGGCTGAAGGACCGTACCGCGACCGCATTCCCGAGGTCATCCGAGATGACCACTCCCTTGAAGCCGAGTTGGCTGCGCAGCAGGTGGTCGATGACCGTCGGTGAGAAGGCCGCCAGGTGCTTGTGGTCGATCTTGGTGTAGGTGGCCGACGAGACCATCACGAAAGGTGACCCGGCCCGGATCCCGGCCCGGAACGGCGTGAGGCTGGAACTGCCGGTGGTCGTCACCGAGTCCACGACGTTGGCGGTGGTGTCGGTGTTGCCGATCACCTGGCCCAGCCCGGGAAAGTGCTTGAGCGAGGTCATCACGCCCGACTGCGCGAAGCCGGCGGCGAAGGCGCCGATGTGGGAGGTCACGGTGTCCGCGGTATGGCCGTACTCGCGCTGGAAGGAACCGATGGGGATGTTGCGGGTACCCAGAGCGGCCGGGACCACGTCGGCGACCGGTGCCAGATTCAGGTTGACCCCAGCAGCCTTGAGCTGTTTGGCCCATCCGGCGGCCTGGGTACGCAGCGTCGCGGTCGGCCAGCTGCCCTGGGTCAGGCCGCTGGGCATGACCGAGAAGCCGGGGCCGTTGAGCACCTGCACCCGGCCGCCCTCCTGATCGGTCGCGACCAGGAGGCCGACCCGCCGGTCGGCAACCCGGTCCGCTTGGCCTCGGAAACCGTCGACGAGCTTTCTGGTCGCCGTCGTACCGGCGGTGCTGCGGCCGGTCAGCATGACTGACCCCACATGGTTGTCGCGCAGAGTGCGCAGCTGAGCTTGGTCGGGGTGGGCCGCGGAGATTCCCCCCATGAAAAGCTGTCCGACCCGTTGAGCAGTGGTCATGCCGGACAGGTATCGGTCGGTGCAGGTGGCGGCAGGTGCCGACGGGGCGGTACTCGCGGTGGCCGGGGCAGCATCGCTGCTGGTACGGCTCGGCGGTGCACTGGCGGCACCCGGGTCTCGTGTGCCATGGCTGGCAGCGAGGGATCGGGGGGAGTCGGCTATTGCCCCGGGCGGGACCGATGCACCGAAGCCTGTGGTGGCGAGCGCCAGAGTGACCAGCGGGACCCCGCTGCGCAGGGCCGTGCAGCGGCGGCTCATGGGCTGCTGCCAGACGCCTATCGTCATGCTTCTTCTCCCGGCCTTGAGGAGCCGGGGCCACCGCGCGCTGCGTAGCCACTTCCGTCACGGCGAGCCCGGCTTGCTGCGTTCATCACACCGTACGTTATTGGGCATTTGTTCGCCCCTCAGCAGGTGATGGGGGATCTACGGTGGACCGGTGTGACGACGCGGCAGCGCCTCGCAGCCTGGCGAAAGACGAATTCCATGCCGCTTATTGCCGCGCCGTCCATGTATCGCCGCGCACATCGGGCTCAGGGAGTCCTGGCGGAACTCGGACCTCCCCTTCACTGACCGCCGCGCGGCCGCCGAGGACGACGCGGCACAGCGCCGGCACGTGTGGTAGCCGCTCGCCTCGTCTCTCGACATCTCTCCGCTCGCCGGGCAGGAATGGACCCGACCGTGGTCCGATGTGCTGCGCCGCACCGGCATTCCGAGAGGGGTGCCACCCGAAGCGGCGGTACGGACGCTTCAGCAGGCAAACTGCCCGGTGTCGATCCTGCCCGGACCTCATTCGGGACGAAGAGGTCACCACTTCCGCCTCAACACCAGCGGTGTCCTGCTCCAGGCTCGCCGCAGCCGGACGGCCCGCGGCGGGCAGTCGTGACGCAAGGCTTATGACATGGTTCGGGCCCGCCGCGCCAAATACTGGGGGCGAAGTCGCCGATCGGCTAGCACGGCTCAGTGCCCGGGCAGGTGCATGGCCTCACAACCGGTACGCAGCTCAGTTGGTGCGGCCGGACTTGCGCTCTACAGTGCAGTTGCAGCGACTCACCCGCCGAAGAAGCTCAACCGGACGTTACGGTTGGTATTGCTGGCGTTTGTATCCACCAACCTCCGTTAAGGCAACCCAGGCTATCCGGTTGCTGCGCACACACCAGACCCGTCTTCTGTGGCCGTTTCACTCGGGATGGCCGCAGAAGACGAAGGGCCGACGACGCGCGGGAAAGCCGACCATGGCTGGGCCGCGCTCCGGAACCCCAGCATCCTGCCGACTGCCCGATCAAGAGTCGTAGCGCTTGACCACCTTCACCGTCGTCCCTGCGAGCATGATCGCCGAAGGCTACGACGACGCCGACTCCGCCGCCCTGCCGGTGATCGTCGACTACGCGGGTACCCCGAAGAAGGACGTGCTGGCCGACCGCGCCGAAGCGCTGCCCGCCGTGCGGGTGCTGCTCGTCTTCATGTACTCGGCAGCTCGCCGCCTTTCCCCTGACCCGCAGAGGGCTCGGGATCCGGTGCTGTAGGCGATCAGCGGGAGAGTCAGGCCGTGGACCCGCAGCACTGTTCGGAGATGCAGCACACGCTCCTCGCCGCTGTCTCCGCGGGAACATTTCGACAATTCCGAACGTGTACAGGGATGAGTCGTGAGTGGCTGTCCGGCGGCGAATGGGGGCAAGCATGCTGTTTGAGGAACTGACGGCACTGGCGTCGGAAGGCGGACGGGCAGTGGTCCGGGCCGTGGATACCGCGTTCTGGCCCGTGACGCAACGTCGTGCCGCGGAGTTGGTCGGTCGCGGTGACGCCGAGCGTGTGAGGACAGAGCTGGTGCGGCTCGATCGCACCGCGCAAGCCCTCACGCCCCCGCCGCCAGGCGATACCGGCGCGGAGCGGGCGCGGCAGGAAGGGCTGTGGGCCGGACGATTCGAGGCCCTGATAGACCGCCTCGAAGGGGCCGAACGGTCCGGTGCGACAGCAGAGTTGCACGCACTCGTTGAGCCCCTCACCGCCTCCGTCGGCGACACGGCCCTCGACACCGGCAACGCGACGGCCCGCGACGGCAGCTGCTCCGGACTCCACGCCATCGCCCATCGCCTGTCCTGCCGATGCGGCTTGTTCAGGCCCTTCCACACGGGCGTCTCGGGGCCCGTGACGATCGTGCCGTCGGGTCGGCGGACGCTCCCATCAAGCCGCTCTTGCACGTACTCACGCAACCTGTCGTTGCCCACGAGCTTCGCCGACTTCGGACGTTTCGCGGCCTGCTGCGCTTTCCACTGCGCCACCAGAGCGCGGTAGACCTGCTTCCCGCTCCTGGTCGCCGCGTTGCGGCGCAACTCGCGAGAAACGGTCCCCGGGTCGCGTCCGATCCGGCGCGCGATCTCGCGCACGCCAGCCTCCTGAGCGCGAAGCAGCGCGATCTCCTCCCTCTCGGCGAACGACAAGTAGCGGCCCGTGGGCTCGTCCAGGCTGAGCGGCGGCATCCCACCAGCGTGACGGAACCACCGCGACCCGACCGGCCACGACACACCCACCTCGCCCGCGGCCTCAACCGTCGTCACCCCCGACGCGATCAGGCGCCAGAACTCCCGCTGCACCGCGCGAGACGGCTCCGGCCGCCCCGGAGAACGCACCGGTGGCCGGAGCGCCCGATCCGCCGCCCACTGCCGCCGAGCACCCGCCGGCGCCTCCAGCATCCGTCGCTTGCTCCGTCCCATTGCACACCTCCGCGATCGAGGTGTTGCGACGACCAGTTGAATCCACCCTGGGCGCCGTGATCGGTGTGCATGACCGCCCCGGCGAGGCTGCCGCGGGTACGTTCGGCGGCGGCCAGCGCGTCGGTGACGAGCTCGGTGCGCATGTGATCCGCGATCGGCCAGGCGGCGTGAGGCGAGGTCGATGACGGTAGCCAAGTAGAGGAACTTCCCGCCGTCCACGGGGAGATAGGTGATGTCGCCGACGTACTTCGTGTTCGGTTCACTCGCGGTGAAGTCGCGGCCGATCAGATCCGGGGCCTTCGCCGCGGCCGGGTCCGCAATCGTGGTGCGGTGCCTGCGACGCAGCCGCACTCCTGCCAGATTGATGCTCCGCATCACCCGCGCGATCCGTTTGTGGTTGACGTGCTCGCCGTCCTCGCGGAGTTCGGCGGTGATCCTGGGGACGCCGTAGGTGCCGTCCGATTCACAGTGCACAGTGCGTATCCGGGCGGCGAGTCTGGCATCGGCCGCCTGCCGGGCGGCGCGGTCCGCGGCCGTTTGGCGCCAGTAGTAGAAGCTGGAGCGGGCGATGCCGAGGATGCTGCACAGCCGCTTCACGCCGTAGCGGCGCTGATGGTCGGCGACGAACTGGAAGCGGTTCACCAGCGCGTCTCCCCTGCGAAATACTTCGCCGCCTTCCGCAGGATCTCGCGCTCTTCCTCCAGTTCGCGGACCTTCTTGCGCAGAGCGGCGTTCTCCGCCTCCAGCGGCGTGGGCGGCTCCGCCGGCACCTCCGCCCGGCGTCCCCGGGGCCGACTCGCTCCGGCCGCCCGGACCCAGTTCCGCAGCGTTTCCGGGTTGACCCCCAGATCAGCAGCGACCGACCTGATCGTCGCTCCCGGCCGCGACTCGTACAACGCGACCGCGTCCGCCTTGAACTCCGGCGGGTAGTGCTTCATGACCACAAGATGTCCGTTCTCAGATCCTCAAGATCCACGTCTCAAGTGTCCAGGATCCGGGGTCAAGGCCCCTGCGCTTGTGGATCTGGTGTACCTGCGCAAGCACGTCACCTTGTCCCAGAACAGCACGGTGTCCCGGTCTTGGCCGACCGCGCCTAATACTCCAGCCACACTTCGGTTTATGTCCTGGTCAACGGCTTGAGTGTGGGGATTTCAGCGGGGCGGTGCCGGGTGCGGGGCGGGTTCGCCCGGTCTGTCCTGCGAACGAGTGGCAGCGCCGTGTGTAGTGGCAGCGGCGGGCCCGGTCCTGGTGTAGTCGGCGCCATCTCGACCAGTTCATCGCGTGGTTGCCCTGTCGAGGAGGGCGCCGACGGGTAGTTGCCAGTAGACGGCGGATCTCGGCCGGGGTGAGGTGCTGGGCTCTCACTTGGTGCGGCCGGAGATCACTCCTACAGTAACGGCAGACGCAGCCCTACCCGAGGAACGACAGACGAACCTGACGGTTTGCATTGTCGCGATTTGTGTCGACCAGGCACACCGACTGCCACGTCCCCAATTCCAGCCGGCCCCCGATCACCGGAAGGGTCGCGTGCGGGGGGACGAGGGCGGGGAGTACGTGGTCGCGGCCGTGACCGGGGGTGCCGTGGCGGTGCTGCCAGCGCTCGTCGGCGGGGAGCAGGGTGTGGAGGGTGGCCAGCAGGTCGTCGTCGCTGCCCGATCCGGTTTCGAGGATGGCGATGCCGGCGGTTGCATGCGGTACGAAGACATTGAGCAGACCGTCCCTGGCGGCGGCGGTCCGGGTGAGGAACTGCTCGCAGTCGTGCGTGAGGTCGGTGACGGTCTCCGTCGCTCCGGTGGTGATGTGCAGGACGCTGGTCGTGAAGGCGTGGGGCATGGGTGCATCCTCTCGCTCGTGCGGCGAGATTCGCGCGTTCACGTGCCGAGACACCATTGACCGTTTCGGTCATGGATCGCTACGTTCGGCGCCATGTTCCGTTCAGCTCTGCTCACTTCGCGCGGTCATATCGACCTGCTGCGGGTGGCCTCTGCCGCCTGTTGTCAAGGCTGCTGACGTTCTTTCAGCGCTTTCCCCTTCGCTGACCGGCCGTACCGGCCGCCCGTTCCCGCCGCTGTACGTGCGTGTTCGCATGGGCCCCGGCACAGGCCGCACCGCCGACCGCGAACCATAGCCGCCGTGCCGTGTGACCGCTGCGGTTGACGTACGCGTGCGGCCGGGTGCGCCTCCTCCGTCCGTGGACTGCTCATGGAGCCCTCATGACCATCGGCCCCGCACTCGCCTCACCGGATATATCACCAGAATCCGATGAACTATCTCTTTTGTCTGCTCGCCGGTCTCTGGACCTGGAGCTGATTGTTGCGGCTTCCGCCCGGGGTGTAAGCCTCCGAGCGGTACCCCGTTGGATGCGGCGTGCCGTGAGGCCGCTGCCGCTTCTCGCACTGTGGCAGGTACTCAGCGCCACCGGAGTCCTGTACCCCGATGCCGGCGTCGCCCGGCACCATCGCCCGCGCCGCATCGGATCTGGTCGTGGACGGGACTCTGCCGTCGGCGAGGGGCATCTCGTTGCAGCGGGTCGCCGTGGGGCCGGCGCTCGGGGGTGTGGTCGGAACAGCGCTCGCGCTGGTGTCCGGGCTCTCACGACTCGGCGAGGATCTCGTGGACGCCGGTGTGCAGATACTGCGCACCGCCCCCTGGGTCGGGCTGATCCCGCTCCTCATCATCCGGCTCGGAATCGGCGAGGCTCCGAAGGTGGCGCTCATCGCGCTCGGTGTGGCCTTTCATCCGTATCTCGACGTGCACGCGGGAGATCGCAGGGTCGACGCCCAACTCACGTAAACCGGTGCGTCGTTGGGGATCGGACGATGCGGGCTGACCCAGCACGTGATACTGCCGGGCGCACTGCCCGGGGCGATGACGGGGCTGCGCTGTTCACTCGCCACCGCATGCCTGGCCCTGGTCTTCGGCGAGTCCGTCAACGCCGATGCCGGGATCGGCTTAGGCGATCGCCGACACCTTCGCCGATCCGAACCTCATTCCCCGGCGCTATCCCTTCAAGGACTACGTCGACACCCGCTTCAACCGCGATCTGCCCCCGTCCTCGACAGCTCCCCGCTCGTACCGAAGGGCCTCGTCATGAATGTTCATCTGCACTGGTTCCTGCCCACCGGCGGTGACGGCCGTACGCTCGTCGACCGGCACGCGTACGCCGACGGCGGGATCAAGCGGAACCGAATCACCCCGGTGAGCGGGGTGCGCGCGCCCGACATCGAGTATCTGACGCAGATCGCCAAGGCCGCCGAGCAGCTGGGGTTCGAGGCCGTGCTGACGCCCACCGGAACCTGGTGCGAGGACGCCTGGCTGACGACGGTCGCCCTGGCTCAGCACACCGACCGGCTGAAGTTCCTGGTGGCGTTCCGTCCGGGCGTGATCTCGCCGGTGCTCGCCGCGCAGATGGCGGCGACGTATCAGCGGATCACCAGGGGGCGGTTGCTGCTCAATGTGGTGACGGGTGGCGACTCTACGGAGCAGCGGCGCTTCGGCGACCACTTGGACCACGACCGGCGGTATGCGCGGACCGCGGAGTTCCTCTCGGTGGTCCGGGGTGTGTGGAGCGGACGGCCGTTTGATTTCGACGGTGAGCACTACCAGGTGGAGGGCGGACTGACCGCGCTGCCGCCGGAACCGCTGCCGGACATCTTCTTCGGTGGGTCGTCGGCGGCTGCGGGGCCGGTGGCCGCCGCGCACGCCGATGTCTATCTCACCTGGGGTGAGCCCCCGGCGGCGGTGAAGGAGAAGATCGACTGGATCCGAGGACCGGCGGAGCAGCAGGGCCGTACGGTCCGTTTCGGGATCAGGCTGCACACCATCTCCCGCGACTCCTCGCGCGAGGCGTGGGCGACGGCGAACCGGCTGCTGGACGATCTCGATCCCGAGACGATCGCCGCCGCTCAGCAGGCTTTGGGGCGGAGCGAGTCGGTCGGGCAGCAGCGGATGCTGGCGCTGCACGGCGGCTCCCGCGACAGGCTGGAGATCGCGCCGAATCTGTGGGCGGGTGTCGGCCTGGTGCGGGGCGGTGCGGGCACCGCGCTGGTCGGAAGTCATGCGGAGGTCGCCGACCGGATCGAGGAGTACCACGCGCTGGGTGTGGAGCACTTCGTGCTGTCCGGTTACCCGCATCTGGAGGAGGCGTACTGGTTCGGCGAGGGCGTGACACCCGAGCTGGCAGCGCGCGGCCTGCTCTCCACCGTCCCGGCGTCGCCACTGCTCGGGCTGCCCGCCGCGAACGGCCGGCCCGCGTCCGTGCCCGGCGGGGCTCCGCTGCTGGTCGCCGACGGCCGGTGAGCCCGGTCGGGGAAGTGAACCCGGTCGGGGAGGTGAACCGGTCGGGGAGGTGAACCGGCTGGGAGAGTCGTCGGAGCGGTGAGCCGGTCGGGGAAGTGAACCGGTCTTGGCAGTCGGCCGGTCGGAATGATCGAGGAGGCGAGCCGGTCGGGCGGCGTCTCGGCGGCCCGCTCGGTGCGTCAGGCCGTCGAGCGGCCGGTGAGCCAGAATCGTGGCGGCTCCCGGGAAGATCCGCACCCTCGGACAAGTTGGTAGAAGCGTGAACAACTTCGGGGTGACCTCAGCACGCACGATCGATGTCGTCGTGGTGGGCGCCGGACAGGCAGGACTGTCCGGCGCCTACCATCTGCGACGTGTCGGCCTGGAACCCGACCGTGACTTCGTCGTGCTCGATCACGCTCCGAGCCCCGGCGGCGCCTGGCAGTTCCGCTGGCCCTCGCTGACCTACGGCAAAGTCCACGGCATGCACGCCCTGCCCGGGATGGAACTCACCGGAGCCGATGACAGCCGGCCCTCGTCCGAGGTGATCGGCGAGTACTTCGACGCCTATGAGCGCACCTTCGACCTGCGGGTTCACCGGCCGGTCGAGGTGAGCGCGGTGCGTGAGGGCGACGACGGGCGGCTGCTAGTCGAGACGTCCGAGGGCACATATGCCACCCGCGCCCTCATCAGCGCCACCGGCACCTGGGACCGGCCGTTCTGGCCGCGCTACCCGGGCCAGGAGACCTTCCGGGGGCGGCAGTTGCACACCGCGAACTACCCGGGACCCGACGAGTTCGCGGGGCAGCGCGTGGTGGTGGTCGGTGGCGGAGCCTCCGGTACGCAGCATCTGATGGAGATCGCCGAAGTGGCGGCTCAGACGTACTGGGTGACGCGTCGGCCTCCGGTGTTCCGTGGCGGGCCGTTCGACGCGGACCGGGGGCGGGCCGCCGTGGCGATGGTGGAGGAGCGAGTACGGCGCGGGCTGCCGCCGCAGAGTGTGGTGAGCGTGACGGGGCTGCCGCTCACCGACGCGGTGCGGCGCGCCCGCGAGAACGGGGTGCTGGACCGGCTGCCGATGTTCGACCGGATCACGCCGACCGGGGTCGCCTGGGACGACGGCCGCACGGTAGAGGCCGATGTCATCCTCTGGGCGACCGGATTCCGGGCCGCCATCGATCATCTCGCGCCGTTGAAGCTGCGTGAGCCGGGCGGCGGCATCCGGGTCGAGGGCACGCGGGCGGCGCGGGACGAGCGGATCCACCTCGTCGGGTACGGGCCGTCCGCCAGCACGATCGGCGCCAACCGGGCGGGGCGGGCAGCGGTGCGTGCGATCACACGGCTGCTGGACGAGCCGGACACGGAGACGGGAACGGGGAGAGGGACGCACGCGGATTTCGCCCCCGCCCTGGCGTGACGGCACAAGTGCCGAACGCGCCGACATGACAGCGCGGGTGCCGGCCGGACCCGGGCGACAGCGACGGACATCGACCGCCCCGAGCGACAGCCCGGGTGATCAGCCGCTGGACGCGCTGCGGCGGTTGCGGTTGAACTCCTCCACGTTCTTCTGCTGTTCCGCGTAGCTGCTGGTGAAGCGCGTGTCTCCCGGCGCGACCGTGACGAAGTACAGCCACGGTCCGGGTGTGGGGGTGATCGCCGCCGTCGTCGCCTGCTCCCCCGGGTTCCCGATGGGTGTGGGCGGCAGCCCCCTGCGCTCATAGCTGTTGTACGGGCTGTCGATCTTCGTGTCGCCGGTGGTGGTGTCCAGGGAGCTGCGGTTGAGGGCGTAGTTGAGTGTGGAGTCCATCTGGAGCGGCATGCCCCGACCGAGCCGGTTGTAGATGACTCTGGCGACCTTGCCCATGTCGTGCTCGGTGTCCGCTTCGGCCTGCACGATGCTGGCGATCGTCACCGACTGGTAGACGGAGACACCATTCCGTCGCGCACCCGTGGTGATGTGGTCCGCGCCGAACCGCTCGACCGCCGTGTCGACCATGTACGTGAGCAGGCCCTGCGGGGTGGTGCGCGAGGTGATGGGGTAGGTCGCCGGGAAGAGGTAGCCCTCGGGATTGCCGTTCGCCTCGGCCGGGAGCGGCAGATCTGCCGCTGCGACGGCCTTCTCCGTGGTGCCGGACGCGACGGACAGGGTTCGGTCGACCGCGGCGTACACCTGGGACGCCCGTCGGCCTTCGGGGATCACGAGTGGGCGTGCCTGCTCGACCTTCGGCCCCCGCGTCAGCAACGGTACGAGGATCGCTGCCGCCACGACGAGAACGAGGACGACACCGATGAACAGCGCCAGGCGCCTGCGGCGCGGCGCGCGGTGCGCGTGGTGGGGCGGAATGTCCGGGGACTCGTTCACCATGCGGGCACGCTATCCCGCTGCCCGGAATCCGGAACCGGCCGACACGGACCCCGCCACCCACGACAGAACACACGAACAGGGGATCGGATGTTCGCTGGAACGCGTGATCGTTTCGCCATTCGTTGCTCAATTCCCCTGCGAAAGATGATGATTACGGGGCGCAAGCGACGGGCTGCAGACCGCGACTGTGCTGTCCCACAGATGCACCACGTACAAGGAGAAACACCGGATGAACCTCATCACCAACCTGCTCGCCGGCATCGTCCACTTCGTGGGTTGGCTCGTCTGACCATTGCTCCGCACGACGCCGTCGCTCCCTGTCCCACGGGAGCGGCGGCGTCGCCGCGTGTACAGCCTCGGCCGGGGTGGGTCCGACATTGATCAGCTTGCCGCGGGAGCCAGTTGGGTGTCCCGCCGCACCAGGGCGGCGTAGCGGCCGTCCTGCTGAAGCAGTTCGTCGTGGCTGCCCCGCTCCGCTGTGCGGCCGCCGTCCAGCACGATGATCTGTTCGGCGTCGCGGACGGTGGAGAGCCTGTGCGCGATGGTGATGGTGGTGCGCCCCGCGGAGAGGGCGTCGATCGCTTCCTGCACGGCGAACTCCGTGCGGGTGTCGAGGGCGCTCGTCGCCTCGTCGAGTACCAGGACGGGAGGGTCGCGCAGGATCGTACGGGCGATGGCCAGACGCTGCTTCTCACCGCCGGAGAAGCGGTAGCCGCGTTCACCGACCAGGGTGTCGTAGCCGTCGGGCAGTGAGGCGATGTGCTCGTGGATCTGCGCCGCACGGGCGGCCGCCTCGATCTCGGCGTCGGTCGCATCGGGTTTGGCGAAGCGCAGATTGTCGCCGACCGAGGCGTGGAAGAGGTAGGTCTCCTGGGAGACCACGCCCACGGCCCGCGCCAGGGTGTCGAAGTCGAGGTCGCGTACGTCGACCCCGTCGAGCGTGACCCGGCCGCCGGTGACGTCGTAGAGCCGGGGAACCAGATAGCTGAGCGTGGACTTTCCGGAACCGGTGGGCCCGACGACCGCCAGGCTGCCGCCGGCCGGCACGGTCACATCGATGCCGCTGAGCGTCGGACCGCTCTTCTCGTCGTAACTGAAGTCGACGTCCTCGAAGCGGACCTCACCGCGGACCCTTTCCAGCCGGACGGGGTCCTCCGGCTCGGTGATGTCCACATCGAGGTCGAGGTACTCGAAGATCCGCTGGAAGAGCGCGAGGGACGTCTGCATCTGCACCCCGGTGGAGAGCAGGCTCACGGCGGGGCGGAAGAGACCCTGCTGGAGCGAGACGAAGGCGACGAGTGTGCCGATGGAGACAACGGGACCACCGGACTGCAGGGCGAGGCCCGCCGCCCAGTAGATGACGGCGGGCATGGCTGCCATGACGATGCCGATCGTCGACATCCGCCACCGCCCGGCCATGCTGGAGCGCACTTCGAGGTCGACCAGCTTCTCGGACTCCTCGGCGAAACCCTTGGTGAGGGAATCCGCCCGGCCCATCGTCCGGCCGAGCAGGATGCCGCTGACGGAGAGCGATTCGGTGACCGTGGCCGCCATGGCGGCCATCTGCTTCTGGCGTTGGGTGGTGATCTTCTTGCGCTCGCGGCCGACCCGGCGGCTGATCCAGACGAAGACGGGCAGCAGGAGCAACGAGACCAGGGTGAGCCGCCAGTCGAGCGCCAGCATGGCGACGACCGTGGCGACGACCGCGGTGAGATTGGAGACCAGCGACGTCGCCGTGGACGTGACGGTCGCCTGCATGCCGCCGATGTCATTGGCGATGCGGGACTGCACCTCGCCGGTGCGGGTCCTGGTGAAGAAGGCCAGCGGCATCCGCTGCAGCTGGGCGTAGACCGCGGTGCGCAGATCGTGCATGACGCGCTGGCCGACCGTGGTGGAGATCAGGGTCTGCAGGACGCCGAAGACGCTGTTCATCACGGCCGTGAGGATCATGCCGAGGGCGAGCAACGACAACAGTCCCGTACGCCCCTGCGGGATGGCGGTGTCCAGGATTTCGCGCAGCATGAACGGCGAGGCGACCGACACCAGCGACGAGGCGCCGACGAGCAGCCCCACCAGGGCGAGCCGGCCTCGGTAGGGACGGAAGAGACGCAGAATGCGGCGCAGCTCGGCCGGCGGGCGGCTCTCGCCGCGGGGCGGTGGTGTCCAGGTGATTTCGTCGGGTTTCATGGGCTCCTTCGTCGGGCTCGACAGCTCGGCCTCCAAGCCGGGTGATCGGATCGCGCGACGCGGATCCGGCGACTCCAATTTTGAGAGCATAGCTCATTGTTACCTATACTCACAATGTACAAGATCCTGATATTGTTCCCCCATGGACTCCTCCGACGCCGAGGGCGCGCTCGCCGAGCAGCTGCTGCGGGTGACCCGCAGGCTCCAGCGGATTCAGAGCCGCCAGCTGGAGCCGATCGGTATCACTCCCGCACAGTTCCGGCTGCTCCGCACCGTCACCCATTACGAAGGGCCGCCCCGGATGGCGGATCTCGCGCAGCGCCTGGACGTCGTCCCGCGCGCCGTCACCAGCCTGGTCGACGGCCTGGAGGCGAGCGGGCGGGTCCGCCGCGCCCCCGATCCGGACAGCCGCCGGGTGGTACGGATCGAGATCACCGAAGAAGGCCTCGCCACGCTCCGGTCGCTGCGCGACGCGCGACGGGCCGCCGCAGAGGAGATCCTGGCTCCATTGACCGCCGATCAGCGCGAGGTGCTCGGCGGGCTGTTGTCCGCCCTGGTCAACGGGATGCCGGAGCGCCGCTGCTGAACCCGCGCGCCCGCGCGCGCACCCGAGGGGTGCCGCGCGTGCCGCCGCCGTATGGAACCGAACAGAACAGAACCGCCGAGGAGAGCCCGACATGCCACTGCTGGAGCCGAAGCCGGAAGCACTCCGCCCCGGTGCGGCGCGTACTCCGTCCCCGGACCGGGTCCCCGACCGACAGGCTCCGGGTACGCCGGAACCGCTGCGCGGCGAGCTGATCGACCTGCTGGGGCCGGAGAAGGTGCTGTGGAAGATCTCCGACCTGGTGAAGTACGCCTCCGACGCCAGCCCCTACCGATTCGTCCCCCAGGTCGTCGTGGTCCCGGAGGACATCGACGACATCTCGGCGATCCTGTCGTACGCGCACGGCAAGGGACGCGAGGTCGTCTTCCGGGCCGCCGGCACCAGTCTGAACGGCCAGGCCCAGGGTGAGGACATCCTCGTCGACGTACGCCATCACTGGGCGGGCATCGAGGTCCTGGACGGCGGCGCGCGGGCCCGCATCCGGCCGGGGACGACGGTCCTGCGGGCCAACGCCGCCCTCGCCCGGCACGGACGGCTCCTGGGGCCCGACCCGGCCAGCGCGATCGCCTGCACGATCGGCGGAGTCGTCGCCAACAACGCCTCCGGGATGACCGCGGGAACGACCCGCAATTCGTACCGAACCGTCTCCTCCCTCACCTTCGTACTGCCGAGCGGCACGGTCGTCGACACGGCCGACCCCGCGGCGGACGAGGACCTGGCCCATGCCGAACCGCGACTGTGCGAGGGGCTGCTGGCGCTGAAGGCGGAGATCGAGGCCGATGCCGGGCTCACCGCCCGGATCCGCGCCAAGTACGAGATCAAGAACACCAACGGCTACCGGCTCGACGCCTTCCTGGACGGATCGACGCCCGTGCAGATCCTGCGCGGTCTGATGGTCGGCTCCGAGGGCACCTTCGGCTTCATCTCCGAGGTCGTGTTCGACACCCTGCCCCTGGACCGCCGGGTCTCCACCGCCTTGCTCTTCTTCCCCTCCCTCACCGCGGCGGCCGCCGCTGTGCCCCGGTTCAACGAGGCGAGAGCGATCGCCGTCGAACTGATGGACGGCAATACGCTGCGCGCGTCGGTCAGCGTCCAGGGCGTGCCCGCGGACTGGGCCGAGCTACCCAAGGAGACCGCGGCGCTGCTGGTGGAGTTCCGCGCTCCTGACGAGGCGGGGCAGGAGGAGTACGAGCGGGCGGCGGCGGCCGTGGTCGAGGGGCTCGACCTGGTCGCCCCCGTGGCCTCGGTGACCAATGGGTTCACCCGCGACGCCAAGGTCATCTCGGGCTACTGGAAGGCCCGCAAGGCGTTCGTCACCGCGGTGGGCGGCTCCCGGCCCACGGGCACGACGCTGATCACGGAGGACTTCGCGGTGCCGCCCTCCCGGCTGGCCGACGCCTGCGAGGCCCTGCTCGCACTCCAGGCGGAGCACGGCTTCGACGCCGCCGTAGCCGGTCACGCGGCGCACGGCAATCTCCACTTCCTGCTCGCCTTCGACGCGGCGAAGCCGTCCGACGTCGACCGCTACGCCGCGTTCATGGACGACTTCTGCCGACTGACGGTGGAACGCTTCGACGGATCCTTGAAGGCGGAGCACGCCACCGGCCGCAATATCGCCCCCTTCCTGGAGCTGGAGTGGGGCCCGAAGGCGACCGAACTGATGTGGCGCACGAAGCAGATCATCGACCCCGACGGGGTTCTGGCGCCCCGGATCGTCCTCGACCGCGACCCGAAGGCCCATCTGCGGGGGCTGAAGACCATCCCCGAGGTCGAGCTGATCGCCGACCCCTGCATCGAGTGCGGCTTCTGCGAGCCCACCTGCCCCAGCCATGACCTGACCACCTCGCCGCGCCAGCGGATCGTGCTGCGCCGGGAGATGATGCGACAGCCCGGCGGTTCACCGGTGGAGGAGCGACTGCTGGACGCGTACGGCTACGACGCGGTCGACACCTGTGCGGGCGACTCGACGTGCAAGCTCGCCTGTCCGGTCGGCATCGACACCGGCGCGATGATGAAGGACTTCCGTCACCAGCGGCACTCCCCGCGCGAGGAACGGATCGCGGCACTCACCGCGAAGAACTTCAAGGCGGTCGAGGCGGCGGCACGGCTCGCCGTCGCCGCGGCCGACCGGATCGGGGACCGGATCGGCGACGGACCGCTGGAGACCATCACCGGGCTGGCCCGTAAGGCCGTACGCCCGGACCTCGTGCCCGAATGGCTGCCCGAGATCCCCGGCGCCGCCGCGCGGAAGCTGCCCCGCACCTCACGCGTCGGGGCGATCGCCGTCTATTACCCGGCGTGTGTCAACCGTATCTTCGGCGGTCCCGAGGGCCATCGCGGCCCGTCGCTGCCACAGGCCGTCGTCGCCGTCTCCTCCCGTGCCGGAAAGCCGGTATGGATCCCGGATGACGTCGCGGGGACCTGCTGCGCGACGATCTGGCACTCCAAGGGGTACGACGAGGGCAACACCGTGATGGCCAACCGCATCGTGGAGGCGGCCTGGGGCTGGACGGCGGGCGGAAAGCTGCCGCTGGTCGTCGACGCCTCGTCGTGCACACTGGGCATCGCCCATGAGGTGGTGCCGTACCTCACCGACGACAACCGCGAGTTGCACCGGGAGCTGACCATCGTCGACTCCCTCGTCTGGGCGGCGGACGAGCTGCTTCCCGAGCTGACAGTGCTCCGCAAAATCGATTCGGCGGTCCTGCACCCGACGTGTTCCATGCAGCACCTGGACGACGTGGAGCAGCTGCGCACGGTCGCGGAGGCCTGCGCCGAGGAGGTCGTGATCCCTGACGACGCCGGGTGCTGCGCCTTCGCGGGCGACCGGGGCATGCTCCACAAGGAACTGACGGCCTCCGCGACGGCGAAGGAAGCGGCCGAGGTCAACACGCGGAAGTACGACGCGTATCTGTCGGCCAACCGCATGTGCGAGATCGGTATGGACCGGGCCACCGGGCACTCGTACTACTCGGTGCTGATGGAGTTGGAGCGGGCCACGCGGCCGGGGGCCGTCGTGCGGTGATCACCGGGGCTGTCCGGTCGACCGGCTCGTCCACGGTCGGCCGCCGGTCCTGACCCAGGGTCTTTCGTTCGGATCCTGCCGGGCTCGCGTGCCCCGGCGTGATCCAAACGAAAGACCCTGGTCCGCAATCGCCGGGTGGGCTCGGATTCCGAGCCGACCCGGCGATTGCGTGTGCACGAAAGTCCATGGTTTCGGAGCAGGAGTCCAATCACTCCCCTTGCGCATCAGCAGCCTCAACTACCAAGGTCCTTGGCGAGGTTCATGCACCAGCCGCGCACGACAGACCCCCCTTCTGGAGGATCGATGAACGACGCAGCACAGCAGAACGACGGTACACAGGACGGCGACGAAGGCTCGATGAGCCGCCGCTCGGTCCTCTGGACGACCGCCGGAGTGGCCGGCGCCGGGCTCGGACTCGGCGGTCTCGGCAGCGGCACCGCAGCCGCCACCACGCCCGGCCGGGGCCCGGAAGCCGCTGTCACGGAACAGCCGGCCGCTCCGAAACGGCGGGGGCGCACCATGGTGGGAGTGCCGTTCGAGCGGCGGTCCACCGTCCGGGTCGGCATGGTCGGCCTCGGCAACCGCGGCGGCAGCATGATCGACCTCTTTCTGGCCGTCAGCGGCGTACAGGTCGTCGCCGTCTGCGACCCGGTCAGGGCCAAGGCCGAAAGGGCGGCGGCGAAGGTGACCGCCGCCGGTCAGCCGGCACCCGCCGTCTACACCAGCGGCGAGGACGACTACGAGAATCTCTGCAAGCGCGGGGACATCGACTTCGTCTATGTGGCGACTCCCTGGGACTTCCACTTCGAGATGGCGAAGACCGCCATGCTCAACGGCAAGCATGTCGGCGTGGAGTGTCCGATCGCCCTCCGGCTCGACCAGCTCTGGGAGTTGGTCGATCTCTCCGAGCACACCAGACGCCACTGCATGCAGCTGGAGAACTGCTGTTACGGGCAGAACGAGATGCGGGTGCTGCGCATGGCGCATGCCGGGCTCTTCGGTGATCTGCTGCACGGCGCGGGCGCGTACAACCACGATCTGCGTGGCCTGATGTTCGACCCGAACTACTACGAAGGTCCCTGGCGCAGGCTGTGGCACACCAGGTTGCGGGGCGATCTCTACCCCAACCACGGCTTCGGTCCGGTCGCCAACTACATGGACCTCAATCGCGGCGACCGTGCGGTGAGCATCACCAGCGTCGGTTCGCCGTCCCTGGGGCTCGCCGAGTACCGCGAGAAGAACATGCCGGCCGGTGATCCGAGCTGGAAGGAGACCTATATCGAGAGCGACCGGACGATCAGTCTCGTCCAGACCGCCAAGGGACGGGTCATCCGTCTGGAGCACGATGTGTCCACCCCGCATCCGTACTCGCGGATCAACAGCCTCGGCGGTACGAAGGGGGTCTTCGAGGACTACCCGGCCCGCATCTACATCGAGCCCGACCACACGAACGACAACTGGGGCGACTTCTCCACGTACGCCCAGTGGGACCACTGGCTGTGGAAGGAGCACGCCAACCCGCCCGGCGGACACGGCGGCATGGACTACATGCTGGTGTTCCGGCTGATGCAGTGCATGCGGCTCGGCCTCGTGCCCGATTTCGACGTGTACGACGCGGCGACGTGGACGTCGCCCGTGCCGCTCAGCCATCTGTCCATCAAGGCGAAGGGCGCCCCTCAGCAGATCCCGGACTTCACGCGCGGTGAGTGGAAGAAGGCCCGCTCCGGTATGGATTCGGAGAATCCGGAGAAGGGCTGACCGGCCGGCACCACGGGCTGTACGGCCCGGCTCGACCGGGGCCGGGCCCACACCCCGTCGGTCTCTCGACCATGGCGCGATTCATGCCGTTCATGGAGAAAATCAATTGCTCCGACGGACGTCCCGGAGAGAACCTTGCACGGTTTGAGTCATTCAACGAACAAACCGACACATGGGACGTCATGCAGATTCGCGATCTTCCGTACTCGGATCCTGGCGATCCCGATGTCCGGTCAGGGCCACGCTTCCTGCTCTGGCTCGGGCGCAATCAGCTCCGTGGCCAGCTCAAGGCCATGTCCTGGGGCCTGTTGCACCAGTGTTCGCTGGCCGGGCTGCCACCTGCCGTCGGCTTCGCCGTGCAGGCCGTCGTCGACCGGTCGGGCAGCCGTCTCGCGTGGGCGGGCGGCCTGATCGCGGTCCTGGGTGTGCTGATCTCACTGGGCGACACCATGCTCCACCGGACCGCCATCACCAACTGGATCACCGCCGCCGCGCGCGTTCAGCAGCTGCTGGCCCGTAAGACCGCGGAGCTCGGCTCGGCGCTGACCCGCCGGGTCGCCGCGGGCGAGGTCGTCGCGGTCTCCACCGGTGACGTCGAGAAGATCGGCTGGTTCGTCGAGGCGCTCTCCCGCTTCGCCGCGGCCGCGGCCGCCCTGGTGCTGATCTGTGCGGGGCTCGTCCTCTATCTGCCGTCGCTGGGCATCCTGGTGACACTCGCCATGCCGTTGCTGGCCCTGGCGGTGCTGCCGCTCCTCCCCCGGGCCACCCGGCGCGCCGACCTCCAGCGGGAGAAGGCAGGCAAGGCGACCGAGCTGGCCTCGGACACCGTCGCCGGGCTGCGGGTGCTCCGCGGGATCGGCGGCGAGGAGCTGTTCCTCGGCCGCTACCGGCGTGCTTCCCAGGAGGTCCGCAAGGCCGCGGTGCGCAGTGCGCGGATGTGGTCGCTGATCTCCGCGATCCAGGTGCTCCTGCCCGGCATGCTGCTCATCTCGCTGGTCGTGTACGGGGCGACGCTGGCCCGCGACGGCAGGATCGACGTCGGCCAGCTGGTCACGGTCTACAGCGCGGCGACGCTGTTGCTGTTCCCGCTGCGTCACTTCGAGGAGATCGCGATGGCGTACTCCTTCTCGCGGCCCTCAGCCAAGCGCGCGGTGCGGGTGCTCTCGCTGCACCGTACGGACCGGCTCTCGACCGTCGACGCCACCCCGGCCGGCGATCTGTACGACCCGGTCACCGGCCTGATGGCCCCGGCCGGTCTGTTCACCGCGGTGGTCTGTGGCGATCCGGACGAGGCGGGACGGCTGGCCGAACGGCTGGGCGGACACGCCCACGCGGGAGCGGACCGGGGCACGGACGTGGACACGACGGTGAAGGGAACGCACAGCGGACCGGCTGCCGGAACGGATGACGCCAAGGACGGCATGGTGGCGGAGCAGACCCTCCCGTCCGTCCTCCTCGGTGGCGTGCCGCTGGACGAACTCCCGCTGGATTCCGCCCGGACGGCGGTGCTGGTCCAGGACAAGGACCCGGTCCTGCTCTCCGGCACACTGCGCGAACTGCTCGATGTTCCGTCGTCGGGCCGGGTGAGCGCCGAGGACGCACTGTCCGCCGCCCAGTGCGGTGATGTGCTGGACTCGTTGGCGCAGACGTCCGCGACCACGGACGACGGCCCGATGACGACACGCATCACCGAGCGCGGGCGTTCGCTCTCGGGTGGTCAGCGCCAGCGGCTCGCCCTGGCCCGCTCGTTGGTGACCGACCCGGAGGCGCTGGTTCTCGACGAGCCGACCTCCGCCGTCGACTCGCACACGGAGGCCCGGGTCGCCGCCGGAATCAAGGCGCTGCGCCAGGGGCGCACCACCGTGGCCTTCGCCTCGTCGCCGCTGCTGCTCGACCTGGCGGACCGGGTGGTACTGGTGCACGGGGGCGTGGTCGCCGCGGTCGGCACACATCGTGAACTGCTGCACTCGGACGTCCGTTACCGGGCGGTCGTGACGCGCGAGACGGACGACGAGATCGCGGCCCTGGCCTCTCAGGGCACGCTCAGGACGATCGAGGAAATCGAGGAACGGGCATGATCGGCGTCGCAGAACCGGCGTACGACCCGGCCGCGCCGGAGTCGGCGACGACCCTGCCGGTCGGCACCCCCACGACCGTACGAAGGTATGTACGGGAGCTGCTGGGGCGCCATCGCAGGCCGTTCGCCGTACTGGTGTCGTTCAACGCCATCGCGGTCATCGCCTCGATCGTCGGCCCGTATCTGCTGGGCGGGCTGGTCGAGGATCTCTCCGACGGCGTCACCGACCTCCATCTGGAACGCACCGCCGGAGTGTTCGCGCTCGCGCTGATCGTGCAGACCGTGTGCACCCGGATGATGCGTCTGCGCAGCGCGATGCTCGGCGAGGAGATGCTGGCCGATCTGCGCGAGGACTTCCTCGTACGCTCGGTGGGTCTGCCACCGGGCGTACTGGAGCGGGCCGGGACGGGTGATCTGCTCTCCAGGATCACCACGGACATCGACCGGCTGGCCAACGCGATGCGTGAGGCCGTGCCGCAACTGGCGATCGGTGTGGTGTGGGCGGCGCTGCTGCTGGCCGCGCTGACGGCGACGGCTCCGCCGCTGGCGCTCTCGGTGCTGATCGCCCTGCCCGTCCTGATCATCGGCTGTCGCTGGTACTTCAAACGGGCCCCGTCCGCGTACCGTTCGGAGGCCGCGGGGTACGCGGCGGTCGCGGCGATGCTCGCGGAGACCGTGGACGCCGGGGGGACCGTGGAGGCACACCGTCTGGGTGCGCGCAGGGTGATGCTGTCGGACCGGCGGATCAAGGAATGGACTGCTTGGGAGCGGTACACGCTGTTCCTGCGCTCCGTCCTCTTCCCCGTCATCAACACCACCTATGTGACGATTCTCGGTGCGGTGCTGATGCTCGGCGGCTGGTTCGTCATCGAGGGCTGGCTGACCGTGGGGCAGTTGACGACGGGTGCGCTGCTGGCGCAGATGATGGTCGATCCGATCGGCCTGATCCTGCGCTGGTACGACGAGTTGCAGGTCGCTCAGGTGTCGCTGGCGCGGCTGGTCGGCGTGCGGGACATCGAACCGGACGCGGGCAACGCCGAGGTGGTCCCGGACGGTCGGGACGTTCGGGCCGACGAGGTGCGCTTCGGCTACCGCGCCGGGGTCGACGTTCTGCACCGCGTCTCGCTGGACGTGGCGCCGGGCACACGCCTCGCGCTGGTCGGCCCGTCCGGGGCCGGCAAGTCCACGCTGGGCCGGCTGCTGGCCGGTATCTACGCGCCGCGTACGGGTGAAGTGAAGCTCGGCGGCGCGGAGTTGTCGCGGATGAAGGCCGAGGACGTACGCACGCATGTGGCGCTGGTCAACCAGGAGCACCATGTGTTCGTGGGTTCACTGCGGGACAACCTCCTGCTGGCCCGAGCCGGTGCCGGGGACGCCGAGCTGTGGGCGTCGCTGGCCGCGGTCGACGCGGACGGCTGGGCGCGGGCGCTGGAGGAGGGGCTGGACTCCGAGGTCGGCTCCGGCGGTCTGGCGCTGACACCGGCTCAGGCCCAGCAGATCGCACTGGCCCGGCTGGTCCTCGCCGATCCGCACACATTGGTGCTGGACGAGGCGACGTCGCTGCTGGACCCGCGGGCCGCCCGGCACCTGGAGCGGTCGCTGGCCCGAGTGCTGGACGGCCGGACGGTCGTGGCGATCGCCCACCGGCTGCACACCGCGCACGACGCGGATGTGATCGCGGTGGTGGAGGGCGGCCGGATCAGTGAACTGGGCAGCCATGACGAGCTGGTGGCGGCGGACGGTGCCTATGCGGCGCTGTGGCGGTCCTGGCACGGCTGAGCAGCGATCACCTCCGAGGTGCCGTACGGCGCCCGGTCCGCCGGACCGTCCCCGGCGGCTGACCGGTTGGCCGATCCCACGTTCCTGGTGACCGCGCCGGCGCAAGAGGTCACGAGGCCGCGCTCTCGGGCGCCGAGTCCGGCCGCCCGGTCGGCGGCGGTGGAGGTGGACGCGGTGGCCGTGGCGCCGGGAGCCTGTCCGGTGGTGGGTTTCGGCCCGGAGATCTAGGTGCTGACCGGTCCGACGCGCGGTGTGTGTCGGACCGGTCGGCCGGGACATCTCGACTCACGCGGGCAAGGGGCTCCGACCGGGCCGCCCGCACCGCGCCGGGACCGTCGGGCCGGAGCGCCACGAGGTGACCCTCGGCGGAGTACGCGCACCGGCCGGGTCGGCCCGGTGCGGTGGGGTCGGCCGGGGGCCGGGGCATCGGTGCGTACCACCGGAATCACCCCGACCGAACCGGCCACGACGGCACCGCTGCCGGTACCGCCGCGCCCGGCGGCAGGTGTTCAGTCGCGCCGGGAGGCCCGGACGATCCGGGCGACGATCTCCTCCGCGATGGCCGCCACGTCGGCGTCCACGACAAGGTCGACGTTGCCGTCCTGGTCGGCCGTGAAGACGGTCAGTCCCTCGTCGGTGACCTCGACCGTGCCGCGCTCGGTGGTGTAGAGGTCGGGGCGCAGCAGGGAGAGCGCCGTGATCGGGTCGTGCGGGACGCTCCACGGTTCACCGGTGAAGCCGGTCCAGGCGTCGATCTCGCGGGCGAGTGCGGCACCGTAGGCGCCGGCTTCCCGGATCGCCTCGATGCCGGGCCGTTCGATGCGCAGCCTTGTGGTGATGTCCAGGCCGGTGACGACAATGCGGATGCCGGAACCGAAGACGACGCGGGCGGCCGTGATGTCGCTGACGATGTTGTGCTCGGCCTTGGCCCCCGGCCCGAAGCTGCCGCCCATCATGTACAGGGTGCGTACGCCCGCGGCGAAGCGGTCGTCGAGGCGGATCGCGCGGGCGATGTTGGCCAGCGGGGCGATGGCGATGAGGGCGGTCGCGCCGGGCCGGGCCAGGACGGAGTCGACGAGGAAGCGGTCGGCGGCGACGGTGTCGCGTACCGGTTCGGTCTCCAGGTCGGTGAAAGCCCTGCCTTCGTGTCCGGCCCACCAGACCTCCTTGCCGGAGAGGGTGTCGATGGCTCCGGGGACGACGGTGAGATCGTGGCCGGCGAGGGCGCCGAGCCGGTGTGCGAGGCGGGCCCGGAGCAGGGTGTCGCCGTAGACGGTGGTGATCCCGGTGAGGCGGGCCTCGGGCGAGCCGAGCAGTACGCCGAGGGCGAGCGCGTCGTCGACGTCGCTGCCGATGTCGGTGTCCAGGAGGATGTCGGCGGGGGGATGGGTCACGGTGTTCCTCGGTTCGTGGGGATGGGCTTCGTCGGACGGCCGGTGCGGCCGGCGGTCACTTCAGACCGCTGCCCGCGATCGACTGGGTGAAATACCGCTGCAGGCGCAGCAGGACGACGAGCGGGATGACGGTCAGGACGACGGCGGCGGCGAACACCTGGCCGTAGTCGACGACCATCTGGCCCTGGAGGGTGCCGAGTGCGATCGGGCCGAGTTGCTTGTCCGGTTCGGTGCCGACGAGCAGCGGCCACATGTAGGACTGCCACTGGAAGGTGAACAGGGTCAGTCCGGCGCCGATCAGCGCGGGCCGCGACAGGGGCACGTAGATCCGCAGGAAGATGCCCCACCAGCCGAGCCCGTCCATGCGGGCGGCCTCGACGAGTTCGCGCGGGATGGCCAGGAAGAACTGGCGCAGCAGGAAGATCGCCAGGCCGTTGCCGATGCCGGGCAGGACGAGTCCGGCATAGGTGTTCTGCAGACCCCAGTCGCGGAAGACGTCCGAGAGCGGGATCGCTATGGCGTCGAACGGGATCATGAAGCTGAGCAGGATCACGGCGAAGACGAGCCCGCGGCCTCGGAAGGTGAACACCGAGAGCGCGAACGCGGCCATCGCCGAGAGCAGCAGCCCGAGCAGGACGGTGGCGGCGGCCACGCCGATGGAGTTGAGCACGGCGCGGCCGAAGTCGCCCTGGAAGAGCGTCACATAGTTGTGCAGCGTGGCATCGGTCGGGATCAGGCTGCTCCAGGAGAGCCGGTCGAGTCCGGCCAGGACCTTGTCGCCGGGGCGGAGCGATCCGGTGAGCACCCACAGGAGCGGAAGGGCGAAGAGCACGCCGATGACGACGGCGGTGGCGAGCGGCATGTGCCTCAGCGCGGAGGGGCGGCGTCCCGTCGGCTGCTGGGGGGCGGTCGTTGTCTTCATCGGTTCACTCCTCGCCCTTGCCCTGCATCATCCGGAACTGGACGGCGACGACCGCGAGGGTGATCGCGACGAGCACCACCACTTCGGCCTGGGCGAAGTTGATGTCGCCGACGCTGTAGGCGCGGCGGAACACGTCGTACATCATGAGATTGGTCGAGCCGTCGGGACCGCCGCGGGTCAGCAGTTGCACGGGGGCGAACACCAGGAAGTTGGAGACGGTGTCGGCGACCAGTACGAAGGCGAGCGGGCGGCGCAGCAGCGGCAGCGTGACATGGACGAACCGCTGCCAGGCGGAGGCGCCGTCGACGGCGGCCGCGTCGTAGCACTCCTGCGGGATGTCCTGGAGCCCGGCGATCAGGAACATCATCCAGTAGCCGACGCCGACCCAGGACATCAGCACGATGACGGCGAAGAGCGCCTGTTGCGAGCTGGTGAGGAAGGGCTGCGGCGGAATGCCCATCGTGCCGAGGACGGCGTTGAGGGGCCCTTCGGGGCGGTAGAGGATGCCCCAGATGACCGCGGAGACGGCCGGCGGTACGGCGATGGGTGCGAAGACCAGCGACCGCCAGAAGCGGACGCCCGCGAAGCGGCGGTTCAGCAGGACGGCGAGACCGAGTGCGATGAGCACCTGGAGCGGGTTGATGACCAGGCTGAACAGCAGCGTGACGCGGACGCTCTGCCAGAACTGGCTGTCGGCGAAGAGGTCAGCGTAGTTGTCGAGGCCGACGAAGGTGGTGACGCCGTCGACGAGGCTGTGGTGGCGCAGGCTGCTGATGACCGCCATCGCGGCGGGCAGCAGTCGCAGGACGACGAGGGCGAGCAGCGCGGGTGCCAGGAAGTACAGGGCGGTCCTGCCCTGCGAGGCGGGGCGGCGGCGCGGGAAGCGCCGCGGGGATCGGGGCGCCGTGGTGGTCATCGCAGTCGCTCCCAGGTACGCATCAGTTCTCCGGATGCCTTGACCAGCCGGGGTTCCACGGCCGAGCCGTTGCGGATGTCGGAGAAGGCGGAGGCCATGACGGTCTCGAACTGGGTGTAGCCGATGCTGCGCGGCCGGCTGACGGCGGTGTGCGCGAGTTCGTACCGCATGATCGTGGCCACGCCTGTGGTGCTCCTGGTGGCCTTGTGCTCCAGGTTCGCCGCGTAGCGCTCGAAGGCCGCGCGGTTGGACGGGATGAGCGGGGACGCCTCGACGGTTTGCAGGCTTCCGCCCGTGGTGAGCGCGGCGTATTCCATGAACCGCAGTGCCGCGTCGGGGTGTTGGGCGTACGGGTTCACTCCCCAGGACCAGGAGTCGGTGGGGGTGACGGCGCGTCCGTGGGCGAACTTCGGCTGCGGCGCGGTGCCCCAGGTGAAGTCCTTCAGTCCGGCGAAGGCACCGAGGTTCCAGGGGCCGCCGACGAAGAACGGCACCCGGCCGGAGGTGAAGAGCGAGGAGAGCTGGTACGAGGGGATGCCGCGCGGCGAGGAGCCGTCGGCGAAGAGCGTCCGGTACCAGTCGAGGGCGTCGATCCAGCCCCGGGTGGTGACGGCGGGAGTGAGCATGTCCTTGCCGGTGATGCCGGAGCCGCCGTGCAGGGACTCGACGAGCGGCTGGAGCCCGTAGTACAGGTCGGTCTGTTCCAGCAGCAGGGCGTGGTCGGCACCGGCCCGTTCCATGGTGCGGCGGCCGACGCTCTTGGTCCTCTCCCAGCTCCAGCGGTCGGCGGGGGCCGCTCCGGGCAGGGGTGCGCCGGCCCTGGCCAGCAGGTCCGCGTTGTAGAAGAGGTACTGGGTGGACGTCCAGATCGGCAGCGAGCGGAGCCTGCCCTGCCAGGAGCTGACGCCGTACTGCTCGGGGGTGACGGCGGCCCTGGCCCGGCCGGCGATCGGGGTGAGGTCGGTGAGGAAGCCGCGCGCGGTGAGCGCCGGTACACGGGGCTGGTCGACCGCGTACACGTCGATCGCGTCGTCCTTCGCGGAGAGCCGCAGCTGGAGGACGTCACCGAGCTGGTCCGGCGGTACGGGGGTGTAGTCGATCCGCAGGTCGGGATTGGCCCGCTCGAAGCCTCGGATGACCGCCCGGAACGTCTCGGGGGTCTCCGGGCCGAGGAACCGGACGGCTGTTCTGCCGTCCGCGAGACGGCCGCCCGAGCAACCCGCCAGGGCCGCGGCCGACGCCACGCCGAGTGCGGCACCGAGCACGGTTCTGCGGCTTGGAGAGCTCGTCATACGGCTCTCCGGCCTGCGATGGACATCAAGTCTCCAAATCGTTTTGCATCCTTGATTCGGCGCATGTGCGGCGCGATCGCAAGCACCATACAAAACGTTTTGCACAATGGATAGAGTGACCTCGAACACCAGGACAACATTCCTGGACGACAGCGGGAGGCCGATGGTGCAGGGCGGGAGCCGGGTCAAGATCGTGGATGTGGCGTCCGAGGCGGGCGTCAGCGTCACCACGGTCTCCCATGTGCTGAGCGGTCGCCGCCCCGTGTCGGCCACCACCCGCGCCCGGGTCGAGGACGTCATACAGCGCCTCGGCTACCAGGCCGACCCGTCGGCGCGCGGCCTGCGTACCCAGCGCACCCGCACCCTGGGGCTGGTCGTCCCGGACATCACCAACCCGTTCAACACCTCGATCGCCGCGGGCATGCAGGAGATCGCCCTGGCCCATGAGTACCTGACGGTGGTCTGCGAGGCCCCCATGGACGGCCCGCACCTGCCCGCGGTGATCCGGCAGCTGGTGGCGCGCCGTATCGACGGCATCGTGATCGGCCGGTACGGCGCCGCCCGACGCGACCTGGAACGGATCGTGGCCTCGGGTTCGAAGCTGGTGCGGCTCGGCGGGCGCCTGGAGCCGGAGCTCGGCGACGTGGTCAGGGCCGCCGAGACCGAGGGAATGCACGATCTGGTCAGCCATCTGGTGGGCCGCGGCTACCGGCGCATCGCGTTCATCGGCGGCGCGCCGGGGGTGGAGCCGGGCGAGGAGCGGTTCGCGGGCTACCGCAAGGCCCTGGAGTCGGCGGGGCTGCCGGTCCCGGGCGAGCTGGTCGTCTGGACCGGCTTCACCCGCGAGGGCGGGCGGGCCGGTGCGGCGGCCGTACTGAACGCGGCACAGCGCCCGGACGCCGTGGTCTGCGCCAACGACCTGATCGCGATCGGCGCACTGGACACGGCACGGGCCGCCGGACTGCGCGTACCGCACGACGTGGCGATCACCGGGTACGACGACATCGAGGCCGCCTCACTGGTCTCCCCCGCGCTCACCACCGTGCTCAACCCGGCCCGCGAGATCGGGCGTTCGGCCGCACAGCTGCTGGTCGACCGCCTCGACGGGGACTGCGCGGGAACGGCCAGGGAGATCGTCCTGGCCCACCGGCTGGTACCGCGCGAGTCCGACTGAGCGCACCGGGTGCCGGGTGCGGCGGTCAGATGAAATTCAGCGCCGCCGCGCCGCCCAGTCCCCCGAGCACCATGAAGACCGGCATCAGCACCTTCAGCTCCACCCAGCTGCCGGCCCGGAACCGCATGCCCTTCGGCGGCCCGATCGGGTACCACCGCTTGCGGCCCAGCGGGATGGGCCACAGGATCGGGCAGCCGGAGACGGTCAGCGCGTCACCGATGTCATGGACGAGCGCCCCGAGCACGATCGGCAGCCCGAGCCACAGATACTCCTGGCCGGGGGCGCTGAACAGCCAGTCCGAGCCATTGCCCGGCTTGTCCAGGACGCCCGCCAGTATCCAGGCGCTGGTCGCGCCGAGCAGCCACACCAGGACGTCGCTGGACATCCGGGCGGCCCGCCACAGCAGTCCTTCGACGGCGAGCACCAGGTGGACGAAGAGGATCGCCAGAACCGCCCACCGCCCGCCGGTGATCGCCGCGGCGGAGGCCCCGGCACCGATCAGGACCGCCCACAGCCAGGTGTGCGTCAGGGTCCGGTGACCGCCGTTGCGGTGCGAGTCGCCACGCATCTTGGTCGCCTTGTAGACGGCGTGCGAGAGCTTGTCGACGATCTCGCAGAGTCCCCGGGACACCGGCCCGAAGGCGCGCGAGATGGTCGCGGACTTGTGGTCCAGGTCCGGGGCCAGCGCGGCTCCGGCGGTGATCAGCGCCCCGACGACCAGGACGGGCCACGGCATCGCGTGGCCGGCGGCCGCCGCCGCCGCGCCCACCCCCAGCCAGGCCGCCGCCCCTGACAGAGAATGTGCCGGTCCCATCATGGTTCTTCCCGCCCCCAAAGTCGTCCTGCCGCCATTGCCGCCCAGGCACGGCCGAGTTGAGTGGGCAGCGTATCGTCCGTGATCTTCATACGGTCGTCCGGTTCCCTCATCCGGGCGGAAGGCAGGCAAGATGGGGGCGTGACCCTTATCGATCAGCTGCCCCCGACCGACGACCCCGACGCCCTCTTCGAGGCATTCTCGTCATGGACGAAGACGCGGGGCATCACCCTCTATCCCGCTCAGGAGGAGGCGCTGATCGAGGTGGTCTCCGGCGCGAATGTGATCCTTTCCACCCCGACCGGATCCGGAAAGAGCCTGGTCGCGGCTGCTGCGCACTTCACGGCGCTGGCTCAGGACAAGGTCACCTTCTACACCGCGCCGATCAAGGCACTGGTCTCGGAGAAGTTCTTCGACCTGTGCAAACTGTTCGGCACGGAGAACGTCGGCATGCTCACCGGCGACGCCTCGGTCAACGCCGATGCCCCGGTGATCTGCTGCACGGCAGAAGTGCTGGCCTCCATCGCGCTGCGTGACGGGAAGTACGCCGACATCGGCCAGGTCGTGATGGACGAGTTCCATTTCTACGCCGAGCCGGACCGCGGCTGGGCCTGGCAGATCCCGCTCCTGGAGCTGCCGCAGGCCCAGTTCGTCCTGATGTCGGCGACGCTCGGCGACGTCAGGATGTTCGAGGAGGACCTGACCCGCCGCACCGGCCGCCCCACATCCGTGGTGCGCTCCGCGACCCGGCCGGTGCCGCTCAGTTACGAGTACCGGCTGACCCCGATCACCGAGACCCTCACCGAGCTCCTGGAGACCAGGCAGTCGCCGGTGTACATCGTGCACTTCACCCAGGCCGCTGCCGTCGAGCGGGCACAGTCCCTGATGAGCATCAACATGTGCACCAAGGAGGAGAAGGAGAAGATCGCCGATGTGATCGGCAACTTCCGCTTCACCACCAAGTTCGGCCAGAACCTCTCCCGCTATGTGCGCCACGGCATCGGGGTGCACCACGCGGGCATGCTGCCGAAGTACCGGCGCCTGGTGGAGAAGCTCGCCCAGGCAGGCCTGCTGAAGGTGATCTGCGGTACGGACACCCTCGGCGTCGGTGTCAACGTACCCATCCGCACCGTGCTGTTCACGGCGCTCACCAAGTACGACGGCAACCGCGTCCGTACGCTGCGGGCCCGGGAGTTCCACCAGATCGCGGGCCGCGCGGGCAGGGCCGGGTTCGACACGGCGGGCTTCGTCGTGGCGCAGGCGCCCGAGCACGTCATCGAGAACGAGAAGGCCGTCAAGAAGGCGGGCGACGACCCCAAGAAGAAGCGCAAGGTGGTCCGCAAGAAGGCTCCCGAGGGCTTCGTCGCCTGGTCGGAGACCACCTTCGACAAGCTGATCCAGTCCGATCCGGAGCCGCTGACCTCCCGCTTCCGCGTCACGCACACGATGCTGTTGTCCGTGATCGCGCGTCCCGGCAACGCCTTCGAGGCGATGCGGCGCCTGCTGGAGGACAACCACGAACCGCGCAGGGCGCAGCTGCGTCACATCCGCCGGACCATCGCGATCTACCGCTCGCTGCTGGACGGCGGCGTCGTGGAGCAGCTCGACGAGCCGGACGCGGAGGGCCGGCTCGTCCGGCTCACCGTCGATCTCCAGCAGGACTTCGCGCTCAACCAGCCGCTGTCCACCTTCGCGTTGGCCGCGTTCGACCTGCTGGACCCCGACTCCCCCTCGTACGCGCTGGACATGGTCTCCGTCGTCGAGTCGACGCTCGACGACCCGCGGCAGATCCTCGCCGCCCAGCAGAACAAGGCGCGCGGCGAAGCGGTCGGGCAGATGAAGGCCGACGGCGTCGAGTACGAGGAGCGCATGGAGCTGCTCCAGGACGTCACGTACCCGAAGCCGCTGAGCGAGCTGCTGTGGCACGCCTACGACGTGTACCGCAGGAGCCACCCGTGGGTGGGCGACCACCCGGTGTCGCCCAAGTCCGTGATCCGTGACATGTACGAACGCGCCATGACGTTCACCGAGTTCACCTCCCACTACGAACTGGCCCGCACCGAGGGCATCGTGCTGCGCTATCTCGCGAGCGCGTACAAGGCTCTGGAACACACCATCCCGGACGACATCAAGTCCGAGGACCTTCAGGACCTGATCGCCTGGCTCGGCGAGATGGTCCGCCAGGTGGACTCCAGCCTGCTCGACGAGTGGGAGCAGCTCGCCAACCCGGAGGTCGAGACCGCGGAGGAGGCGCAGGAGCGGGCCGACGAGGTCAAGCCGGTCACGGCCAACGCCCGCGCCTTCCGGGTGCTGGTCCGCAACGCGATGTTCCGCCGGGTGGAGCTGGCCGCGCTGGACAAGGTCGGCGAACTCGGCGAGCTGGACGGCGACGCGGGCTGGGACGAGGACGCCTGGGGCGATGCGATGGACGCCTACTGGGACGAGTACGACGATCTGGGCACGGGCCCGGATGCCCGCGGGCCGAAGCTGCTGAAGATCGACGAGGACGCCGCGCACGGTCTGTGGCGGGTCCGGCAGACCTTCGCCGACCCGAACGGCGACCACGACTGGGGCATCAGCGCGGAGATCGATCTGGCCGCGTCCGACGAGGACGGCCGGGCCGTGGTCCGCGTCACCTCCGTCGGTCAGCTGTGAGGGCGTACGCCGTGGGGGCGGCGCCGCTGCGAGAGTGGAGACGAGCCACATGACGAACCCCGCCGAGCGCTTGGTCGATCTGCTCGACCTGGAGCGGATCGAGGTCAACATATTCCGTGGGCGCAGCCCGCAGGAGTCCCTGCAGCGGGTCTTCGGCGGGCAGGTCGCCGGACAGGCCCTGGTGGCGGCCGGCCGTACCACCGACGGGGAGCGGCCGGTGCATTCGCTGCACGCCTACTTCCTGCGTCCGGGTCGTCCGGGTGTGCCGATCGTCTACGAGGTCGAGCGCATCAGGGACGGCCGGTCGTTCACCACCCGCCGGGTCACGGCCGTCCAGCAGGGCCGGACGATCTTCAATCTGACGGCGTCCTTCCACCGCCCGGAGGAGGCGGGCTTCGAGCACCAGCTGCCGCCCGCCCGTGAGGTCCCCGACCCCGAGGAGCTGCCGACCGTGGCCGAGGAGGTGCGCGAGCACCTCGGGGCGCTGCCGGAGGCGCTGGAGACGATGGCTCGTCGGCAGCCCTTCGACATCCGGTACGCCGACCCGCTGCGCTGGACTCAGGAGGAGGTCGAGGGCGCGGACCCGCGCAGCGCCGTCTGGATGCGCGCGGTCGGCCCGCTGGGCGACGACCCGCTCGTGCACACCTGCGCCCTGACCTACGCCAGCGACATGACGCTGCTCGACGCGGTCCGTATCCCGGTGGAGCCGCTCTGGGGTCCGCGCGGCTTCGACATGGCGTCGCTGGATCACGCGATGTGGTTCCACCGGCCGTTCCGGGCCGACGAATGGTTCCTGTACGACCAGGAGTCGCCGGTCGCCACGGGCGGACGGGGGCTGGCGCGCGGCCGGATCTATGACCGCGGGGGCAATCTGCTGGTTTCCGTGGTTCAGGAGGGGCTGTTCCGCCGCCTGGACGCGTAGGGCCTCTCGTTCGGATCATGCCGGGCCCGCGTGCCCCGGCACGGGGCCCCGCCCGCCGATCCGGCCTGATCCGAGCGAAAGACCCTGGCCGAGCAGGGGCTCAGATTCCGGGGAGCGGGTCCTGCTCGACCTCGTGGCGGCGGGTGCGGATGTCCGGCGCCGCCGGGTGCAGTTTGGCGTCGCAGGCGGGGCCGAGGCCGGTGCGGCGTGAATCCGTGCCGGTGAGCGGGCGGCCGCACATGCGGCAGCGCACCACCCGTCGGCGGGTGGTGCGGTCGGCCGGGCCGTCGTCGGGCAGGGAGACGATCCCGGATACGGGGAGGGGTTCGGCGGAGTCCACGGATCGATCTTCGCAGGACGCCCGGCTGCTCTGCGACTTCCGATCTGCGACTTCCGAACAGCACACGACGGAGGAGTTCACGGGTGAGCAGCGTGCGTCGGCCTCAAGGGACGGATCTTCCGGCGGTACGTGTGGTGGCCGCTGTTCCCCGTCCAGGTGGCCATCGGCGTGGGCGGTGTCCTGAGCGGCGGCGGCGACATGGCACGCGGGCCGCGGCACATCATCGGGCGGGCCGGCCAGGAGATCCCGCTGGAGTTCTGGTCGGACGACGACGAGATCCACGTCCACGCGCCGTGGGTCGACCGGCGGCTCGCCGCCACGCTGACGGCGCTGATCCGCACCTTCGACAGGTGGATGGGCACTCCGTGGGACAACAAGCGGAAGTGAGCCGGACGCGGCCCCGGTCCTGCGGCCCATCCGGTCAGAGGGCGAGGACTCTGGCCTTCTGGGCCTCGAACTCGCTGTCGCTCAGCACTCCTTGGCTCTTGAGGTCACCCAGCACCTGGAGCTGAGCGATCTTGTTGCTCATCTCGTCCTCCGGCGCGAGAGACGTGGGCGCGGGAGACGGAGGCGCTGCGGGGGCGGACTGGGCCTGCGCCCGCACGGCATCCTGTTGCGCCCAGCGGCCCGCCTGTCGCCGGGAGACCCGGTTGGAGACCGAGGTGGCGGTTCCGGCGATCACCGCTGTACGGGCGACACCGCGAAGAAGGCCTGGCATGGTGCATCTCCTTTGACTGGCTCCACGGGAACGGTCGGCCCGGCCGAGCCGCGCGGGGACGGTCGGTCCGACGGGACCGGGAGCGGCTCAGGCCCTGGCCTCGGCCGCGTCGAGCGAGGCCAGGAGCTCATGGATCGGGATACGGCCGTCGGCGACCACTCGGCCTCCGGAGCGGCGCAGGGCGGCCGCGAACGGTCCCGCCCACACGTTCTCGTAGATGAGGATTCCGGCCGCACTGCCGGGTTCGAGAATCGCGCTCGCCTCGTCGATGTCCTCCTGGCCGAGCAGGCCCGAGGACACCCCTTCGAACACGGTGAGTTCGTCGCCGCCGTCTCCGGTCAGTTCGGCGAGCTCCACTCCGTCGACCGTGCCGTCCTGGTTCTTCCTGACGAAGGTCAGATCCAGGATGCGGATGATGCCCCGGTCGACCAGGTCGACCAGCAGAGGCAGTCCTTCTCCCGTCATCCGCCTGCCCGCCGGGAACTCGACCACCAGGTAGTCGATCGGTCCCGTCTCGTCGCTCTCGCCGCTCACGCCAGCTCCTCAGCATCTCGACTGCCCCGGTCCGCCGGAGACCACGGCCTCCGCCATTGCAGCAGCGGGTGGGCCGGAACGCATCTCGGGCATGGACGCGGCTGTGCGCGGGCCCGGTTACGCCATTGGACGGACAGCGGGTCACCCCCATGGCCCAGTGGTGCGAGCCCCGACCCTTCTGTCCCCCGCCGCCGCGGATGGTTGTCGCGCGCGGACGGTCTGCCGGGCGGGCCCGGATTCCTGCGGGGTTCCGGCGTCGCCGCGCGCCGATGAGGGGAGACGGAGATGGGGCTGGAACGGTGGCGCGAGGCGCTGGTCGTGAAACCCACCGGTCGGCGCCCGCGCGCCCCGGAGGCGGCCGAGGAGTCCGACGGCCGGGGCCTCCTCCTCATGCTGACACGGCCCCCGGCCCGGGAACGCGTCCCGCCGGTCCCGCACCGCCGGGTGGGTGAAGGACGACGGCGTCGCGGGAACCGTGCGCGGGCGTATCCATCGACCTGTCGGGGCGCGGCGGCTCGGGAGGCCCGGACATGACGGCCGATCGCGTGCTGGTGGGCGTGGGCCTCATCGTGGTGCTCGCGGTCGGCTCGCAACTGCTGGCGAGCCGGCTGCGCGTCCCCGCGCTGCTGATCCTGCTGCCGGTCGGCTTCACCGCCGGGGCGCTGACGGGCGACGTCAATCCCGAGAAACTGCTGGGTGTCGCCTTCTCCCCGCTGGTCTCCCTGGCGGTGGCGGTGATCCTCTACGACGCCGGACTCGGCCTGGACGTCAAGAGGCTCCGGGGCTGTACGCGCCGCATCGTGGTCCGGCTGCTCTGGTTCGGGGCGCTTCTGACCTGGGTGTCCGCCGCGCTGTTCGCCGTACCGGTGCTGACCATGTCCAAGGGCGCGGCCGTGATGCTGGGAGCGATCCTGGTCGTGTCCGGGCCGACGGTCGTCGGTCCGCTGCTCAACTTCGTACGGCCCACCGAACGGCTGCAACGCATCCTCATGTGGGAGGGCGCCCTCATCGACCCCGTCGGCGGCATCCTGGGGGCGCTCGTCTTCCACGGTGTCGTCGCGGGTGAGCGCCGGGGCTTCGGGAGCCAGCTGGCACAGTTCTCGGCCGGCGCCGCGGTGGGCGCGGTGGGCGGTGCGGCCGGCGCGTGTCTGCTGTGGCTGCTGCTTCGTCATGTACGGCTGAGCGAGGAGTTGGCGGCCTCGGTACAGTTCGCCGCCGTGATCGGTGTCGCGGGCGTCTGTGACGCGCTCCGTGACGACACGGGGCTCATCTCCGCGGTGGTGATGGGGATGGCCGTGGCGAACCTGCCCGGTCTGGACATTCCGGCGCGCCGACCGTTCTTCGACACCCTGGTCTCGCTGATCATCGGACTGCTGTTCATCTCCATCTCGGCCACGGTCACTCCTGCCTCGCTGCGGCATGTGGTGCTGCCGGCGCTCGCCCTGGTCGCCTTCCTGATTCTGGTGATCAGACCGCTCGTGGCACTCGTGTCGACCGCCGGCACCGATGTCCGCGACGGGGAACGGTGGTTCGTCGGGTGGATGGCTCCGCGTGGCATCGTCGCGGCGGCGACCGCCTCCACGTTCTCGGCCACTCTGGTGGCGCAGGGCGTCGACGGCGCCGAAAGGATCCTGCCCGCCACGTTCGTCGTGATCGTGGCCACCGTCATGGTGTACGGCCTCACGGCGTTTCCCTTCGCCCGGCGGCTCGGAGTGCTGCGCCCGGCGCGGTCCCGGCCGCTGCTGGTCGGCGGGGCGCCCTGGGCGGTCGACCTGGGGCGTGCGCTGAGTTCGGCCGGACTGGACGTGCTGATGTGGGCGGGTGCCGACGGCCAGCGGGCGCGGATCGAAGCGGCCGGGCTCTCCTTGGCACCGGGTGAGCTGCTGGCGGCGGCCACCGGGGCCGGGGCGGAGCTGGAGGGAATCACCGGCGTTCTGCTGCTCACCGAGGAGGACGACTTCAACGCGCTCGCCGCCATGACGCTGCGGGAGAGCGTCGAAGGCCCCGTCCACCGTCTCGGGCCGCCCACCGGCGGCCAGGGCGTGGTGGCGCCGTACACCGGAGGCGAAGCGCTCTTCGGTACGGGACTGACGGGGCCGGAGCTGGCCCGTCGGTACGAGGCCGGGGCCCGGGTGGTGACCCATCGGGTCGACGGGGACCTTCCGGCCGGGCACGACGTGCTGTTCGTCGTCCGCCCGGACGGACGGCTCGCACCGGTCACGCACACCCGCACCCCGACCGCGCGGCCGGGCGACACGGCCGTCCTGCTGAGTCCCCCGCCCCGACGGCTGTCGGCCTGATCCGCCCGCGGGACGGTCGTCGCAGCCGTCAGTGGCGCTCCCGGTCACGTGCCCGGTCCAGTGCCTCGTCGAGGGTGCGGGCGGCCATGATGAGCGAGAGATGGGTGAACGCCTGGGGGAAATTGCCCAGTTGCTCGCCACTGGGGCCGATCTCCTCCGCGAAGAGGCCGACATGGTTGGCGTACGTGAGCATCTTCTCGAAGGTGTAGCGCGCCTTGCGCAGCCGGCCGGCGCGGGCCAGGGCATCGACGTACAGGAAGGTGCAGAAACTGAACGTGCCCTCGGAGCCCCGCAGTCCGTCCGGGGAGGCGGCGGGGTCGTAACGGTGGACAAGGCTGTCGGACACCAGGGTACGGTCCATGGCGTCGAGCGTGGCCAGCCAGCCGTGATCCTTGGGGGCGAGGAACCCCACCCTGGGCATCAGCAGCAGTGAGGCGTCGAGCACCCCACCGCCGTAGTGCTGGACGAACGCCTGCTCCGATTCGCTCCATCCGCGCTCCATCACCTGTTCGAGAATCGTGTCCCTGACCCCGGTCCACCGGGCAGTGGCGGCCGGTCTGCTGAACTCGGCCGCCAGGCGCAGGCCGCGGTCAAAGGCGGCCCAGCACATCACCCGGCTGTAGGTGAAGTCCTGGCGCCCCCCGCGGGTCTCCCAGATGCCCTCGTCGGGCCGGTCCCAGACGTCCACGAGCCAGTCCAGCGTCCGGGCCACGGCCTTCCAGCCCCGGTATCCCGCCTGGACACCCACCTCGTGCGCTTCGGACAGGGCGTAGAGGACCTCGCCATAGATGTCGAGCTGCAACTGATCGGCGGCGGCGTTGCCGAGCCGTACCGGGTACGAGCCGCGGTAGCCCTCGAAGTGCTCCAGGGTCTCCTCCCTCAGCAGGGGCTCCCCGTCGACGCGGTACATGATCCGCAGGGCTTCGGCCCCGGGTTCCCCGCCGTCCCGGAGCCGGTCGCCGAGCCAGTGCGTGAAGGCGGTCGCCTCGTCGACGAACCCCAGGTCGAGCAGGGCCCGGACAGACAGCGAGCCGTCCCTGACCCAGGTGTAGCGGTAGTCCCAGTTGCGTTCGCCGCCGACCTGTTCGGGCAGGCCCATCGTCGCCGCGGCGACGGGCGCGCCGGAGGGTGCGTAGGTGAGGAGCTTGAGGGTGATGGCGGAGCGGTTGACCATGTCGGACCAGCGGCCCCGGTAGTGCGAGACGCCCACCCAGCGCTGCCAGAAGTCGACGGTCTCCCAAAGCTGTTCGATGGTTCCGTCGACGGTCGGCACCGGTGGCGCGGGCCCGTCCGCGGCACAGACGGTGAAGACCGCCACCGCCGACTCCCCGACGTTCAGCACCACTTCGCCCAGGGCATCCTGTCCGTCGCGTGCCACGGGGAAGCTGGTCAACAGGTGCGCGGCGATCCCCGGCGCCCGGAACACGGCTCCCCCGGGGCGCAGTTCGAGCGCGTGGGAAGCGCGACCGTAGTCGAACCGGGGCCGGCATTCCATCGTGAAGCGAACGGTCCCACGCACCGTGCGCACGGCCCGCACCAGGGTGTGCCGTTCGGTAGGGATCCCGGAGCGTTCCGATGGCATCCAGTCGAGCACCTCACCGACCCCGTCCGGCGACATGAAGCGGGTGACCAGGACCGCGGTGTCCGGGTAATAGAGCTGTCGACAGGAGTTCCCGGGGGCGGCGGAAGACAGCCGGAAGCGGCCGCCGCGGTCGTGGTCGAGCAGTGCGGCGAAGATGCTGGGGGAATCGAACCTCGGGGCGGTGAACCAGTCGACCACGCCCTGCGAGGAAACCAGTGCGGCGGTCTGCAGATCGCCCACCAGCCCGTGTTCGGCGATAGGGGGGTATCGGTCCATGAGCGTCCCATCCCAGGCGGACCCCTGTGCACTCCACTATCCGCCCGGCGGGCTGTGATCGCCCGGCCCGCCCCCGCCGACGTGGTGCAGGGGCGCCCTGTGCCACGGGCCTGGGCACGGCCGTGCTCAGACGCCGGACCGCGAGCGGTCCGGCGCGGGGCCGGTTCCGGCACGACCGGATGCTGCCCGGCCCGGGAATGCCTCCGGGAAGGACTGAGGCATCCGCCGGCACCCGGCGCGCGGTCGGTTGCCGGCGCGCGAAAGGACCAAGGACGACAGGCCGAGCGCGGCCTCAGACCGCCTTCTGCTCCTGCGGGCTCGCGCACAGCGCCCAGAGGATGAAGACATTGATCGCGATGAGCACGATCGACCACAACGGGTAGAAGGGCAGCCATACGAAGTTGGCGAGTGCGCCCAGGCCCGCCAGCACGATGCCCACGACGCGTGCCCACGGGGCTCCGGTGAACAGCGCACAACCGGCGAGGAGGATGACGATGCCCAGAATGAGGTGGATCCAGCCCCAGCCGGTGAGGCTGAACCGGAAGACATAGTTGTGCGTGGCGAGGAACACGTTGTCCCTGCCGATGGCGGCGATGCCTTCGAAGATCGCCATCGCCCCACCGAAGATCATCAGGATTCCGGCGAAAGCGGTCCAGCCGTACCGGAAGGGATGCGGACTCGGGATGGTGTCACGCGCCACACTCGGCCCGCTGCTGGTACTGGCCATACTCGGCCTCCTCGGTTAGCAGAGCGATCCGGCGGACCCGAGTGGGCCCGCCCGAGCCTCCCCGCACCAGCGTGGCACGTCCGCACCGAGTCAGCAGAACGACCACGTCCGGCCGCCTCCCCCCGACAGTGATTCTCCCATCAGAGATATCCTCTCCAACATGAGAGAATTTGGTGGGGCGGAGCCCGGCTCCGTCGACGCCCGGCTCGCCGCGCGGCTGGGCGAACTGCGTACCCAACGCGGCTGGTCGCTGGACGAGCTGTCCCGGCACAGCGGGGTGAGCCGCTCCACGCTGTCCCGGCTGGAGCGCGGCGAGTTGAGCCCGACCGCCGCTCTGCTGGGCACGTTGTGCACGGTCTACGAGCGGACCATGTCCCGGCTGCTGATGGAAGTGGAGGCAGAACCACCGCAGCTCGTTCCCGCCGCGCGGCAACCGGTGTGGCGGGACGACGCGTCGGGCTTCGTGCGCCGCTCGGTCTCGCCACCGCACACCGGCCTGCGCGCGGAGATCATCGAGGGCACCCTCGACGCGGGGGCCGCCATCGCATACGAGAACGCACCCGTGTCCGGGGCGGAGCAGCATGTCTGGGCGCTGGAGGGGACGGTCGAGATCACCGTCGACGGCATCATGCACACCGTGCGCAGCGGTGACTGTCTGCGCTTCCGACTGCGCGGCCCTTCGCACTTCCACTGCCCGGGACCGGAGCAGGTCCGCTACGCACTGGTGATCGTCCTGCCATGAGAACCGTAAGAACCGTGACTGCTGTGAACACCGAGAGAGGACCCGCCTCGTGATCGAGATCGCCCCGGCCTCCGGACCCGAACTGGTCACCTACGCCGACGAGTTGGCTGCCCTGCTGGTGGAGACCGTGAACGGCGGATCGTCGGTGGGCTTCCTCGCTCCGCTGGAGCGTGACACGGCCGCCGCCTGGTGGCGAAAGAGGGCCGGGGCCGTCGACGCCGGACACTTCCAGGTCTGGATCGCCCGGGACGCGGAACGGGTGACCGGGACCATCGGCCTGGTCCGGGCTCCGCTGCCGAACGCCCGTCACCGCGCCGAGGTGGCCAAGCTGATGGTCCGCCCGTCGGCGCGCGGCCAGGGGCTGGGCCGGTCACTGCTCGCCGCCGTCGAACGGTCGGCCGCGGAGTCGGGGATCACGCTGCTGGTACTGGACACCGAGAGCGGCAGCCCCGCCGAACGGCTCTACCGTTCGGCGGGCTGGACGGAGTGCGGATCGATTCCGGACTACGCCGCCGATCCGGCGGGGGCCCTGAAGCCGACGACCCTCTACTACAAGGCGGTCGGCTTCGTACAGGAGTCGTCGGATCAGGCAGCGAGCCCGTCCACGTCCTTGTAGGCAACACCGTCCTTCATCACCAGCAGGATGTTCTCCGGCCTGCCGAGGGCGTGGATGTCGGTGAGCGGGTTCCCCCGGGCGACGACGACATCGGCGCGCTTCCCGGGTTCGAGCGTGCCGATCTCGTGGGCGAGGCCCAGGAGTTCGGCGGCCTCGCTCGTACCCGCGCGCAGGGCGCCCATCGGAGTCATGCCGCAGTCGACGAGGTGACCCAGCTCCCGCAGGTTGGTTCCGTGCGCCGCTATGCCGCAGTCGGTGCCCATCGCGACGCGCACGCCACGCTCGATGGCGTGCGGGATGTGCCGGCGGGCGACCTCCTGCCAGTGCTTCTTCTTCGCGTACGCCCAGGGCGCCGCCTTCTTGGGGTCCGGGTCGGTGTTGGCCGTGGTGAGGGTCGGCACGAGGAAGGTACCGCGCTCCAGCATCAGGTCGATGGCCTCGTCATCTATCTCGTAGCCGTGCTCGACGCTGGCGACGCCGCCCCGCACCGCGTTGAGGATGCCGCCGCGGCCCTGGGCGTGGGCGGCGACCTTCTTGCCACGGTGCCCGGCGGCGATCTCGGTGATCGTGCGGATCTCGTCCTCCAGAAAACCGTCGTCGTCGGGCTGGTCGGTGGGGCTCCACACACCACCGGTCGCCGCGACCTTGATGCAGTCGGCGCCCTGGCGCAGCACGCCGCGCACGGCCTTGCGGCATTCGGCGGGCCCGTCGGCGAGGCGGCTCATCCCGGGGTCGTTCTCCCCGTTGTCCGTGGCCATCCGGAAGTCCCCGTGGCCACCGGTCGGGCTCAGCATCGCGACCGCGACCAGCAGGCGCGGCCCGACCAGCAGTCCGGACTCGACGGCCCTCTTGTGCCCCGCGTCGGCGCCGCCGAGATCGCGGGCGGTGGTGACGCCGGCCTCCAACGTCTGCTTCATCCTGGGTGCGGCGAGAAACGTACGCAACGAGCCGGGCATCGCCGCGATTTCGGCGTGATTGAGGGCGCCGCCGGGGGCCGACATATGGACATGGCAGTCGATGAAGCCGGGCAGGATCGCATCGCCACGGACATCGATGTGCCGGGTGTCTTCGGAGAGTTCGGGGCGGTCCGGGGTACGGCCCACCCAGCGGACCAGCCCGTCCTGGATGAGTACCGCACCGTCGCGGACCGGCTCACCCCCTGTGCCGTCGATGAGCAGACCGTTGTGCAGGAATACGGGGGTGGTGGGGGCGGGCATGGCTCGTTTCCTTCCCTGATGATGGTGCGATGGTGACAGGACGGTGGGTTGATCAGCGGTTTTCAGCGGTGCGGGGGCGGGCCACGACGGCTGCCGCGACGGCGATCAGGGCCGAGACCCCGGCGCAGCACCACCACACGGTGGTATAGGCATCGACCGTGGGGATCTCGGTGCCCTTGAACGTGATGGCGGTAAGGATCGCCGCGAACACAGCACCTGCAACGGAACCCCCCACCGTCTTGGCGGTGTTGTAGATGCCGGTGGCGATGGCCGTGCGCTCGTGGGGGCTGGATTCGACGATCAGGACGGGCATGGCGCTGAGGGCCAGACCGATTCCCGAGCCGACGACGGCGTTGACGACGACGAACTGCCAGGGCTCGTCATGGGCGACGATCAGGAACACATAGCCGATCACCATCAGTGCGCCGCTGAGCGCGAGAGCACCACGTCCGCCGATGAGCTTGAAGAGCCGGGACGCAACGAGTGACGCCAGGAACGCCATCGCTCCGGAGGGCAGCATCAGCCAGGCGATGCCGAGGGCGTCGTAGCCGAACCCGTAACCGAGCTTGTCCGGCGGCGAGGAGAGGAAGACCACCGAGGCGGTCTGAGCACCGAACAGGGCGGTGCCGAGCAGGAAGCTCGCCGCGTACACCGGAAGCAGGGTGCGCCGCACGGTGAGGCGGATGTCGACGATCGGCTCGGGGACCCGGAGCTCGACGACGACCCAGGAGACGAGCGTGATGACGGCAACCACGAGCAGTGTGAGCGTGTAGGTGTCGGTCCAGCCCCACTTGGGGCCCTGGGATATTCCTAGCAGCAGAGTGGCGAGTCCGACGCTGAGCAGTCCGGCACCGGTCCAGTCGACCTTGCCCCGCGCACGGGCCATCGACTCGGGCACCAGGAAGAAGACGACTCCCGCGCAGAGGACGGTGGCGGTGGCCGGTATCCACAGCACGCCGTGCGCGGAGGGGATGACCTCACGGAGCAGTCCCGAGATGACCGTTCCGGCACTTGCGCCGAAGGTGAGCGCGCCGACAAGCAGGGCGATGGCAGCGCGGGCTCCCGCAGCGTCGAGACGGTCACGGACCAGACCGATCTCCAGTGGAAGGAGGGCCGCGAGCGGGCCCTGCAGGACCCGGCCGAGGAGCAGCAGCCCGAACGAGGGCGACCAGGCGACCAGAACGGAACCGGCGACGAGACAGAGGACGGCGATACGGAGCAGTCGCCGATGGCCGTACATGTCGCCGAGACGGCCGAAGAGCGGGACGGAGACGGCGGCGGCGAGGAGTTGTGCGGCATTGACCCAATTGAGGTCACCTACACCGACGTTCAGCAAGGAGCCGAGCTCCGGCAGGAGGCTCGGCATCATCCCTTGAATGATGCCGCTGGTCAGCTCGACGAAGACCAGGAAACCGACGACTGCGGCGACGCGGGCGCCGCCGAGGCCCGGCGCGCCTACGCCCGTGGTGGGCTGGATACGCGACATGGGTTCTCCACTTGGGCACGGCCGCGCGCACGGGCGCGGCGGGTGGGTCAGGAGGGCTTTCGGGGTGTCACCAGGTGTGTCGGGGCGCGCGTGGCAGGGTGTTCGCGCGTCCGGAGGCAGGTTCGACTGCGACCGGAGACGGAGTCAGGCGGCCGGCTGTTCTCCGGCCTTGAGGAGTGCGTGGGCCACGGCCTGCACGGCGGCCAGATCAGCTGGCCCGGGGGTGATGCCGACGGCTGCCAGCGTGTCCGCGACATGGCTGCTTCGGCTGTCCACGGTGGGAGTCGCGGACGGCATGGGGGGATCTTCAATCGCCCCCGCGCTGTCCGGGTCCCGCAGCGGCGTGGGCCGGTGCCGGGGATCGGGCGCGGCCCGGCGCAGATGCCAGGTGGTTGCTCTCTGGAAGGCTTCGCCCACACCGAGCAGGGTGTTCTCCGCGTGGGGGCGGCCGACCAGTTGGAGGGAGAGCGGTAGTCCGGCGGGGTCGGCGCCCATGGGCAGCGCGAGGGCCGGGAAGCCGGTGGGGTTCCAGACGGCGGTGAGGTTCAGTTCGTCGCCGGGCGCCGCTTCCCGCGCGTACGGGCGGGCGGGTGCGGGCCAGGTCGGGGTGGCGATCAGGTCCACTCCGGCAGGGCCGTCCATTCGCTCCAGCAGGCGTGCGGTGAGACGTTCGCGGCTGTACTGGGTACGGAGATAGAGGTGTGCGGGCAGTACGGCTCCTGCGGCGGTGAGCCGGCGAAAGCCGCGGCCGTGGCCGTCCCAGTCGGCGGCGAGCCGCCGGCCGTGCACGGCAAAGGCCTCGGCCAGCATCGTGACGGCGTTCACGGCGAGCAGTGAACCGAACTCGGGAAATTCGAACTCCCGTATTTCCGCACCGAGTTCACTCAGCTGTCGCAGGGAGGCACGGAAGGCGGTACGGCACTCCTCGGTGATTCCAGGACCGTCGGTGAGCGCGTACGGGACACCTATACGCAGCCCGCGTACTTCCTCCGGCGCGGCGGGCCGTTGCGGGTGTCCGGTCAGCGCAGCGAGGAGGAGTGCGCAGTCGCGGGCGCTCACGGCCATCGGCCCGAGGACGTCCTGCGAGGGGCTGAGCGGTACGCAGCCTTTGGCCGGCAGCAGTCCGTAGGTGGTCTTCAGACCGGTGGTGCCACAGAGCGCGGCGGGCAGCCGGACGCTGCCGGATGTGTCGGTGCCGAGGGCCCCGAGGAAGAGTCCGGCGGCGATGCCCGCGCCGTTCCCGGTACTCGATCCGCCGGTCCAGCGTTCGGGGTCCCAGGGATTGCGCGGCACAGGGAAGGAGTGCGCCGGGTCGGGGCGGCCCATGGCGTATTCGGCCATGGTGGTCTTCCCCAGGACTACGGCCCCGGCCGTCCGCAGCCGGGCGACGGCCGGTGCGTCGAGGCCGCGCCACCAGTCGGGATCGTGGACCGGGCTCTGTGCGGTGACCGGACCTTCGACGGTGGCGAGGTTGTCCTTCACGGCGAGCGGCAGTCCGTGCAGCGGGCCGCGTTCAGCGGCGGACCGGGCATCGGCTGCCCGCGCGGCGGCACGCGCCTGTTCCGGGAAGCGGGTCACATACACACCGAGCAGCGGGTCGAGTTCCGCTGCGTCGGCGAGCGCGGCGTCGACCAGCTCCCGACTGCCGATGGTGCCCGCACGCAGGGCCGAGGCCGCCTCGGCAAGAGTGGCGAAAGGCTGCTGCACGTCGCATCTCCGGAGTCAAGAAAGTGGCTGGATTTGTTGGGGTACGGCGATGCTAGTCTCCGATCAAAAGGTGGCATGGAATTGCTTTTTCCTGTCATGAATCAACATCCAATGCAGATTTTTCCCACAGCGACTTGAGAAGCGGACGCCTGATGACCGAAATCTTGTCCCCCCTCAGTGAGCTCGATCTGGCCCTGGTCAACGCCCTCCAGATCAGTCCGCGAGCGCCTTGGTCGGAGCTGGCGAAGGCTCTGGATGTCGATGCCGCGACTGTGGCCAGGCGCTGGGAGCGGCTGCGCGCGGCCGGACACGCCTGGGTGACGGCCTATCCGTACAGGGACGCGGGCGGCGGCGCACTGATCGAGATCGACTGCGCACCCGGGCAGGCCGGAGCGGTGGCTGACACCCTGTCCACGGATCCGCACGCGGTGACGGTGGAGCATGCGGCGGGCGGCCGCGATCTGCTGATCACGGCGATGGCCACCACTTTCGGCGCGCTCTCGCGCTACATCGTGGACCGGCTCGGCTCGATCTCCGGCATCACGGCGACCAGGGCACATCTGATCACCCGTAGCTACACCGAGGGCAGCGTCTGGCGGCTGATGAGTCTGAGCCGCTCGCAGCAGGAGGCACTGGCCGTTTCCCGCCGGGCGGCGGCGGGCGGCCCGCAACAACTGCCTGCGCACGCCGAGCTGGTCACGGCGATCGGCGAGAACGGGCGCATGTCGCTCAGTGAACTCGCCGAGGTGCTGGACATCTCGGTGAACACCGCGAGCCGCCGACTGAACCGGCTGCTGGAATCGGGCCGGCTGGTGCTGCGCTGCGACCTGGCCCGCTCGCTGTCCGGTTCACCGGTCGCCGTCACCTTCTTCGGCACCGTGGCGGCCGAGCATCTCGACTCCACCGCACGGGAGTTGGCGAAGCTGCCGGAGATCCGGCAGTGCCTGGCGCTGGCCGGCCCGCGGAACCTGATCGCGACGGTATGGGTCTCCTCCCTCGTCGACGCCCAGGCTCTGGAGGTGCGTCTCGCCGCAACCCTCCCCCATCTGCGGATCGCCGACCGGGTGGTCGCCCTGCGCGCCGTGAAGCTGATGGGCCGACTGTTGGATCCGGACGGCCGGGCAGTCGGATTCGTGCCGATCAACCTGTGGGCGTGACAATGGTCATGGAAGCCACTCTTACAAGGAGAGCCTCATGACGCTGTACGACATCCCCCTGCGCACGCTCACCGGCGAGCCCACCTCTCTGGCCGACTACCGCGGCAAGGCGGTTCTGTTGGTGAACGTCGCGTCGAAGTGCGGACTCACCCCGCAGTACGCGGGCCTGGAACAACTCCAGAACGCGTACGCGGACCGCGGCTTCACCGTTCTCGGCGTGCCCTGCAACCAGTTCGCGGGTCAGGAGCCGGGGACCCCGGAGGAGATCCGGACGTTCTGCTCGACGACGTACGGTGTCAGCTTCCCGCTGCTGGAGAAGACCGACGTCAACGGGGAGGGGCGCCACCCGTTGTACACCGAGCTGACCGGCCTCGCGGACGCGGACGGCGAGGCCGGTGACGTCCAGTGGAACTTCGAGAAGTTCCTCATCTCGCCGGCGGGTGAGCCGGTCGCGCGACTGCGCCCGCGCACGGAGCCGGAGGACCCGGAGCTCATCGCCGCCATCGAGTCGCAGCTGCCCTCCTGACCAATTCGCCGCGTCGGCCGCCGGACCTCGGCCCGGTGCTCCATCGCCGGAACGGGCCGACGTCCCGCCCCTTGGGCGATCGGGCGCGCGCACCGACCCCGCGGGCCGGTGCGCCCGGGGTCTTTCGTTCGGATCAGCTCGACAGGTTCCGAACGAGAGGCCCTGGAGTCTTTCGTCCGGGTCCTGCCGGACTCGCCCGATCCGGACGAAAAACCCTAGCGAATCGGCATGCCCGAGAGGGTGCGGGCGATGACCAGGCGCTGAATCTCGCTCGTGCCCTCGAAGATCGTGTAGATCGCCGCGTCGCGGTGCATCCGCTCCACCGGGTACTCACGGGTGAAGCCGTTGCCGCCGAGGATCTGGACGGCCTGTGCGGTGACCTTCTTCGCCGTCTCGCTCGCGTACAGCTTGGACATGGAGCCCTCGGCCGAGGTGAACGGCTTGCCGGTGGTGGCCATCCAGGAAGCACGCCAGACCAGCAGCCGGGCCGCGTCGATCCGGGTGCGCATGTCGGCGAGCTGGAAGGCGACGCCCTGGTTGTCGATGATCGGCCGGCCGAACTGGGTGCGGGTCTTCGCATAGTCCAGCGCGACCTCGTACGCCGCACGGGCGGTGCCGACCGCCATGGCGCCGACCGCGGGGCGCGAGGCCTCGAAGGTGGCCATCGCCGCGTTCTTCACCCGCTCGCCACCGGACGCGGCACGCTCACGGGCCCGCGCCAGGCGCTGGTCGAGCTTCTCCTTGCCGCCGAGCAGGCAGTGACCGGGAACCCGGACGTCCTCCAGGACCACCTCGGCGGTGTGCGAGGCGCGGATGCCGTGCTTCTTGAACTTCTGCCCCTGGGAGAGACCGGGGGTGTTCGGCGGCACGATGAACGAGGCGTGCCCCTTGGAGCCGAGCTCCGGGTCGACCACGGCGACGACGACATGAACGTTGGCGATGCCGCCATTGGTCGCCCAGGTCTTTGTGCCGTTCAGCACCCATTCGTCCTTCGCCTGGTCGTACACCGCACGGGTGCGCATCGAGGCGACGTCGGAGCCCGCGTCCGGCTCGGAGGAACAGAAGGCCGCGACCTTGACGTCGTCCGCGTCGCCGTACATCTGCGGGATCCAGGTGCCGATCTGCTCCTCGGTGCCGTTGGCGAGGACGCCCACGGCCGCCAGGCCCGTACCGACGATCGACAGGGCGATGCCCGCGTCGCCCCAGAAGAGCTCCTCCATCGCCATCGGGATGCCGAGACCCGTCGGGTCGAAGAACTGCTGGGCGTAGAAGTCGAGGGAGTAGATGCCGACCTTGGCCGCCTCCTGAATGACGGGCCAGGGGGTCTCCTCACGCTCGTCCCACTCCGAGGCCGCCGGACGGATCACATCCGCGGCGAAGCCGTGAAGCCAGTCACGGACCTGCTTCTGGTCGTCGTTGAGTTCGAGCGTGAACTCGGCCATGTTCCCCTCCACGTACTGCCCTGAAAGAACCACTCGTTACTTGCGGTAACCGCAGTCTGTTACCGACAAGTAGCCCATGTCAACCGCCCAGGTAACGATCCGCACACCGCAGGGCAGGGTGTTACGTTGCGCAGGCAGGACGCAATTGCACGGCCAGGGGCGGGGAGAGGGCGACATGGAGACCACACGACAGGCCGAGCGGCAGCGGACAGCGGCCGAGAGCCGCCGCCGCGAGCTGCTGGAGGCCGCCGACCGCGTGGTGCTCAGGGACGGCCCGGGGGCCTCGATGAACGCCATCGCGGCGGAGGCCGGAATCACCAAGCCCATCCTCTACCGGCACTTCGGCGACAAGGGCGGCCTCTACCGCGCTCTGGCCAAGCGCCACACCGACGCCCTCCTGATCGCCCTGCGGGCCGCGCTCGACGCACCCGCCGAGCGCCGCAGACGCGTGGAGTCCACGCTCGACACCTATCTCGCGGCGATCGAGGCCCGACCCCAGGTCTACCGCTTCCTCATGCACCCGTCCGACGACTCGGCCCCCTCGACCGAGCAGGGCTTCGATGTCGGCCGGCACTCCGCGCCGCTGCTGCGGCGGCTCGGCGAGGAGCTCGCCATGGTGATCGCCGAGCGGGTGGACCTGGGCCCCGACAGCGAGGCGATGGCCCGTATCTGGGGCCATGGCATCGTCGGCATGATGCATGCCGCGGGTGACTGGTGGCTGGGTGAACGCCCCTGTTCACGCGAGCAGTTGGTGCGCAGCCTGGCGGATCTGCTGTGGGGCAGGCTGGCCGCCGCGGGCGACCGGCCCGGCGGTCCCGGGTTCTGAGACGGCGTGCGGTCAGCGGCCGGGAGCCCAGGGCGCCCGGCGGGCCGTGCGCAGAGCTCTCGCCCGGCGCAGCCCGGTCAGCCGGTCCGTGTAGACCGTGCCTTCGAGGTGGTCGCACTCGTGCTGCAGGCATCGGGCGAAGAACCCGGTTCCGGTGACCCGCACCGGCTCGCCCGCCACGTTCACGCCCTCGACGACGGCGCGGTCGAAGCGCGGGGTACCGGCCTCGATGCCGGGCAGCGACAGACAGCCCTCCGGGCCGCGCACGGTGATGCCGTCCGCCTCGACCAGCTTCGGGTTGACGAGATGTCCGAGGTGCCGGACGTCGTCGTCGTCCGGACAGTCGTAGACGAACACCCGCAGCGGAACGCCGACCTGATTCGCCGCGAGCCCGACCCCCTGGGCCGCGTACATGGTGGCGTACATGTCCTCGACGAGGCGGGCGAGCGAGGGACCGAAGTCCGTGACGGGTTCGCAGGCACCGTGCAGCACCGGATCACCGAGCAGACTCATGGCACGAATCAGTCCGGAACTGCCGGGGATCGGGCGGTTTCGCATGGCGGCAATCGTACGTTCCACGCGACCTCCACCTTCCCGGCGGTGCCGCCGTGCGGTTGCCGCGCCGGACATCGATAGGCTGGGCGTGGACCGATGCAAGGAGGATCTAGGACGATGGCAGGCAACACGGAGCCGTTGTCGCCACGGGCCAAGCTGGCCGTGACGGCGGGTAAGGCCGCGGCGGCGGTGTCACGAGCCGCGGGGCGCGGCAGCGGATCGGTGATCGGCGGCCGGGTGGCACTCAAGCTCGACCCCGACCTGCTGGGGCGGCTGGCGCAGCACCTGGACGTGATCCTCGTGTCGGCGACGAACGGCAAGACGACGACGACGCGGCTGATCGCCGAGGCGCTGCGGGCCGCGGGCCCGGTCGTGTCGAACGCCCTCGGCGCGAACATGCCGGCGGGCATCACCTCGGCACTGGCGGGCGGCTCGGACGCGAAGTACGGCGTCATAGAGGTCGACGAGAAGTATCTCGCCGGGGTCGCACGCGACACGACGCCCAAGGTGATCGCACTGCTCAATCTCTCCCGCGACCAGCTGGACCGCGCCGCGGAGACCCGGATGCTCGCGGAGAAATGGCGTGAGGGGCTGTCCGGCTCGAAGGCCGTGATCGTCGCGAACGCCGACGATCCGCTGATCGTCTGGGCGGCGTCCTCCTCCCCCAATGTGGTGTGGGTTGCGGCCGGCCAGGCGTGGAAGGACGACGCCTGGTCCTGCCCGTCCTGCGGCGGGGTGATGCAGCGCCCCGGCGACGACTGGTTCTGCGGCGAGTGCGGATTCCGCCGCCCCGCCCCCAGCTGGGTGCTGCACGGCGACTACGTGCTGGACCCGCACGGCTCGGCGTGGCCGATCCATCTCCAGCTGCCCGGCCGCGCCAACAAGGCCAACGCCACCAGCTCCGCCGCTGTGGCCGCCGTCTTCGGCGTGCCGCCGCAGGTGGCGCTGGAGCGCATGTATCAGGTGCAGGCCGTCGCGGGCCGCTACGACGTGGTCGGATTCCTCGGCCGTGAGCTGCGGCTGCTGCTGGCGAAGAACCCGGCGGGCTGGCTGGAAACGTTCTCCCTGATCGACCCGCCGCCCACCCCGGTGATCCTCTCCGTCAACGCCCGTGGCGCCGACGGAACGGACACGTCCTGGCTGTGGGACGTGGACTACACCCAGCTGGCCGGCCACCCGATCTTCGTGCTCGGTGACCGCAAGCTGGATCTCGCGGTCCGTCTTGAGGTGGCCGGTCTCGACTTCCGGGTCTGCGAGAACCTCGACGAGGCCGTTCAGCAGGCGCCGCCCGGCCGTATCGAGGTCATCGCCAACTACACCGCCTTCCAGGATCTGCGCCGTCGTGTCGGCAACTGAACCCGGCCCCGGCCACCTCCGGAGAGGACGAAGCATGAGCAACAACGGTCTGCGTCTGGTCTGGGTCTACCCCGACCTGCTCAGCACCTATGGCGACCAGGGCAACGCGCTCGTGGTGGAGCGCCGGGCCCGGCAGCGCGGTCTCGACGTGCAGCGCGTCGACGTCCGCAGCGACCAGCCGGTACCGACGTCCGGCGACATCTATCTGATCGGCGGCGGTGAGGACCGGCCGCAGCGCCTCGCCGCGGAGCGGCTGCGCCGTGACGGCGGGCTCAGCCGGGCCGCGTCCAACGGCGCGATCATCTTCTCGGTCTGTGCCGGGTACCAGATCCTCGGCCATGAGTTCATCAACGACCTCGGTGAGCGCGAGCCCGGTCTCGGGCTGCTCGACGTGGTCTCCACCCGCGGCGACGGGGCCCGGTGCGTCGGTGACGTACTGGCCGACATCGACCCGAACCTCGGCCTGCCGCCGCTGACCGGTTTCGAGAACCACCAGGGCATCACCCATCTCGGCCCGACGGCACGGCCGTTCGCCCGGGTGCAGTTCGGCCGGGGCAACGGCACCGGCGACGGTACCGAGGGCGCGTACAACGACACCGTCTTCGGCACGTACATGCACGGGCCCGTGATGGCGCGCAACCCGCTGATCGCCGACCTGCTGCTGAAGCTGGCGCTCGATGTCAACGCACTGCCCCCGACGGACGACCGCTGGTACGAGGCACTGCGCGCCGAGCGCATCGCCTCGGCGACCCAGCCCGCCTGATGAGGCGTATTTCGCTCAGCTGAGCAGCGTCCAGCAGGCGGACGGCCGGTTCGGTCCCGCCACCCTGCGCCGGTAGGGTGGCGGGGAACCAACCGGACGACGTGGTCCGGTCGTCGGCCCACGTTGCAAAGGTTTCCCGGGCAATGCGAATTGGTGTGCTCACCTCCGGCGGCGACTGCCCCGGCCTCAACGCCGTCATCCGCTCCGTCGTGCATCGCGCGGTGGTCGACCACGGCGACGAGGTCATCGGCTTCCACGACGGGTGGAAGGGGCTCCTCGACTGCGACTACCGCAAGCTCGACCTCGACGCGGTCGGCGGCATCCTCGCCCGCGGCGGTACGATCCTCGGCTCCTCCCGGGTCCAGCCCGCCCATCTGCGGGGCGGCGTCGAGCAGGCCAGGGGCCATGTCGCCGACCTCGGGCTCGACGTGATCATCCCGATCGGCGGCGAGGGCACGCTGAAGGCGGCCAATCTGCTCTCCGAAGCGGGCCTGCCGATCGTCGGGGTACCGAAGACGATCGACAACGACATCGCCTCCACCGATGTGACCTTCGGCTTCGACACCGCTGTCGGTGTCGCCACCGAGGCACTCGACCGGCTCAAGACGACCGCCGAATCTCACCAGCGGGTGCTGATCGTCGAGGTCATGGGCCGCCACACCGGCTGGATCGCTCTGCACTCCGGCATGGCCGCCGGTGCGCACGCCATCGTCGTACCGGAACGCCCCTTCGACATCGACGAACTGACCGAGGTGGTCGGCAGGCGCTTCTCGGCCGGCAAGAAGTTCGCGATCGTCGTCGTCGCCGAGGGCGCGAAGCCGCGCGAGGGCTCCATGCAGTTCGAGCAGGGCACCAAGGACATCTACGGCCACGAGCGGTTCGCCGGCGTGGCGACGCAGCTCTCCACCGAACTGGAGCAGCGCCTCGGCAAGGAGGCCCGCCCGGTGATTCTCGGCCATGTGCAGCGCGGCGGCACCCCGACCGCGTACGACCGCGTGCTCGCCACCCGCTTCGGCTGGCACGCGGTGGAGGCCGCGCACCGCGGCGAGTTCGGCATGATGACGGCGCTGCGCGGGACGGACATCGTGATGGTGCCGCTGGGCGAGGCCGTGGAGACCCTGAAGACCGTTCCGGCCGAGCGGTACGCCGAGGCGGAGTGCGTGCTCTGAGCGACACCCCTGTCCGACGAACCGCCCCCGGTCGCAGCTGCGGCCGGGGGCGGTTCTAGTCTGGTCGGGACAACCGGCACGAAACGGGGATGTCCCCAGCGGGAGTGAACAGATGGATCACAGCGGGCACGGCATGAACATGGATCTGCCGCCGTTCACGCTGGGACGTGGGCTCCAGTTCTCCGCGGACCCGTTCTTCCTCATCGGCTGCGTCCTCGCCATCGGCCTGTACGGCTACGCCGTGCTGCGACTGCGCGGGCGCGGGGACAGCTGGCCGGTCGGCCGGACCGTCTTCTTCGTCGTCGGGGTGCTGAGCATCGCCCTGGTGATGTGCACCAAGCTCAATGACTACGGCATGGTCATGTTCAGCGTGCACATGGTGCAGCACATGGTGATCAGCATGCTGTCACCGATCCTGCTGCTGCTGGGCGCTCCGGTGACGCTGGCGCTGCGCGCGCTCCCGGTCGCGGGGCGTGGCCGGACCGGCCCGCGCGAGCTACTGCTCATGCTGCTGCACAGCCGCTACATGAAGATCATCACGCATCCGGTCTTCACGATCCCGATGTTCATCGCCAGCCTGTACGCGCTGTACTTCACCCCGCTCTTCGACTTCCTGATGGGTTCGAAGACCGGGCACATCGCGATGATGGTGCACTTCCTCGCGGTCGGCCTGGTGTTCTTCTGGCCGATCATGGGCGTCGACCCGGGGCCGCACCGGCCCGGCTATGTCATGCGGATGCTGGAGCTGTTCGCCGGGATGCCGTTCCACGCCTTCTTCGGCATCGCGCTGATGATGGCGTCGACCCCGATGGTGGAGACGTACAAGCATCCGCCGGCCTCGCTCGGCGTGGACGCGCTGAGCGATCAGAACTGGGCGGGCGGCATCGCCTGGGCCTTCAGCGAGATCCCGTCGGTGCTGGTACTGATCGCGCTGGTCTTCCAGTGGTACCGCTCCGAGCAGCGCGTGGCCAAGCGCTCCGACCGGGCTGCCGACCGGGACGGGGACCAGGAGCTGCAGGCGTACAACGCCTATCTCGCCTCGCTGCAGGCGCGCGGGCAGTAGCGGCGGGCATGCCTCCTGGGTGACGATGGCCTCCACGGCCGCGTGGCCGATGAGGAGGGTGCGGGCATGTCCGGATCCACGAAGACCATGGGAATGATCACCGTGGTGGCCCTGATCGCGGTCACCTGTTACACGGTGGCGCTGGGCAGCAGCGGCTGGCTCTGGTTCGGCTGGGTGATGCTCGGTCTGATCACCGTCGGAATGGCCGCGACGCGCGATTCCTGAGCCGGGGCTCCCACCCGGCTCGGGACGACCGGAGTCAGAAGCGGAAGACCGGCCCGGTGAGCGTGTCCGCCTCACAGGCATTGGGGAACGTCTTCCGCCAGGTGACCGGACGCCCGTCCCATGTGCCGGTGGCCGTGACCGTCACCGGGTCGTACTCCTTGGTGCACAGGTGCGGGTCGCCGGGCAGACGGTCCAGGTCACCGGCCGCCGCTACGAGCGCCGCGCAGGCGGTTGCCGCCTGCGGATGGCGCGCGTCCGGGGCGGGCGGGCAGGCCAGCGGGACACCACGGATCCAGGTGTTCTCGCCGCCCGAGACCGTGAGGAAGAGGCCGCGGTCCGGCACGGGTTCCTCGGACCTGGCAGCCGTGGCGGGCACCGCGGTGGTGAGGGTGAGCAGGGCAGCGGCGGCGAGGCTCGCGCGCAGGCGCATCGGAGAACTCCTGTGGCTCGGGGGGTCCGGGACGTCCCGGCTCGGGGGTCCGGGTGGTCCGGACTCGGGCCGGTTGCGTGTCAGCCGCCCCAAAGAACCCGCCTTCGGGAACCCCGCAAGGTGATCCCGGAAGTCCACGCCGGGCAAGGAGCCGCGCCGCCGGTCCCACGGTCCGGGGCCGTCGGCGGGTCCGGCTGGAGTACCGCCGGGAAGGAGAGCTGCACCCGGACGGATTCGACCGGCGGGTCCCCCCGAGCGCCTGCCGTTTCTCCTGCCGCGCGGCCCCTAACGTTCGGCCGAGATGCCGCCGGAACGGCGGCCGGATCCGAGGAGCTCTTGTGTTGGGGAACCATGTCAGGCCGGCCGTCGCCGTGATCGTGATGGGCCTGTTCGCCGCCGTCGTCGGCGGTTGTTCGAACAGCAGCGGTACGAAGCCGTCGGCGTCGGAAACCGCCGCCGCGAGCACCCCGGCGGCAACGGGAAGCCCCTCCGCCTCCCCGTCGAAATCGGTCTCCGCCTCGGGAACCGTGGCCACCGCGTCCACCCCGCTCGGGACCATCCTGGTCGACGGAAAGGGCCGGACCCTCTACCTGTGGGCGGCCGACACCACGTCCCGGTCGAACTGCTCGGGCGGCTGCGCCAAGGAGTGGCCGCCCCTGATCGTCAGCGGCGAGCCGGTCGCCGGCAAGGGCCTGAAGGCGGGTCTGCTGGGAACGACGAAACGTGACGACGGCAGCAGGCAAGTCACGTACAACGGGCATCCTTTGTACTACTTCGCGGATGACAGAGTGGCCGGTGACACCAAGGGCCAGGGGGTCAACGACTCCGGCGCAAAGTGGTACGTGCTCGACCCGTCCGGCAACAGGATCACGGGCGGGGCCGAGTCCGGTTCCTCCAAGCCCGGCTCCGCCCGGCCCACCGGCGGCGGGTACTGACACCGTGCACACTCCACTCACGCCCGGCCGGGCCCGTGTCGCCGTGGCCGCCGCGATCCTCTGCGCGACCGCCCTCACCGGGTGTTCGAACAGTGGTGGCGGCAGCTCGTCGCCCGCCAGTGCCGCACCGTCCGCCGCCCCCTCGGCCGTTCCGTCCGGCTCGGCGTCCCCGGTCGGCAAGGTGCTGATCACGATCAAGGACTTCGCCTTCGAGCCGGCCCGGCTGACGGTCGCCCCGGGGACGCTGATCACCGTGGTCAACGAGGACGCCGCGACCCACACCGTGACCGCCACCGGCAGCGCCGCGTTCGACACCGGCGATGTCGCGCCGGGGAGGACGGTCACCTTCACCGCCCCGGCCAAGGCCGGCACGTACCCGTACATCTGCACCATTCACCCGTATATGAAGGGTTCACTCGTCGTCCGGTGACGCGCGCCGGGCGCAACGCGGCGACCGGGCCCCGGTGTACCTTCCCCACCTGCGGTTGTGCGCCTGGGGCCGGTCCCGCGCCGGGTCTTCACGTCGACGAACCCGTGAAGCAGTTGCGATGCAACTCTTGACAGGTTCGCATCACCACGTCACCTTGGGAGCGCTCCCACAATCAAGACTTGCACGCAACGGCCGTCGCACACCTCGACGGTGAAACCTTCCGCGGCATCGGGCCCCGCTCGCCGCCCGACTCCGCTCCGCATCACCGCGCCGCACCCTCCTCCGCCCCACCCCTCCCCCCACGACACCCGCCACTGGAGGATTTGTGCCGATATCCCGTAGAACGTTCAGCAGCGCCCTGGGAGGTGGTCTGCTCGCCATGGGCCTGTCCCCTGGCGCCGCCGTCGCCGCGCCGGCCGCTCCCGCGGCCCGCGGCGCGACAGCGGGGTGCCTCGACGGGCGAGTTCCAGCTGCGCCTGAACAAGACCGACTGGTCCGGCTTACGAGACCGACGACTACAGCCACTTCACCAACACCGCCGACGCCGACGCATCGAAGGTCGTGGCGTACCTCGGTGGCGCCCTCCCCCGGGGCGTCGAGCCATGAGCGGCCGGCCCCGGGCCGGCGCACCGGGGCTCACCGTCCACGTCGCCGTGGACCTGGCGGCGGGCATCACGCCCTCACAGGACCGCCACCCCGGACAACACCCCCACGAACCCGTCTGCGGGGCACCTCCGCGGGCGTACGAGAGGAGCACGGAGCCGCAATGAGAAACAGAGGCACCACCCTGCACGGAGTACGCCGAAAACTGGCCGCGCTCTCCGCCCTGGCGATGGGCGCGGCGCTGGCGGTGGCCATACCCTCGCCGGCGTCGGCCGCAGCCCGCGTCGACAACCCGTACGTGGGCGCCACCGCGTACGTGAACCCCGACTGGTCCGCCAAAGCGGCGGCCGAACCGGGCGGCAGTGTGATCGCCGATAAGCCCTCCTTCGTCTGGATGGACCGCATCGCGGCCATCGAGGGCGCGGGCGACGCGATGAGCCTGCGCGAGCACCTCGACACGGCCCTGGACCAGGGCGCGAACCTCTTCCAGGTGGTCATCTACGACCTGCCGGGGCGGGACTGCGCCGCGCTGGCGTCCAACGGTGAGCTCGGCCCCACCGAGCTCGGCCGGTACAAGACCGAGTACATCGACCCCATCGCCGCCATCCTCGCCGACCCGGCCTACGCGAGTCTGCGCATCGTCACCGTCATCGAGCCGGACTCGCTGCCCAACCTGGTCACCAACGCGGGCGGCACGGCCGGGTCGACCGACGCGTGCGCGACGATGAAGGCGAACGGCAACTACGAGAAGGGCGTCGGCTACGCCCTGCACACCCTCGGCGCCATTCCGAACGTCTACAACTACATCGACGCCGCCCACCACGGCTGGCTGGGCTGGGACTCCAATTTCGTCCCGGCGGCCCAGGAGTTCAAGAAGGCCGCGACATCGGAGGGCGCCACGGTCGCCGATGTCCAGGGCTTCATCGTGAACACGGCCAACTACTCGGCCCTGAAGGAGCCATACTTCAAGGTCACCGACACGGTGAACGGCACCACGGTGCGCCAGTCCACATGGGTGGACTGGAACTACTACACCGATGAGCTCTCCTTCGCGCAGGCGCTGCGCACGGAGCTGGTGAGCCAGGGATTCGCCTCCGACATCGGCATGCTGATCGACACCGCCCGCAACGGCTGGGGCGGTTCCGCCCGGCCCACCGGTGCGGGTCCGCTGACCAGCGTGGACGACTATGTCAACGGAGGCCGCGTCGACCGGCGCATCCACGCGGGCAACTGGTGCAACCAGAGCGGCGCCGGCGTCGGCGAGCGGCCGACCAGCGCCCCCGAACCCGGTATCGACGCCTACGTCTGGGCGAAGCCGCCTGGCGAGTCGGACGGCAACAGCCGGCCCATCGACAACGACGAGGGCAAGGGCTTCGACCGGATGTGCGACCCCACGTACACCGGCAACGGCCGCAACGGCAACAACCTGTCCGGTGCCCTGCCGAACTCCCCGCTCGCGGGGCACTGGTTCTCCACGCAGTTCCAGGAGCTGGTGCGCAACGCCTACCCGCCGCTGAACGGCGGCGGCGGTGGCGACACCCAGGCGCCGACCGCGCCCACGGGGCTGAAGGTGACGGGCAGGACGAGTGGCAGTGTCTCGCTGTCCTGGACGGCGTCGACCGACAACGTCGGTGTGACCGCGTACGACGTGTACCGCGCGGGAGTCCGGGTGGGCTCCTCCGCGTCGACCTCCTACACGGACACGGGTCTGACGGCCTCGACCGCGTACAGCTACACGGTCAGGGCCCGGGACGCGGCCGGTAATGTCTCGGCGGCCTCCGCGGCGGTCTCGGCCACGACCGACCAGGGCGGCGGCACCGGCGGCGGCACGCTCAAGGTCCAGTACAAGAACAACGACTCCTCAGCCACCGACAACCAGATCCGGATGGGTCTGCAGCTGGTCAACACCGGAACGAACGCGGTGGATCTGTCGACGGTGAAGGTGCGGTACTGGTTCACGCCCGAGGCCGGTGCGAGCACCTTCGGCACCGCGTGCGACTACGCGGTACTCGGCTGCGGCAATGTGACCCACGGCGTGTCCTCCTCGGGCAGCGCGGCCCCGGGGGCCAGCCATTACCTGGAGGTCGGCTTCAGCAGCGGCAGTCTGGCCGCGGGCGCCTCGACCGGGGAGATCCAGCTGCGGCTCAACAAGAGCGACTGGTCGAACTTCGACGAGACCGACGACTACAGCCACGGCACCAACACCAGCTACGCCGACGCCTCGAAGGTCGCCGTCTACACGGCCGGCACCCTCACCTGGGGCACCGCCCCCTGACCGGATCCTCCGTCGCCGTCCGGACGGACGGCGACGGAGCCCGGGTGCCGGGCCGGGGACGGGCCCGGCACGGTCCGCCCTCTGCCGCTCCCCCGGCAGGGGGCGACCGGTGTGCCTCAGGCGGGCTGGATCCCGGGCCGGCCCGCCTCGGTCACGAGCGAGGTACGGGTCGAGACGGGGGCTCCGGGGGTGGTGACGTACGGAAGCACCCGGAAGTCGGCACGGCAGCGCTCCCGGGTCAGCGAGCAGCGCACGTAGCCGCGCTGGAAGTTGGTGAACTTGATGTGCTCATTGGCCGCGAGCAGCCTGGCGCCGGAGGGGTCCAGGTCCATCCCGTCCTTCGTGGTGGAGATGGAGGAGCCGACGAACTCGACGCCGAGCGTGGGCGATCCGGGGTCGTCGAAGTCCTGTTTGAGATCGGCGGCGAGGTGGCGGTGCATGTCACCGGTGAGTACGACGGGATTGCTCACGCCGCGGTCGGTGATCTCCTTGAACAGCCGTCGGCGCGCGTCCACGTAGCCGTCCCAGAAGTCCATCACGAAGGCCTGGCCGGGGCCGGGGTCGGTATCGACCTGGGCCACCGGAATCTGCTGGGAGATCATGTTCCATGTGGTGTCGGAACGTCCGAGGCCGTTGTAGAGCCACCGCTCCTGCTCGGGGCCGAGGATGGTGCGGCCGGGTTCGAGCCGTTCGTCGCAGCCGCTCTTCGTTCCGTCGCCGCAGGGCTGGTCGTCGCGGAACAGCCTCGTGTCGAGGATGTGGAACGTGGCCATGCGGCCGTAGCGCAGACGGCGGTACATCCGGGCCTCGAAGCCGTTCGGTTTGTTCGGCAGTCGCAGCGGCAGGTGTTCGTAGTACGCCTGGAAGGCCGCCGCGGCGCGTTGCCGGAAGACCGCCGGGTCCTGGTCGGGTTCGTTGTCGGCCTTGGACTTGTCGCGTGCCCAGTTGTCCTCGACCTCGTGGTCGTCCCAGACGACGGCGAACGGGTGGACCCGGTGGGCGGCGATGAGGTCGGGGTCGAAGCGGTGCAGGGCGTGACGGTTGCGGTACTGGACGAGGTCCATCGGTTCGAGGCGCAGCTCGGCGGCGACGGGGACGTTGCGTACACCGCCCATGGCGTCGATGGCGTTCTCGTAGATGTAGTCGCCCAGGTGCAGGACCAGGTCGACGTCCTCCTCGGCGAGGTGCCGGTAGGCCGTGTAGAAGCCTTCGAACCACGCCTGGCAGGAGACGAAGGCGAAGTCGAGCTCCTTGGGACGGCTGTGCGGCGGGGGTGCGGTGCGAGTGCGGCCGACGGGGCTGTGCACGCCGCCGGCGCGGAAGCGGTAGTAGTAGTGCCGGCCCGGCTGGAGTCCGGAGACCTCGACGTGGACGGAGTGGGCGAGCTCGGGCACCGCGCGGGTGCGGCCCCGGCGTACCACGGACCGGAAGCGTTCGTCGCGGGCGACCTCCCACTGGACGTCGACGGAGTACGGCGGCATGCCTCCGGCGCCGTCGGGGGCCAGGGGCTGGGGCGCGAGGCGGGTCCACAGCACGAATCCGTCGGGCCAGGGATCGCCGGAGGCGACTCCCAGGGTGAACGGGTCCTCGTGGAACGCCGCGTCGCCCCAGGCGCTGCCTGCCGACAGGCCGGCCGCGGCGAGTGCCATCCCGACCGTTCCACCGAGCATCGCCCGTCTTCCGAACCCTCCGGCGCCGCCTGCCCCACTGTTCATCGACATGAGACTCGTCCCTTCGCCGGGCGGGATCCCGTCCGGCACGAGGTGGGATCGACGCGCGATTTCACGTCCGCACTTGTGGTAATCACAGGCTGGATATCACAGGGAATCACGCGCCACAAGACCACACGCGGGTGGTCACAATGCCTTTCACAGCTGGTTAGTTGGGGATACATCGCCCCTTGTCCGAAGCGGCCGAGGGAGGGATCGGCAACACCCTTGACACCCCTCAGGGGGGCTCATAGTCTCCACGCCACAGAATTAACGTTAGATTTCACATGAGGAAAATCGGTGCGACGGAAGGACGTGCTCGTGTCCGGTTCCTCCGCAGCGGACGTGTCCGCCCCCGGCCCCGCCGGAGACCGGGCGCTGCGGCCGTTCGGCCTGCGGTGCGAGCACCGGACCACCCCGCTCGGGATCGACGAACCCGCGCCCCGGCTCTCCTGGCGGCTGGCCTCCGAGCGCCGCGGGGACGACCCCGTGGCCCATCGGGTCCGTGTCGCCGAACGCCCCGAGGAACTGGACGAGGGCGGTCAACTCCTCTGGGACACGGGACGGGTGACCGATCCCGGCGCGATCGCCGTCCAGTACGCCGGACCCGCGCTCCGGGGCCGCACGCGCTATCACTGGCGGGTCTCCGTCTGGCCGGGCGGAACCTCCGCGCCCGCCGAGGCGACGTCCTGGTTCGAGACGGCCTGCACCGACGCGGGGGCATGGCGGGCGTCGTGGATCACTCACGACCCGCGTCCGGTCGACGTCATGGACGCCCCCACCGAGGGCGAGTTCGCCCTCGACGACCACGGGCTCTCCCCGTGCCCCGTTCTGCGGCGCGCCTTCACCGGCTCGCCGGGCACGCACGCCCGGCTCCATGTCAGTGCGCGCGGCCTGTACGAGATCCGGCTCAACGGGGTCCGGGTCGGTGACGCCGAACTCGCGCCCGGCTGGACCGACTACCGTCAGCGCGTCCAGTACCAGACGTATGACGTGGGCGAGTTGCTGCGTGAGGGGGAGAACGTTCTCGCCGCGACCCTCGCCGACGGCTGGTGGAGCGGATTCGTGGGCTTCGAACCGCGCCGGGCCGGGGCCCACTACGGTTCGAAGCCGCAGCTCCTGGCCGAGCTCCACCTCACCGGTCCGGACGGCCGCGCTACCGCGATCGTCACCGACGACAGCTGGCGCACCGGCACGGGGGTCATCCGTCACGCGGATCTGCTGATGGGCGAGTGCCATGACCTGCGGCACGCGGCCGACGGCTGGGAGCTGCCCGGCTTCGACGACTCCGGCTGGTCCCCGGCCCTGGTCACGGACGCCGATCACCGGTTGCTCGTGGCGTCCGTGGACGAACCCGTGCGGGCGATGGCCGAGTTGCGCCCGTGCTCGGTCACCCGTACGTCACCGGACACCCATGTCGTCGACTTCGGTCAGAACCTCGCCGGACGGGTGCGGCTGCGGATCGATGAACTCGCCGCCGGGGCCCGGGTGGTGATCCGGCACGCCGAGGTGCTGGACGCCTCGCACAGTCTGTACACGGCCAATCTGCGCACCGCCGCCGCGACCGATGTGCTCGTCGGGGACGGACGCCGCGACATCGTGTTCGAACCGCGCTTCACGTATCACGGCTTCCGCTATGTCGAGATCAGTGGGGTTCCCGCGCTGACCGAGTCCGATGTCGTCGCCGTGGCACTGCACAGCGACACCCCGTGGGCGGGGGAGTTCGACTGCTCGGACACCGAGCTCCGACGGCTCCACGACTGTGCGGCGTGGGGGCAGCGCTCGAACTTCGTCAGTGTGCCCACGGACTGTCCGCAACGCGACGAGCGGCTCGGCTGGCTGGCCGACGCGCAGGTGTTCCTGCCCACGGCCGCGCTCAACGCCGACGTCGCCGCGTTCTTCACGAAGTGGCTGCGCGATGTCGATGACGCCCGCACACCCGACGGCGGCTTCACCAATGTCGCCCCGCGCCTCGTGGGGGTCGCCGACGAAGGAGCGCCCGGCTGGGGCGACGCGGGTGTGATCATCCCGTGGCACCTCTACCGCATCTACGACGACCCGCGGTTCCTCGAACGGGCGCTGGCCGGCATGTGCGCCTGGGTCGATCTGATCCACCGCCACAACCCGGATCTGGTCTGGCGCAGGCGGGTGGGTCCGCACTTCTCCGACTGGCTCGCCCCCGGCACCCCCACTCCGCGCGACGTCGTCGCCACGGCCTACTTCGCGCACAGTGCCCGCCTCACGGCGCGGGCGGCCGATGTCCTGGGGCGGAACAAGGCCAGGGAGCGCTACCACCGGCTGGCCGACGACATCCGCCGCGCGTTCACCGAGCATTTCGTCACCGTCGACCAGGGCGCCGACGGGCCTCCCGCCGTGCGTATCGCAGGGGACACCCAGACCGGCTGTCTCGTCGCGCTGGGCTTCGAGTTGCTGCCCGCGGAGCTGGTCGGCGCCGCCGCGCGCCGACTCTCCGAACTCATCGAGTCGGCCGGGCCCGCACTGCTGACCGGCTTTCTCGGGGTCGCGCTCGCCGCGCCCGTCCTTGACGCGCACGGCCGGGCCGATCTCGCCCATGCGCTCCTGCGCCGCGACGAAGTCCCCTCGTGGCGGTTCCCGCTGCGGCACGGCGCCACCACGATCTGGGAACGCTGGGACGGGTGGACACCCGAGGCGGGGTTCCGCGCCCCGTCGATGAACTCCTTCAACCACTACGCGCTCGGCTCGATCGGCGAATGGCTCTACCGCGGTGTCGCCGGCCTCAACCAGGTACCGGACTCCACCGGATACCGTCATCTGCTGATACGGCCCCGCCCCGGCGCCCTGCGATACGCGAGCGCCCGCCACGCATCGGTCCGCGGCGCCGTCGAGGTGGCCTGGGAGAGGAACGGCGGCCGGCTCTTCCTGCGCGTACGGGTGCCACCCGGCGCCGTCGCCGATGTGCACGTGCCGACCACGGACCCCCGCTCGGTCCACGAATCGGGGGCGGTCCCGAGAGCCGACGACCCGCACGTCACATTGATCGCGACCCGCCCCGACCACGTTCTCTACCGCGTGTCCTCGGGCGAATACCGCTTCACCGCGGTCTGTCCGCCGGCTGACGACCAGGCCGGGACACCTCACGCGGATCGTCTTCGGCCGTCGCCCACCCCGAGCCCACGCACAACAGGACCGGCGGCGAAACCATCGTTCGGCCGTTCGCACGAGGAGGACACACCATGACGACGGGTTCTCACAGCCAACCGGACCGGAGCTCGGTCGGGCGCCGGGGATTCCTCCGGATCGGCGGCGGGGTCGTGGCGCTCGCCGCCCTTCCCCCCGTGCTGACGGCCTGCTCCGATTCGAGCGGAGCCTCCGGCAAGCTGCGCATCGTCGGCGTCGCCGACCAGCAGAAGCCGATCGAGGAGCTCGTCGGGTTGTACCGCAAGTCCCGTCCCGGCGACGGATTCTCCACCTCCTTCGCACCCACCGACCAGGTACAGACGGTGGTGCGCACCCAGCTCGCCGGGGGCAACGCCCCCGATGTGCATGTGCTCTATCCGGGCAGCGGCAGTGCCATGTCCATGGTCGAGCTGGCCAAGGCCGGGCTCCTCGCCGACCTCAGCGACCAGCCGTGGACCAAGGAGGTCCCGGCGAACTTCCACCCGGCGTACCGGTACCAGGGCAGGACGTATCTGTATGCGGCGGGCAGCAGCGTCATCGGCGCCATCTACAACAAGAAGGCATTCGCCAAGGCGGGGGTGCAGCCGCCCGGGACCTGGGGCGAACTCCTGGACGTCTGCGCCAGGTTGAAGGCCAAGGGCGTGATCCCGATCGCGCTCGGCGCACAGACTCCGTGGGTCACCCAGCTGATCACCTACGCGCTGGTCCCCAATGCGGTCTACGCGAAGAATCCCGGCTTCGACGCCGAGATGGCCGCGGGCAAAGCGCATTTCCGCGGCTCCGGGTGGGCCGACGCAATGAGCAAGTACAAGGAGTTGCAGCGCCGGGGCTTCTTCAACGACAACCCCAACGGGACGACGTACGAGCAGCAGACCTCCATGGTAGCGAGCGGCAAGGCGGCCATGGCCGTCCAGGTCTCCGCCGTCCTCGCCAACTTCCGGCAGGCCACCGGGACACCGGACGATCTCGGCATGTTCCCGTTCCCCGGCGGTGACGACGCGGCTCGTCTGTGGATCCCGGCCGGCATCGTCGTCGGTCTCGGTGTCTCCGCGCGGTCCAAGAAGGCGGCCGGGGCGAAGGCCTTCATCGAATTCCTGGGGAAGCAGAAGAACGTCGACCGCTGGGCGCAGTCGGTGGCCGCGATCCCGTTCAAGCATGACGCGTCCACCAGGATCGACCCCGTCCTCGACGGCTTCCTGCCCGTCATCGACGACAACCGGGCCGTCCCGTTCATGGACCAGAGCTGGCCCAACGCCGAGGTGCAGCCGGCCCATTTCGCCGCCGTACAGAATCTGCTCGCCGGCAGGACGGATGTCGACGGCGCGCTGGGACAGATGGACGAGGCCTACGGGAAGAAGTCGTGACGAGGACCTCCGAGAGGTCCGCCCCCGGCACGGCCGGCAAGGCAGCCGCCCCTTCCGTCGGCCGCGTCCGGCACCGCGATCACACCACTCCGCCGTGGATCTTCATGGTTCCGGCACTCGTCGTGTACGGCGTCGTCGTCCTGTACCCCAGCCTTGCCGGCGTGATGTACGCCTTCACCGACTGGTCCGGCATCGGCGGCTTCTCCTTCACCGGGCTGGACAACTTCCGCACCCTGCTGGACGACAGCCGGGCCCTGGAGTCCGTCAGCAACACCCTGCTGCTCACCATCGCCGTGGTCGTCGTCCAGAACGGCGTCGGACTGCTGCTCGCGCTCGGTGTCCACACCAACATCAGGTCCAGGGCCGTGCTGCGGCTGATCTTCTTCGCGCCCGCCGTCGTCAGCCCCGTCATGGTCGCGATCCTGTGGAAGTACGTCTACAACCCCGAGAACGGCGCGGGTCTCAACGGCGTGCTCGGTGCGATCGGACTCGGCGGTCTGCGCCAGGACTGGCTCGGCGATCCCTCGCTCGCCCTGTGGTCCGTCGCGGCGATGGTCGTGTGGCAGTACGCCGGCTACTCGATGGTGGTCTTCCTCGCTGGTCTCCAGGGCGTCCCCGCCGAGCTCCACGAGGCCGCGAGAATCGACGGCGCCGGTTCCTGGCAGCGCTTCCGTTATGTCACCTGGCCGCTGCTGGCCCCTGCTCTGACAATCAACCTCCTGCTGTCGACCATCGGCGGTCTGAAGCTCTTCGACCAGGTCTACGCCGCCACCAACGGCGGACCCGGCACCTCCAGCGAGACGCTGTCGACCGTGCTGTACAAGGAAGCGTTCGTGTACGGGAAGTTCGGCTACAGCACCGCCGTCGCCCTCGTCCTCGCGCTGTTCGTCGCCGCGGTCTCCCTGGTCCAGCTCCACCATCTGCGCGCGAGGGAGGTCACCGCGTGAGCACCGCACCGCCCCGAGGACCCGTGGGTCGGAAAGCCGAGCGCAGGGGTCGCCGACCGCGGTACGGGCGATACGTCCTCGAACTGGTCATGATCGCGGTCGCCGTGGTGTTCCTGTTCCCGGTGTACGCCCTGATCACCCTGGCGATGAAGGACCCCCGGCAGATCTCGGACTCCCCCCTCTCGCTCCCCTCCCCGCCCACCCTCGCCAACTTCGGCCATGCCTGGTCCTCCGCGTCATTGGGGCCCGCTCTGCTCAACAGCACGATCATCACCGTCGTGAGCCTGCTGCTCCTCGTCGTCCTGGGTTCCACGGGGGCCTACTGCCTCGCGCGCCGTGCCCGCGGCCTCGGCTACGGGGTGTACATCCTCTTCCTGCTGGGCATCGTGCTGCCCTTTCAGCTAGGCATGATCCCGCTCTACGAACTCGTCGACGACCTGGGCTGGCTGGGCACCTACCAGGGCATGGTGTTCTTCTACACGGGCATCCAACTTCCCTTCACCGTCTTCCTCTACACCGGATTCATCCGCGCCCTGCCGCAGGACTACGCCCAGGCCGCGCTCATCGACGGCTGCAATCACCGGCAGGCGTTCACCCGGATCGTCTTTCCCCTGCTGCGCCCGATCACCGGCACCGTGATCATCCTGAACGCCGTGTTCGTCTGGAACGACTTCTTCACCCCACTGCTGTACCTGGGCGGCTCCGGCAAGGAGACCGTGCCCGTCGGTGTGTTCGCGTTCGTCGGTCAGTACGTCTCCGACCACGGACTCGTCTTCGCCGGACTGGTGCTGGCGGCGCTGCCGATCCTGGTGGTGTTCGTGCTTCTCCAGCGTTATGTGATCAAGGGCTTCGCGGGCGGCCTCAAAGGCTGAGGACATCTCATGACACACCCGGCGCACCCGGCACTCCCCCCGACCATCGCGGCGATCCTCGCGGCACCCCCGCGCGCCTTCTCGCCCACCGCCATCTGGTGGTGGAGCGGGGAACGGCTCGACCGCGCACGGCTGCGGGCCCAGCTGGAACGGTTCGCGGAGGGCGGGGTGCACAACCTCGTGCTCCTCAATCTGGCGCCGTCGGGCCCTCTGTTCGGCTCCGACGCAGACGACCCGCCTTTCCTGTCCGACGCGTGGTGGGATCTGCTCGACGGCGTGTGCGACGACGCCGGCGAACTCGGCGTCAGCCTGTGGTTCTACGACCAGCTCGGCTTCTCCGGCGCCGACCTCCAGGCGCGGCTGGTCGACGAAGAGCCCGCCCACGCGGGCCGCCGACTCGACCGGCTGTGTGCCGTCGTCGACTCCGCGGCGATGCGGACCGGAGAGTTGCGGTGTCCCCCGGACGGACGCCCGCTGGCGGGCCGTGCCGAACCGGTCGACGCCGCCGGCCGGACCGTCGGCCCGGCGGTCCCGGTCGCGGTGGACGACGGGGTGGTGCGGGCGCCGGGGGCCGGGCGCTGGCGTCTGACGCTCCATCATCATGTGCCGCTCGGCTTCGACTACCTCGGCACCCGGGCGTGTGCGGCGCTGCTGGACCGGGTGCACGGGGAGTTCGAGCGCCGGCTGGGCGACCGGCTCGGTACCGTCGTCGTCGGCTCGTTCCAGGACGAGCTGCCGTCCCTGCCCACCTGGTCCCCCGGCTTCACCGATGCCTTTCTGCGTCTGCGCGGTTACGACATCACCGCACGGCTCGACGCCCTGTACGACGACAGCACGGATCCGGACGCCCACCGGATCCGGCGCGACTACCAGGTGACCCGCGCCGAACTGGCCGAGGAGGCGTTCTTCCGGCCGCTGGCTGCCTGGCACGACCGGCACGACCTGCTCGTCGGCTGCGACCAGCAGGACCCGGCCCGTGCCGGACACCCCGTCGCCGGCGTGGAGTTGTACGCCGACTACGCCCGCACCCACCGCTGGTTCTCGGCCCCCGGCTCCGACCACCACGGGGACGCCCGCATCCACTCCTCGCTCGCTCATCTCCACGGCCGCCCCCGCACCTGGATCGAGGCCTTCCACTCCACCGGCTGGGGCGGCACGCTGGAGGAGACGTTCGACTGGCTGCTGCCGTGGCTGCGCGCCGGAGCGACCCTCTACAACCCGCATGCCGTCTACTACACGACCAAGGGCGGCTGGTGGGAGTGGGCACCGCCCGCGACCGACTGGCGTCAGCCGTACTGGCGCCACCATCGTGTCTTCGCCGATGCCGTGACCCGGCTGTGCGCGATCCTGAGCCTCGGCCGCCATCTGTGCGACACCGCGATCCTGCTGCCGACCACCACGGCCCAGGCCGGTACCGCGCCGGACGGAATCACGGAAGCGGCGTCGCGGGCCCAGTCGACGTATCTGGAACTCGTCGGCGACATGGCCTGGTTCCGCACTCGTCCGGGCCTCATGGACCGGCTCGGCCTCGACGCCGATGTCATCGACGACGCGTCCCTGGCACGCGCCCGGGTCGCGACATGTGACGGCGACGTGCGGCTGAGGGTCGCGGACGAGGCGTACACCACGGTCGTGCTGCCCGCGTGCACGGTCCTGGAACAGGAGACGGCACGGCGACTCGTCGAATTCGTCCGCGCCGGTGGAAAGCTGATCGCGGTCGGCGCCCTCCCCGAACACGTCGTCGGCCCCGGCCCGGACACGGTGCCGGCCGAGCTGCGCGCGTGCTTCGCGGACGGCAGGGCCCTCTTCGTCGCCGGGACGGACGCTCCGGCCGGTTCGCTCACCGCCGCGCTCACGGGACCGCACCCGGTGGTCCGGGCCCCGGTCCCCGCACTCGCGCGTCGTGTGGAGGGCGCCACGGTGGTGTTCCTGACCGCGGGATCCCCGCGGGCCACCCGGGCGGCCGTCGCGGCGCCCGACGAGCGCGGCGCCGCACTGGGCTGGCTGGATGCCCGGTACGACTTCGACCCCGACCGTTACGCGCGCCGTGCACGGGTGCGGGTGCGGATGCCGGACGCGGTGGGCCCGGCCCTCCTGGTCGATCCCTTCGGCGGCGCTCCCCGGACGTTGCCGGCGCGTCCCGTCGACGACGACGCCGGATACGCCGAAGTCGACGTGCCCTTCGACCGGGGACCCGCGGCGTTGCTGGTGTTTCCGGACCGTACCCAGGAGACGGCCCCGACCGAGACACCCGCGCCGCCCGGCGTCGCAGCGGCCGTCACCACCGTCGAGATCCCTTTGGAAGCGGACTGGGACATGACACTCGTGCCGACCCTCGACAACACCTGGGGCGACTTCGCCCGACCCGCCACCGGCCCGCCCGACGGCCCGGCCGTCACCGAGTGCCGGACCTTCCGGCACCGCGTGGAAGCGGCCGGGGAGGACGGCGTACGGGACGGCTGGGCCAGGCCGGACCGAGCCGATGAACAGGCCAGGGACACGGTCCACGCGACCTTCGGCCCGCACGCGCTGCTGCTCCGCGACGGTGCCGGACCAGACGGTGCGTCGCCCCTCGCATGGTCCGACACCCTGGGAGTGCGCAAGGACCCCGTCCACCGTGCCGTTCTGGGGCCCAAGGGGCATGTGCCGGAGGAGTTCGCGCACATCGGCCCCACGGCCGCCGGACGGGTGGCGCTGCTGTGCACGGTGTTGTTCCTCGACGAGGACTTCGACGGACATCTCGCGGTCGGTGCCGCGGCGGCGAAGCGGGCCCGGATCGACGGTGCGCCCGTAGTCCTGGACGACAGGGGCCACCTCGCGATGGGCCCGCTGCGGGTGGAGTCGGGCCGCCACCTGCTCGAACTCGAACTGACACCCGATCAGGACCTTGATCTGCGGGCACATGTGGCGCTCGTACGCGATCCGGAGCGCTACCGGCGCCCGGAGTGGATTCACGCTGCCGCAGCGATGGGCACGGCACTGCGTCTGACGGCCCTCCCCGTCCGGGCCGTCGTCCAGGTCGCCGCGCGGGTGCCCTGCGTACTGCGCGTCAACGGACATGTCGTGGGCAGACAGGGCGGGTTCGATCCGTACGCCGAACACGCGGTGCCCCGCGTGCGACGCCATGACGTGGCGGCGGCCCTGCGCGTCGGTGACAACGACATCACGGTCGATCCGTCGGGCGGCGGCGACCGCGCGGTCCAGGTGGACGCGGCCTTCGACGACGGGAACGGCGACCGGGTCGCGACCCTGCACAGCGACGCCCGGTGGTGGACCGAGAGCGAGCGGGGACGTGTACCGGTCGCGGTGCGTCGCGAGCCGGTGGGTGACCCGGCCGCTCTGCATCTGCGCCGCCGCCCTCATCCGCTGCCGGGCGCCGCGTGGCTGGACCCGGCAGCGGACGACGGCACGGTGGTGCCGGTCCGGTTCGCCGTACCGGGGCACCGCGAAGCGGTGGAGTGGCTGTGGTGGGAACTGCCGCCCGGAGCCACCGGGCTGACAGTCCGCGTGTACGGCGAGGCGACGGTCTTCGTGGACGGCTCCGCGTGCGACGCCGCCATCACCGCCCCCGACGCCCGGGGCGTGCGGACCCTCAGGGCCGACCTCTCGGTCGGTGCCCCCTCCGGCCCTCGAACCGCGGCCCTGCGCGTCCGGACGCGCCCCGGTCGCGAGGGAGGCGCCGCCCTGGCCGGCCCGGTGAGCTGCGAGGTCGGCCCCGGGAGGATTCGCCTCGGCGACTGGGAGACGCGCGGCCTGGCCGAGTACAGCGGCGGTGTGCGGTACCGCCGATCGGTCAACGTGCCCCCCGGGGCCGCGGAGGGACCCGTGTCGCTGGATCTCGGCCGGGTCCGGGGGACGGCGGAGGTGCGGGTCGGTGACGCGGAGGCCGGGGTGCGGGTGTGTTCCCCGTACGTCTTCGATCTGACGGGTCTGGTCGGACCCGGGGCCAACACCCTCGACATCACCGTGTTCGGGACGCTGGCACCCCACCTGGACGCGGCGAGCCCGACCCACTTCGTCTTCCCGGGGCAGCGCGTCAGCGGATTGCTGGGTCCCGTCCGGCTACGGACCGGTGGCCGCGAGGAGGGCGAGGGACGGGTGTGAGCTTCGTGATCAGCGGACGGCACCCGTCAGCCCGGCCGGCCGGGCGCCTGCGCCTGCGTCCTGGGCCGCGGAGACGATGTTCTGCAGCGCGGTGACGTGCCGGGCCAGTGAGAGTTGCCCTGCGGGGGGAATGAGGGAGAGCCAGGTCCGCGGCCGCTTACCGACATAGCCCTTACGGATCTCGACGTATCCGACGGCCTCCAGGGCCGATGCGGCCTTGCTCAGGACCGAGTCGGACACCTGGCAGTGGTCACGAACCATCGCGAACTCGGCTTCGGCGCAGGCGGAGAGAAACGCGGCGACGGCCAACCGGAAAGGGGTGTGCAGCGTCTCGTCGAGGGCGGGCCCTTGCGGCTGGGACGGGCCGGCGTTCACACCAGTTCCTGCAGTCGGTGCCTGATCACGGTGTTGTGGCGGGCAAAGCCGGCCCAGTGGCCGAGCCACAGCGTGACCGCCATGGCGACGACGGTGACGTGGGCTCCGCCACCGGCCGCCCAGCACGCTCCCACCACCAGGCCGGCAGCGGGATGGTGGGGCCAGGATCGTGAGGATCCGTTTCCTGCGCTCCGCCCTGGACTGTGCGGACCTGGACTGGATCACGCCCCTGCTCCGCTTCGAGGCCCGCCTGAGCGCAAAGACGACCAGCCCTGCCGGCGGCCACACGACCCATTGCTGAACGAGGAACCTGTCCGCCTCCATGAGCCTCTGTGCCACAACGAGGTAGATCGCGAGGACGGCACCACTGGCCGGCCCGTACCAGGGAGGCGCGATCCGGGCCTGGAGCCGTGCGCGGGCCTGGGCGGCGCCGATGTCCCGCAGTGCACTCGTCGCGGCGTCCGCCGACAGCGTGGCGTCGTGTGATCCGTCGGTGGTGGTGTGCTGTTCCATCATGCGCTCCAGGCATCTCCGTCGGCGTCTCGGCCGGGCAACTACTGCCATCACGCCATGTACTTTCTCCGGGGAAAGTACATGGCCGACTCTCTTGTCCGCAGACACCCGGGGCGGAGAGCCGAGCTCCGTGAAACCTTGTTCACCCCGTCGCGGAAGGCGTAGCGAACCACAAGTGAGCCGCCTCTTCGGAGCACGTACCGCGATCCGGCACGGATCGGACTACCTGTTCCACCCCGGCATGCTCAGCACGGGAGGGGCTCCCAGCCGCCGCTCCGCAGCCCACGGCCGCACGGGGGACAGGGAACCAACGTTCGTCCTGTTCATAGGCACCGTGTTCAGTCATGATGAAGCGTCAGCAACTGTGTGATTGCCGGACCACCTGCGGGGGCAGGGCTTCGGCGTAGTCGTGTGACGTCCGGTTCGTGATCAACCGAGGCCGAGGAGTGCCAGGGGGCGGAGTGGGTCGCGGGCGTTGTGGTGGAGGCCGGCCGCGGTGTTCTTCACTCCGGCCGTGCGGAGTGCTCC
>NZ_JBVJMV010000031.1:7780-96772 GCF_055584025.1 Streptomyces sp. NPDC104309 | reverse complement strand
GTCTCCCGGGCACGAGAACGTGCCGATCGCAGCCGGGCCAGCACCCTCTCGTCGGCGTCGGCGAGCAGTCGCCACGCGGTGGGCGTGGAGGCCACTGGTCCAAACACCTCGCCCTGGTCCCGCAGCACGGCCAAGTCCGTGATGGTCTCGCCGCCGTTGGCGAGCGTCACCGCCAGATCGACGGCGACCCGGCCGGGATCATGGCCGGTCCCACGCGGCCGCAGCGGACCCAGCACGGTGGAGTACGCACTCGTCAACCCGGTTGCATCGGCGAGATCGGCCAGCAGACGTGCTCCGGCATGCCCGACCACCCCCGTTCCGTCAGCGGAGACATGAACCCGGGGACGCGAACCGATAACCTTCACGCAGAAAGTGCCTTCCACTTGGACCGATAGAACCCCTCGACAAGGTTCATCGTCCCAGTTCAGAAGGCACTTTCGCGTTTCCGGCCACCACTTGACTCCGCCCCAACCGAAACGGCGAGGTTAGAGCCGCTGACAGGTCCTCGTTTAGCTCGATGGCCCTGTCGCGCTTTCTCGGACGATCAACTCCGGCTGCAGGAGGATCTGTTCCGGGTCCCGTTGCGGTTCTTCGACGCGGGCCAGCAGGAGTCGCACGCAGGAGTGCCCGACCTCCTGCAACGGCTGGCGGACACTGCTCAGGCCGGGCGAGAGCAACTTGGATGCGGCGGAATCGTCGAAACCGATGACGGCGACATCACGACCAGGCACGAGCCCGAGCAGCCGCAGCGCTTGATAACAGCCCAAGGCCAACGTGTCGCTGGCTGCGACCACCGCGGTGACACCCGTCGAGAAGAGTCCTTCGACCGCTTCCCGTGCGGCATCAGCGTCGTCCAGTGCGCTGACTCGCAAGCCACGTACGGAGAGTCGATGCCGGAGCATCGCCCCTCTCCAACCCTGTTCCCGGTCGTCACCGACGCCCGAGCCCTTGGGCCAGCCGAGGAAAGCTATCTTCCGGTGACCGAGGCCAACCAGATGGTCGACGGCAGCCGCAGTCCCGTGCGCACCGTCCACATCCACCCAGTCCTCCGCGCCTCGGGCCGACCAGCGGCCGAAAGCGACGAAGGGGATGCCGCGCTTGCGGAGTAGGCCTGGGCGACGGTCGCCCCGATGGGTGTTGGTCAGGATGAAGGCGTCGACGGACCGTTCACGCAACAGCTCGGCGTAGCGTTCTGTTCCGTCCCCTCGGTCCGTGGGTGCCCCGAAAAGGAGGATGTCGTACCCAGCTTTGCTGGCAGATTCCGACAATGCGTGGAGAAAGTCCTCCATCGCGGGTCCGGAGAAACCAAAGGCCCCCAGCTGTATTTCGAAGCCGATGAGCCGGCTGGCTCTGGTGCGGAGTGAGCGTGCTGCTCGATGAGGTCGGTAGTCCAGTTTCTCTATGGATTTCCGAACCCGCGCCAATGTCTCCGGCGCAAGGAGATCGGGGGAATTCAGCGCATTGGATACCGTCTGGGGCGAGACTCCTGAATGCTGTGCGACCAATGCAAGAGTTGCCGGCTTGCTGCCGCGCCCGCCCGAGTTGGTTTTGCTTGCCACTGTCCCCCCAACTTATGGCGCTGTACACAAAAACAAGTGGTCTCGGCCGATCAAAGGAAGGTCGAGATCATTTTGAATGATCTCAATGTCTTTGCTCTCCGTCAAGTGACCTGTATGCCCAGGGTAGTTCGAGCAAGCCGCCCATGTGTGATCGACGCCACAGAGCGTGGACCGGCGAGTTCGACCTCTCGATCGCCACTCCTTCGAATCGATGCGCGGCCCTGATTGCGATGAACGTGCACGAGATGAGTCAGGGACGCCGTTGCGGTTTCCGCCTACGGGTGACACCGAGGGCGGAGTGTTCCGGAGGTTGGCCGAGGACGTGGAGCTGTCGCCAGGGTATGCAAGGTCGACCGGTCCGGGTACCTGTCGAACCGCATTTGCGAGGCGGTCCAGATTTCGCACCACGGCACACCCAGGAGCCGCAACGACATTCACCACGTGTCAATTTTTGGCTCTAGTGGACGCGGAAGCGAAATCACCAGCCAACTGGCAATATCGGGCATTTAGTGCGCCGAACGCAAGGGTGGCGAGAGAAGTTCAGGGGGCGGATCGAGTAGCGGAATCCGATAGACTGGCCTCCTGCGTAGGGGTCACACCAGAAAGCGCCTGATGTAGCACGGGAGTCCAAATCAGCCACACTCTTTCACCTCGCCGGAGTGGCTGAGACGTCTGACCTAGTGTTTTCCGTGACGTTGTGCGTTGACATGATCCCGGCGAAGGTTCTAGCCCTTTGAAGTTCTTTCGTTTCTGCCGTGGGCGAATGCTTGTCGATGACCGGCAGCGCCTTCCGTCGAACCCCTACGGATCGGAGGCACAGACAATTCGAACTTGGGTTGCAGCTTCCGGGCGGTAACGAAGGACCTGCGCTCCATGTCGGGATTGGGCACCCAAAGCACCGACTTCGGCGTGATGCTGGCCGCCCCGACGGGAGAGCCAGTCGAGGAAGGCGTGGGTGCCGCCGGCGGAGTCCGTGCGGATCAGTGTCTGCCGGCCCCGCCGCAGGTGTTTGGGGAGTTGGGCCAGGGCGAGCCCAGTGGTGGTGATGTGATCGCTCGCGGTGTTGGAGCCTGCGTTGCCGGGCCGCAGCAGGGCTGCCACCGGCTCTCCGGAACCGGCCTGGCCGTGGTCGACGAACGCGACGAGCGGATGATGGCCAAAGGTCTTCTTCCAGGTCGCGGTGGCGTCCTGCTTCTCGGAGTGTGCAAGGACGAGCACGCCGTCGATGTCCACGATCATCGAGCCGTCGGCGGCGGGGCTGTTCGCCCCGGCCAGTTCCCAGACCCGCGAGCGTACTTCGGCCCGCGCCGACCGGATCGCGGTGAGCGATTTCGGTCCGGCTGCGGCGAGGGCGTCGATGAGCCGTGAGACCGTGGGGTCGGACGCCATCGGGCCGAACACGTCGGGCTCGGCCCGCAGCATGGCGACATCGGCGAGGCAGTCCCCGCCCAGAGCAACTCCGAGTGCGACATCCAGCAGAACCTTGCCTGGGTCGTGTACTGCCCGCGGCTTGCGCCACGGTGCCAATGCCACCGATATCGCGGTGTCCAGACCGGACTTGCGGACCGTCTCGACCAGCAGCACCGCCCCGGCCTGCGAGACCGCCCCGCTGCCACCGCCCTCGACGCGGACACGCGGGTACAACCCGATACGCTTGCTCGCCTGGAGAGTGCTTCTTTCCGTGCAGCCAACAGGACCCTAGACAAGTCCCATCGTTGCAGGTCAGGAGCACTCTCCGCTTATTTGATCAAGGCATGGACGAGCACGCTCATGAAAGCGCGAGGCTAACCCGCCGGACCGCCGGCCTCCACCGCCGGGATCGAGCCACGGAACGCGGCCAGGATCTGCTCGGCCGCCAGCGTGGCGGTCAACTCGCCTTCCCGTACCCGCTGTTCCAGATCCGGAGCGAGGGAACGCACCCCCGGGTGGCCGCGCAGACTCTCCAGCAGCTCGTCCCGGACCATCGTCCAGGTCCAGTCGACCTGCTGGTCGCGCCGTTTGACGGCGAGCCGGCCGGTCGATTCGAGCAGCCCGCGATGCTGCTCCAGCCGCTCCCACAGCGTGTCGAGACCGGTCGACTCGCGGGCGCTGCAGGTGAGCACCGGGGGCGTCCAGGCCGCGTCCGCCGGGTGCATCAGCCGCAGCGCGCCCGCCAGTTCACGCGCGGCCGCGCGCGCGTCGCGCTCGTGCGGGCCGTCCGCCTTGTTGACCGCGATGGCGTCCGCCAGCTCCAGGACCCCCTTCTTGATGCCCTGGAGCTGATCGCCGGTACGGGCCAGCGTCAGCAGGAGGAACGAGTCGACCATATTGGCCACCGCCGTCTCCGACTGGCCGACGCCGACGGTCTCGACCAGCACCACGTCGTATCCAGCCGCCTCCATCACCACGATGGACTCCCGGGTCGCCTTGGCCACCCCGCCGAGCGTTCCGGCGGTGGGGGAGGGGCGGACGAACGCGGCGGGATCCACCGCGAGGCGCTCCATCCTGGTCTTGTCGCCCAGGATGGAGCCGCCGGTACGGCTGGAGGAGGGATCGACGGCCAGCACCGCGACGCGATGCCCGAGCCCGGTGAGCATCGTGCCGAGGGTGTCGATGAACGTGGACTTACCGACTCCCGGCACGCCACTGATGCCGATGCGCCGGGCGTTGCCGGAGTGCGGGAGCAATTCACGTAGCAACCGCTGGGCCAGCGCCCGGTGATCGGGGCGGGTGGACTCGACGAGCGTGATGGCGCGGGCGATGTACGCCCGCTTCCCGTCGAGGACCCCCTTCGCATAGCTGTCGATGTCGATCTTCACTGGCATCGGATCAGCCGCTCACAACTCATGGCCGAGCGCGGCACCGAGCCGCGTCACCAGGTCGTGCGCGGCATCCGGAATCACCGTGCCGGGCGGGAACACGGCCGTCGCGCCGGCCTCGTGCAGCGCCTCGACGTCCTGCGGCGGAATCACCCCGCCCACCACGATCATGATGTCGTCGCGGCCCTCGGCGGCCAGTCCCTCGCGGAGCGCCGGTACGAGGGTGAGGTGTCCGGCGGCCAGTGAGGAGACGCCCACGATGTGCACGTCCGCCTCCACCGCCTGCCGTGCCACCTCGGCCGGCGTCTGGAACAGCGGGCCGACGTCGACGTCGAAGCCCAGGTCGGCGAAGGCCGTCGAGATGACCTTCTGGCCGCGGTCGTGGCCGTCCTGCCCCATCTTGGCGACGAGAATGCGCGGACGGCGCCCCTCGGCCTCCTCGAACCGGTTCACCAGCGTCCGGGTGCGGTCCACGGAAGGAGACTCACCTGCCTCGTTGCGATACACACCGGAGATCGTACGGATCTGGCCCGCATGCCTCCCGTACACCTTCTCCAGGGCGTCCGAGATCTCGCCCACGGTCGCCATCGCACGTGCCGCGTCGACGGCGAGTGCCAGCAGATTGCCTTCGAGGCCGGGGCCGGGGGCCCGCTCGGCAGCGGCCGTCAGCGCCCGCAGGGCCGCCCGGCAGGCCTGCTCGTCGCGCTCCTCGCGCAGCCGGCGCAGTTTCTCGATCTGCTGGGTGCGCACCGAGGAGTTGTCGACCTTGAGCACATCGATCTGCTCGTCGGTCTCCACCCGGTACTTGTTGACCCCGATCACCGGCTGGCGGCCGGAGTCGATCCGCGCCTGGGTACGGGCCGCGGCCTCCTCGACCCGGAGCTTCGGGATGCCCGCGTCGATGGCCTGAGCCATGCCGCCCGCCGCCTCGACCTCCTGGATGTGCTGCCAGGCCCGGCGTGCCAGGTCGTACGTCAGCCGCTCCACGTAGGCGCTGCCGCCCCACGGGTCGATCACCCGGCCGGTCCCCGATTCCTGCTGGATCAGCAGCTGGGTGTTCCGGGCGATCCGGGCCGAGAAGTCCGTCGGCAGGGCGAGTGCCTCGTCGAGCGCGTTGGTGTGCAGCGACTGGGTGTGCCCCTGGGTGGCGGCCATCGCCTCCACACAGGTCCGGGTGACGTTGTTGAACACGTCCTGCGCGGTCAGCGACCATCCCGACGTCTGCGAATGCGTGCGCAGGGAGAGTGACTTGGCGTTCTTCGGCTCGAACTCCCTGACCAGCTTGGCCCACAGCAGCCGGGCCGCCCGCAACTTCGCGATCTCCATGAAGAAGTTCATGCCGATCGCCCAGAAGAACGACAGACGCGGCGCGAAGGCGTCCACGTCCAGCCCGGCGTCCCGCCCGGCCCGCAGATACTCCACCCCGTCCGCGAGGGTGTACGCCAGCTCCAGGTCGGCGGTCGCACCCGCCTCCTGGATGTGATAGCCGGAGATGGAGATCGAGTTGTAGCGCGGCATCTTCTGCGAGGTGTAGGCGAAGATGTCGGAGATGATCCGCATCGAGGGCTTCGGCGGATAGATGTACGTGTTACGGACCATGAACTCCTTCAGAATGTCGTTCTGAATGGTCCCGGCCAGCTTCTCGGGCCCGACGCCCTGCTCCTCGGCGGCCACGATGTACAGCGCGAGGACGGGGAGCACCGCGCCGTTCATCGTCATCGACACCGACATCCGGTCCAGCGGGATGCCGTCGAAGAGCTGGCGCATGTCGTAGATCGAGTCGATGGCCACCCCCGCCATGCCGACGTCGCCGGTCACCCGCGGGTGGTCGCTGTCGTAGCCGCGGTGCGTCGGCAGGTCGAAGGCGACCGAGAGGCCCTTCTGCCCGGCGGCGAGATTGCGGCGGTAGAAGGCGTTGGACTCCTCGGCCGTGGAGAACCCGGCGTACTGCCGGATCGTCCAGGGCTGGTTGACGTACATCGTCGGATACGGGCCCCGTAGATACGGGGCGATACCCGGATACGTGCCGAGGAAGTCGAGCCCCTCCAGGTCGCGCCCGGTGTACAGCGGCTTGACCGTGATGCCCTCCGGGGTCTCCCACAGCAGATCGTCGTCGGAGCGGCCGGAGGACTCCTTCACGGCGGTGCGCCACTGGTCCTCGGACACTTCGGCGGCGTCGCCCGGTCCGAGTTCGATGTCGGAGAAGTCAGGGATACGCATTACGCCACACCCATACGGTCGAGGACGGAAGAGAGCACGGCCACCACGTCGGAGCCCGCGAAGACGTACTCGTCGACACCGGTGTACTCCCCGGGCCGGCCGGCGAGGAACACCCGCTGGGCACCGCCTGAGCGCAGTGCCTCGGCGACCGCCCCGGCCTGCTCGGCGTAGAGCGCGTCGCTGGAGCACAGGCACGCCACGGCGGCCCCGCTCGCCCGGAACGCGTCGGCCGCCGTGGTCGCGTCGACGGATACCGGGTCGTGGACCGGTTCGATCCCGCCCGCCTGGAACAGGTTCGAGGCGAACGACGCCCGCGCGGTGTGGGCCGCGGCCGGGCCGAGCGCGGCCAGGAACACCCTGGGTCGCTGCCCGGTTGCCGCGAGATGTGCGTCCGACCGGGCACGCAGCGCCTCGAACGCCTCGTCACGACGGACCCTGGGCAGACCGCCCGATGCCGCGGCGGACATCTCGACGGGGGCCGCCTCGCGCTCCACCGGGCGCTCCGCCAGCTGCGGGAACTCACTGACCCCGGTGACCGGCTCCTTGCGCCGCGCCAGATCCTTGGCCCGCGCCGCCCAGGTCGCCGCGAGACGCTCGCCGATCATCCCCGAACCCAGGGCGGCCGCCTGGCCGCCCGACCGCTCGATCTCCTGGAAGAACGCCCAGGCGGCGTCGGCGAGTTCGGCCGTGAGTCGTTCCACGTACCAGGAACCGCCCGCCGGGTCGATCACCCGGGCCAGATGCGACTCCTCCAGCAGGATGGCCGATGTGTTACGGGCGATGCGCCGGGCGAACGCGTCCGGCAGACCCAGAGCGTGATCGAAGGGCAGCACCGTGACGGAGTCGGCCCCGCCGACACCCGCTCCCAGACATGCCAGCGTCGTCCGCAGCATGTTCACCCAGGGGTCGCGCCGCGTCATCATCACCGAGGACGTCACCGCGTGCTGGAGCTGCGCCCCCGCAGCGGCGGCACCGCACACCTCGGCCACCCGCGCCCACAACCGTCGCGCGGCCCGCAGCTTGGCGACGGTCAGGAACTGATCGGCCGTCGCCGCGTACCTGAACTCCAGCTGCGCACAGGCCTCTTCGACCGTGAGGCCGGCCTCCGTGAGTGCCCGCAGATAGGCGACACCGGTGGCCAGCGAAGCGCCCAGCTCCTCGGCGGCCGAACCGCCGGCCTCGTGGTATGGCAGCGCGTCGACGGTCAGGGCCCGCATTCCGGGACACTCCCGCGCGCACCGCCGCGCCCAGTGGACGGCGGCCGTCAGATCGGCTTCGGCACCGCTGCGGGCGGCCAGCCCGAGCGGGTCGGCGCCGAGGTTGCCGCGGGCGTCCCGCGCATCGACGCCGCGCTCGGCGTGGAGCCGCAGCAACTCCGTCGCCGCCGCGTCGAAGTGACCGCCGGCGTCGAGCACCACGGGAGCCAGATCGAGGTGGACGCCGTCCAGCGCCCTCGCCAGAGCGGACACCGGCACGCCCCCGGTACCGCCCACGGTCAGCCACAGCGAGGTGACACCGTTCTCCAGATCTGCGAGTACCGCCTCATTGAGACGCGCGGGATCCGGCAGGGCGTGTCGCTGTCGTACGTCCCAGCCGCCCGCCGCGTTGCCCTCGGCCGTGCCGCCGCGGGTGAAGGGGGCGAAGCCCGGATGTCCGGCATCGGGAGCGCTGTCGCGCGAGGTGTACAGAGGACGGGTGATGAGCCCGTCCTCCACTGTGGTGGACAGCGCTTCCTCGGCGGCCGAACCCGCAACATCCTTGCCCGACTTGCGCAGCACGCCTTCGACGAGGCTCTGCCACTGCTCATGGGCGGGTTGAGGGAAATCGGCGGCCAACGAAAGCCCGTCGGCAGGCTGGACCGTCATGCCCAGATGCTAGGTCAGGTCTCAGGCGAGCAGCAGGGGCTCCGTCTGTGACCTTGCCCTCTCCGAGAGCACCCGCCCCTTCACACACGGTCGCGCAGCCGACGTCGATCCGAGGCTTGGCGCTTCCTCCAAGCAGACTGGCATTTGCTCCACATATCAGCAGAATGGATTGCAGCTGCGAGACCAATCCGAATATCTTGTCGCACATGCAGTCCTACACAATCGGGCAGGCGGCGCGTCTCCTGGGGGTCAGCCCCGACACGGCCCGCCGCTGGGCGGACGCCGGAAGGGTCGCGACCCATCGCGACGAAGGCGGCCGCAGGCTCATCGACGGCCGCGATCTGGCCGCGTTCTCCATCGAGATCGGCCAAGGCGGCGGAGGCGAGGAGGAAGCCTCGTACACCTCGGCCCGCAACGCCTTCCCGGGCATCGTCACCGGACTGAAGCTCGGCGATATCGCGGCCCAGGTCGAGATCCAGGCAGGCCCGCACCGGCTGGTGTCGCTGCTCACCCGGGAGGCCGTCGAGGAGCTCGGACTGGAGGTCGGCATGCGGGCCACCGCTCGTGTGAAGTCCACCAGCGTGTACATCGACCGCACCTGATCGCGCATCACCTACGACGTGCATCACCCTCAAGGAGCCTTCGGCAACATGACGACCACCTTCACCAGACGCCGCGCCGCCGCCGCGATCGTGACCGCAGCGCTGCTCGTCCCGCTCGCCGCCTGCAGCAGCGGTGACGACAACAAGAAGGACTCCGGCGGCAAGTCCGCTTCGTCCTCCGGTGCCCCCGAGGCCCGGCTCACGGTGCTGGCCGCGGCCTCGCTCACCGATGTGTTCAAGACCGCGGGCGCCGCGTACGAGAAGGAGCACCCGGGTGCGAAGGTGACGTTCTCCTTCGCCGGGTCCCAGGAGCTCGCCGCGCAGGTGAAGCAGGGCGCCCCCGCCGATGCCCTCGTCACCGCCGACACCAAGACGATGGACGGGCTGAAGTCCGACACCGGCACCCCCACCGTCATCGCCAAGAACCGTCTCGTCATCGCCACCGGGGAGGGCAACCCGGAGAAGATCGCGAACCTGAAGGACCTGACCAACCCCAAGCTGAAGGTCGTCCTGGCCGCCCCCGAGGTGCCGGTCGGCCGCTACAGTCAGCAGGTCCTCGACGCCCAGAAGCTCACCGTCAAGCCGGTCTCCCAGGAACCCAACGTCCGCGCCGTCCTCAGCAAGGTCGAGCTGGGCGAGGCCGATGCGGGCATCGTCTACAAGACGGACGCGGCCACGGCCACCGACAAGGTCGACGCCGTCGACATCCCCGACGCGCAGAACGCGGTGGCCTCCTACCCGGCGGCCACGCTGCGGCAGTCCAAGAACTCCGAGGCCGCCACGGCGTTCGTGAAGTGGCTCAGCTCTCCCGAGGCGCAGAAGATCCTGCAGGCCGCGGGCTTCCAGCAGCCGTAGCCGGCGCACCGTACGCACCGCACGAGGGCTGCCCGGGACGGGGGGACCGGGCAGCCCTCGTGCGGTCGAGCCAGTCCCGCACCCACCGACCGATCCCGGGAACCTCCGATGAGAGCCCTCCGCAGCCGTGTGCCCGGCGCGCGTACCCCTGTCGCCCTGGCGCTCCCCGCGCTGCTCGCCGTCGCGTTCCTGATGATGCCGTTGATAGGCATCCTCGCGCGTACCTCCTGGACGGACCTGGGAACCCATCTCACCAATCCGGGTGTCATACAGGCCCTCAGGCTGTCCCTGCTCGTCTCGTTCTGGGCCCTGGGCCTCTCACTCCTGCTCGGGGTGCCCCTGGCCTGGCTGCTGGCCCGGGTCGACTTCCCCGGCAAGGCGCTCGTGCGCTCGCTGGTCCTCCTGCCGATGGTGCTGCCGCCCACCGTCGGAGGCGTGGCACTCCTCCTCGGCTTCGGTCGCCGGGGCCTGCTAGGCCCCTGGCTGGAGGAGACCTTCGGGATCACGCTGCCGTTCCACACCTCGGGCGCGGTGGTCGCGGCGACTTTCGTCGCGATGCCGTTCCTCGTGATCAGCCTCGAAGGGGCACTGGCCGGGCTGCGTCCCTCGTACGAGGAGACCGCCGCCTCCCTGGGAGCCTCACCGGCCCGGGTGTTCTTCACCGTGACCCTCCCCATGGTCGCCCCCGGCCTCGCCGCCGGGGCCGCACTCACCTGGGCGCGGGCACTCGGCGAGTTCGGCGCGACCATCACCTTCGCGGGCAACCTGCCCGGTACCACCCAGACGCTGCCCCTCCAGGTCTACCTGTTGCTCCAGGACTCCCCGGAGGCCGCCACCTCCGTCTCGCTCCTGCTGCTCGCCATCGCCATGGCCGTACTCGTCGGGCTGCGCGGACGCTGGACCGGGACCCCGCGCGACCGCTCGCGCGACGCCGAACCCGCCCTGGACAGCGCGGACGACACGGACGGAGCACGCACCCCGGCCGCCCCGCCGAACCACATGACGCCGCCGGTCCCGCAGGAACGCCGCTCGCTGCACGCCGAGGTCACCGGCTTCAACCGGCTGACCCTCGACGCGGCACCCGGCACCACGATCGCCGTCGTCGGACCCAACGGTGCGGGCAAGACGACCCTGCTGCGCGCTCTCCTCGGCCTCACCCCGCGCGCCCGGGCCCGGCTGCACCTCGGCGACACCGACGTCACCGCGTTGCCCCCGCACCGTCGTCAGGTCGCCTGGGTGCCGCAGAACGGCGCGCTCTTTCCGCATCTGAGCGCACTGACGAACACGGCGTACGGGCTGCGGGCCCACGGCGTCCCCCGCGCCGAGGCCCGCCGCGAGGCGCGGCAGTGGCTGGACCGGCTGGGCGTCGGTCATCTCGCGCACCGCAGGCCCGCCCAGCTCTCGGGCGGCCAGGCCCAGCGCGTGGCCCTGGCCCGCGCGCTGGCCGCCCGCCCCTGGCTGCTGCTGCTCGACGAGCCGCTCGCCGCCCTCGACCAGACCACCCGGGCCCATGTCCGGCACACCCTGCGCACCCATCTCGCCGGGTTCGGCGGCGTCTGTCTGATCGTCACCCACGACCCCGTCGAAGCGGTGTCCCTGGCCGACCGGGTCCTCGTACTCGACGAAGGCCGCACCCTTCAGGACGCCGCACCGGCCGAGGTGACCCGGCATCCGCGCTCGCCCTGGGTCGCCCGGATGCTCGGCCGCAACGCCTGGCCCGGCACCGCCGCCCCCGACGGCACCCTCGCCCTCGCCGACGGCGGCCGGCTGGTCGTCGCGGACTCTCTCGCCGAAGGGACGGCCGCCCTCGCGATCATCGCGCCGGAAGCGGTCTCCGTGCACCACGACAGGCCCGGCGGAAGCCCCCGCAACGTGTGGCCCGGCACGGTTCGTGAGCTCACCGCCGTGGGCAGCCGCCTCCGGGTCGTGATCGTGTCGGACGAGGTTCCGGACCTGGTCGCCGAGATCACCCCCGAGGCGGCGACCGAGCTGGGACTCCGTGAGGGGACGGTCGTGTGGACCAGCGTCAAGGCGACCGAGGTCACCGTCGTCGCTCTGTGAGTCGATCGGCCGTGCGTCCGCCGGTGTTCAGTACCAGGCGGCGCCGAACGGCCGATGCCATGCCTCTGACAGTCCCTTCGTCAGGTGAGGACGCGCTCGTGCCCAGGGGGCGCGGGGGCACGTCGTCATGGCCCTTCCGGGCAGCCGGTCCACTGGTCCCCTCGCGCGGGCGTACGCCGAAACGCTCGCCTCCAAGGCGGTGCGGATCCGCGCGAAGTTTCCGGCGGACCGGCCCCGATCGGACCGTGGTGAGGATTCGGGCGGCCGAAATTTCAACAGCCGTCGGAGCTGTTGCGCACACACCACCGGTCCTCGTCGAGGGGGATGTCCGGGAACGCGCTCCATCGAATGCGTCGTGTTCCTGACCTGGTGTTCCTGCCCTGGAGCGGAGTGGAGTGGTGGCGATTTCATGTTCTCCCCGTCCGTTGCGCAGTCCCCGATCGGGGCCCGTGCGGCGTTTTACTTTGTCGAATTCCTGGCCGCGTGCGACGTTTGATCGGGTCAGATCGAATCAATTCGCCTTCGTGTCGGGAAAAGGGGAAGTTCATCGTGCAGACCGCCAGGGCAGTCCCGGCATCCACCGTCATCAATCTGCGCGATCTGGGCGGCATCGCCCTGGGAACCGGGCATCGCTTCCGGCCGGGCGTGGTGCTGCGCTCCGGTCAGCTCAGCGGGCTGGACGCAGCGCAGGACAGGGCGGTGGCCGCGCTCGGCATCCGCACCGTCGTCGATCTGCGGACCGCCGACGAGCGTGCGGCGGAACCCGACCGGCTGCCTCCCGGCGCCCGGCTCTTCGTCGCCGATGTGCTCGGGGACAACCCGGGTGTGGCCCCTGCCCGGCTGCGCGCGCTGCTCGCCGACCCGGTGGCGGCGGAGCAGTTGCTGGGGAGCGGGAAGGCGGAGGAGATGTTCGCCGAGACCTACCGGCAGATGGTGCTCTCACCGGGGGCCGCCGCGGCGTACCGGGCCTTCGTCGAGACGGCCGCCGACGACCGCGCCCGCCCGGTGCTCTTCCACTGCACAGCGGGCAAGGACCGTACCGGCTGGGCCACCGCGCTGCTCCTGATGCTGCTCGGAGCGTCGCGGGACGTGGTGCGGTCCGAGTTCCTCGCCGTGAATCCGGTCGTACGAGTCGCCTACGCGCCGTACGTACAGGGCTTTCTCGACGCGGGCGGTGATCCGGAGATCGCGTCCGCGATCACCGAGGTCCGTCCCCGCTATCTCGCCATGGCGCTCGACGCGATGGACGAGAGGTGGGGCGGCCTCGACGGGTATGTGCGTGACGGTCTGAGGATTCCAGAGGCCGCGGTGGAGCGCCTGCGGGGCGGGCTCGTCGTGTCGGCCTGAGCCGAACGCCAGGACTCCGGTCCCTGGCCGATGTCCTCGGCCGGTTCCTCGCGAGAGTGGGGAGCGATGGTGTACTCCCGGGTTGACTTGATACCCCCAGGGGGTATGTTGGGCTTCATCGGGGGCGCTGCCTCCTGATGGACCCGATGGAGGACACCGTCATGAACAACGCACTGAGGATCACCGCCTTCGCCGCCGCGCTCGCCGCGACCTTCGGGACCGCGTACGGCGTGGGCCGGGGCCTCGACCCACTGGTGGCGGCGGAGGACCGCCCCGCGCAGCGGCACGCCGGGCACGGCGAGGGGGTGGAGGGCGGGGAGAGGGGGACCTCGGACCACGCGGCCGGCGGGCTGCAGATCTCCGACGGCGGCTACGCGCTGGCCCTCGAAACGCCCGCGATACGAGCCGGGGCCAGGACCGAGATCCGGTTCGCGGTCAAGGACGACAACGGCCGCAACATCACCGACTACCGGCGCGAGCACGGCAAGGAGCTGCACTTCATTCTTGCTTCGAGCGACCTCACCGAATTCCGGCACCTTCATCCGGTCCGGTCGGCCGACGGAACCTGGGCGACACCGGTCGACCTGCCCAAGGCCGGCGGGTACCGGGCGTTCGCCGACTTCACCCCCGCCGCCGAAGGTGCCGAGAACCTCACGCTCGGCGCGGACTTGGCCGTCTCCGGCACCTACCGCCCCGCCGCGCTGCCGGCCCCGCGCGCCACCGCCGAGGTGGACGGCTACCGCGTCGCACTCGACGGCGAACTCCGCGCAGGCCGGGGTGGTGAACTGAAGCTGACCGTCAGCCGGAACGGCCGGCCCGTCACCGATCTGCAGCCCTATCTAGGGGCGTACGGGCACCTGGTCGCCCTGCGCTCGGGGGACCTGGCCTATCTGCACGTCCACCCGAACGAGGGCGGTCCCGGCCCCGCGGTGTCCTTCGCGGCGACGGCACCCAGCGCGGGTACGTACCGGCTCTTCCTCGACTTCCGGCACGAAGGGAAGGTCCGCACCGCGGCGTTCACCGTGCCGGTGGCGGCACCGGAGAAGGGCGCCGCAGGCCCCCAGGAGAGCGGCGCCGGAAAGTCCGGAGCGCACGCGCACTGAGACGGTGCGGGGGAGCGCCCCGGACCTGAAGCGATGCCGCGCCGCCGCCCGTTGTGGAACGGAGGACGCAGTGCGGCGGGTGCTCCCGTGGCCCTGGGTATGGTGAAGGTGCCGGATCACGCATCTCCGAGAGGGGTGTACGTTGACCGAACGCAAGCCTGCGGGCGTCAGCTTCGAATCATGGGTGGACAAGCAGATCCGCGAGTCCGAGCAGCGCGGCGAATTCTCGCAGTTGCCGGGTTTCGGCAAGCCGCTCGACGGTCTCGACGCTCCCTATGACGAGACCTGGTGGATCAAGCGGAAGATGCAGCGGGAGGGAGTCTCCGTGCTCCCGCCGACCCTGGCGCTGCGCAAAGAGGCGGAGGATGTGGCCGAAGCGGTGTCCGGGGCACGGACGGAGGCCGAGGTGCGCCGCATGCTGACCGAGGTCAACGAGAAGATCCGGGCGGCCGTCAGACGGCCGCCGCCGGGGCCGCTGCTGAACCTCCGGCCGTTCGACATCGACGCAGTCGTCGAGGAGTGGCGCGCGGCGCACCGCCCGTCGTAGCCCAGGGCCGCGGATCGGGAAGTGGCCCCAGGGTCGCGGATCGGGAAGCGGACGTCCCGCAACCGGATGCGTAATACTCCTTGCATGACAGCGAGCATTACGCATGGTGGGATGAGCCGCGAGGCCGTGACGATCAGACGGGCGACCGCGCGGGACGCCAAGCGGCTCACCCGGCTGGTCCGGACCTCCCGCGCCTATGAGGGGCACTACGCCGCCATGGTCGCCGGATATCGGGTGGGACCCGACTACATCGAGACCCATCGGGTCTTCGCGGCCGTCGAGGACGGCACGGACCGGCTCCTCGGGTTCTACTCGTTGATCCTCGCCCCGCCGGAGCTCGACCTCATGTTCGTGGCCGACGCCGCACAAGGACTCGGCATCGGGCGGCTGCTCATAGGACACCTGCGTGACGAGGCGCGGCGCACCGGTCTGACCGGCGTCCGCATCGTCTCGCATCCCCCCGCCGAGGGCTTCTACCGGAGTGTCGGTGCCCAGCGCACCGGCACCCTCGCGGCCAACCCTCCGGCCGTGATGTGGGACCGGCCCGAACTGGTGCTGCCGATCGCTTGATCCGAGCCGGAGGGGCCCGGCCGGGACCGCGTGCGGATCCCGGCCGACCCCCTTTTCCCTGACGTCGTGCTGCGGGGTCAGCCCCCGTACGGACGCGTGATGATCTCCATGCCGTGACCGACGGGATCGGGGAAGTACACGCCTCGGCCGCCGTCGTTGTGGTTGATCTCGCCCGGATGCTTCTGATGCGGATCCGCGTAGTACGTGATCCCGAGCTCCTTGATGCGGGCGTACGCCGTGTCGAACTCCGGCTCCGAGACGAGGAAGGCGTAGTGCTGCATGACGATTGACGCCTCGGGAACGGTCGCGAAGTCCAGGGTGACCCCGTTCGCGGTGGCGACCGGTATGAACGGGCCCCATTCCGCGCCGACTTCCAGACCCAGTATGTCTGCCAGGAACTCGGCGGACTCCCGGTTGTCCCGGGCGTGGATGATGGTGTGATTCAACTCGACTGACACTGTGGAATGCCTCCAACGGGCATCTCACGGGCACCTCCACGCCTCACCCGGTCGGTGACCGACGCGCGATGCCGTACTCAAGATCCTAGGCGGGACCGTGCCGGTCGTCGAGACCCCGCTGTGCCCGCCGTGAGGTCTACGGCGGGGGAGGGGGAAAGGCGAGGCACTCCGCGTATCGGGACGGAGGCATACGGTGACCTCGACAGCTCGCTTCCCCGGCGGCGGGCGCCGCGACCCGGGCCGCCACGAGACGCCCGAGGAGCGGGCGGACCGGCAGTGGACCGAACTGCTCCAGGAACTGCGGGTCGCCCAGACCGGCGTCCAGATCCTGTTCGGCTTCCTGCTCGCGGTCGTCTTCCAGCCGCGCTTCGCCGAGCTGTCGGACACCGACCGGACCATCTGCGTGGTCACCGTGATGCTGGGTTCCGCCACCGCCGCCGCCCTGATCGGGCCGGTGTCCTACCACCGTCTGCTCTCCGGGCGACGGCTCAAGCCGCAGACGGTCACCTGGGCCTCACTGCTGACCCTGCTCGGACTGGTCCTGCTGTTCTGCACCATGTGTTCCGCGCTGCTGCTCATCCTGCGGGTGGCCCTGCACGACTCCCTCGCCCTGTGGCTGGTCGGCGGCATGGCGCTGTGGTTCCTGGCCTGCTGGTTGGTGTTCCCGGCGCGGGCGCTCGCCCATCCCACTTCTTGCACCAACGCCGGAAATGACCGCCGAACGGGCCGGTCCGTTCACTCGGACCCGCTCACGACGGGGCCCCGGATGTCCGTGACTGTGAACAGCCCGCCGTCCGGGTCCAGCAGGGTCGCCTCGCCGCCCTGCCCCAGCGCACCCTGCTCGACCAGGCAGCCGCCGTTGCGCCGCGCCGCCTCGACCGTGGCCGCCAGGTCCGTGACGGGGAAATAGACCTGCCAGTGCGGGCGGACCAGCGGATCCGGTGCGGCCTCCACCGCGCCGGAGCTGATCCGGGCGAGCTGCCGGCCGTCGCAGTCGACGATGACCTCGTCCGTCTCGTACGACACCTCGCAGGAACCGGGCCGCCCGCTCGCCCAGTCGAGCACTCCGCCGTAGAAGATCGCGGCGTCGAAGGCGTTCCTGGTGTGCAGCCGCAGCCAGGCGTGCGAATGGCCGTCCGGCGCGGGCGGCGAGGTCGCGGGCTCGGTCCGCTCCCAGATGCCGAACACCGCACCGTCACGGTCCGCGGCCAGCGCGCCGCGCCCCTTGCCGAGCGCCAGCGGCCCCACCGCGACCGTCCCGCTGCGCTCACGGATGCGCGAGGCGGCCGCGTCCGCGTCGGCAACCGCGAAATAGGGGGTCCAGGCAACGGCCACCTGGTACGCGGTCGCCACCGCCCCGATGCCGGCGACCGGCACGTCGTCGCGGCGGGCTACGGAGAACTCCTGCCCGAGCTTGCCGGGCCGGAAGGACCAGCCCAGCACGGCGGCGTAGAACGCCTGCGCCGATTCCAGGTCGCGGGTCATGAGATTGACCCAGCAGGGCGCTGCGGATCCGGTCAGCGGAGCCGGCATCGACACCGCTCCAGGATGACTTCCGGTCATGGTCCTACTGCCTTCATCGGTTCTGCGGCCCGCGTGTGCCGACGGTCCTCACCAGCCTCACCGCGGGCGGTCGCTCCCGCAACACGCGGCAGACGGCCGGCCCTGCGGAAGGTCAGTCGCGCTGCTCGTCGCTGTCGCGACGGATGGTCTCGCTTCCGTGGTCGCCGAGCTCATAGGGGGACAGGCCGCTTCTGTCGGGCGGGAAGCTGTCGTCGCCGTGGACATCGCGCTGCTCGATGTGGCTGCGGTGATCCGGCCGCGGCGGCTGCTCCTCGGGCCGGGGCGGAGGCAGTTCCTGGGCGCGACGCCGTCTGCCCAGCCACACGGCACCGATCAGCATGGCCACCAGCGCCACTCCGACAACGCCCATCACCGCCCCGGTCGCGCCCCGCCCGTCGGCGAGGTCGAGGGCCAGTGAACCGAGGTCTCCGTTCGATACGTCCATGCCTCCCGGATACCCCGCGGCAGAGCTACCACTCGATAATGGCCAGGAATTCATATTTTAAGTGGATATAGAGCTTAAAAGTGTTTTGGTCGCGCGAGAGTGACCGGTGCTGCCATCCGGCTCAGGCTCCCGGCCCCGCGGCCGGTCGACGGCCTCGTGTCGCCGTCGGCCGGCCGCGGGGTGAGCCTGGAGATGATCCTCGGATCGCCGGAGGGAGGCGATGGGAGTGTCGCAACCGCTCGGTCGATGGCGGGTCCACCGGTACTCGGCCTGCGGTGTCCGGCCGAACGCGGGGCGTGCCACCGTGCCGGCCACCCCAGCGGGCCGTGGGCCGGCGGCCCGTCGCGTCCGGCCGGTCGGACGAGCCCCGGCGCGGGACCGGCGGACCTGACGCCGTCGGGGCCGGGTCCGCGCCGCTCGCCGGCCCGGCCCGCGCACGCCTTCGGACCCACACGGCGGACATCGCCGCCGAGGGCCCGGTCCGCACCTGCGGTCCCCGTCGCGGGGGCCGTCACACCACGCCGAGCGGAAGGAGCCGCGGTGAACAGCACCAAGGAGAGGCAATCGGAAGAGACCCTGCACGGCCAGGAGGTCACGGTCGTCATCAGCGGCTGCGCCACGGACGACGCGCGGATGGTCTTCGACGCGCTGAGGGCCGCCTTCACCACCGACCGGGCATCGGTCGACGTACCGAGAAAACTCGCGGAAAGGCGTCCCACCGCATGGGTGGCGACCGTCGATGTCACCGAGGAGCGGGTGGTCTCGGGGCCACTTTCGCTCGGTGCGCCCGTATCGGTCGATGTGCAGGGCGGCTACTGGGCGTGCGAACGGCTCCGCAGGAGCCTGGCCCACGCCTTCGACGTACGGGTCGTCGGGACGGTCTCCGGGGACCAGGAGGAGGAAGTGCGCCTGCGCCTGCGGAGCCGATAGGCCGAGGGGCCACGGCCCGGCGACGGAGCAATGAGGCGGGAAGCGACAGCCTATCTGGTAGAAAACGGACAAAAGGCTACCTCTGAAAGGTGCGAGTGAGTGGACCCCTCACACGGGCGGGACGACGGTGCGCGACAGCTGGGAGCGACTGCCGACCGTTCCACCCTGACGCTGCACATCAACGGAACCGAGCGGACCCTGACGCTCGATCACCGCACCACGGTCCTGGACGCCCTGCGCGAGCACCTGGACCTCACGGGTGCGAAGAAGGGGTGCGACCACGGACAGTGCGGGGCGTGCACCGTCATCGTCGACGGGCGGCGCGCCAACAGCTGCCTGCTGCTCGCCGTCGCCCACGACGGCGCCCGCGTCACCACCGTCGAAGGCCTCGCCGACGGCGACCGGCTCCACCCCGTCCAGGAAGCCTTCCTGGACCGCGACGCCCTGCAGTGCGGCTACTGCACACCAGGCCAGATCTGCTCGGCCGTCGGCCTGCTCGGCGAGGTGGCGGACGGCTTCCCGTCCCACGTCACCGCACGCACCGCCCCCGTCTCCGCCCCCGCGCCGCTCGACGCCCCCGAGATCCGCGAGCGGATGAGCGGCAACCTCTGCCGCTGCGGTGCCTACCCCCGTATCGTCGAGGCGATCGAGGACGTGGCGCCGTGAAACCCTTCGCCTATCTCCGTGCCCGGTCCGCCGCCGAAGCGGTCCGTGAGGGCTCCGCCCACCCCGCCACCGCGTTCCTCGGCGGCGGCACCAACCTCGTCGACCTGATGAAGCTCGGCGTGGAGACACCCGCGCTGCTTGTCGACATCAGCCGACTGCCCCTGGACCGGGTGACCGACACCGACGACGGCGGCCTGCGCATCGGCGCCACCGTACGCAACAGCGACCTGGCCGCCCATCCCGCGGTACGTACCCGCTACCCCGCCCTGTCGCAGGCACTGCTGTCGGGCGCCTCCGGGCAGCTCCGCAACACCGCCACGACCGGCGGCAACCTGCTGCAGCGCACCCGCTGCCCCTACTTCCAGGACACCGCCAAACCGTGCAACAAGCGGGAGCCCGGCAGCGGGTGCCCCGCCCGCGAAGGCGCGCACCGGGATCTCGCCGTGCTCGGCCACTCCGAGCACTGCGTCGCCACCCACCCGTCCGACATGGCCGTCGCCCTGTCCGCCCTCGACGCCACCTTCCAGCTGCACGGACCGGACGGCGAACGCACCGTATCCGCCACCGAATTCCACCGGCTGCCGGGCGACAGCCCCCAGCAGGACACCGAGATCCGGGCAGGTGAGCTCATCACCGAGGTGGTTCTGCCGCCGCGCCCGGACGGCGCCGGCTCCCTCTACCGCAAGGCCCGCGACCGCGCCTCGTTCGCCTTCGCCCTCGCCTCCGTCGCCGCGGTACTCGGGGTCCGCGACGGCCGGATCGAACACGCGGCGCTGGCCTTCGGCGGACTCGCCCACCGGCCCTGGCGCGCACATGCCGCGGAGGACGTACTGCGGGGCGCACCGGCCACCGACGAGACCTTCGCACGGGCCGTGGACGCCGAACTCGCCGCGGCCCGGCCGCTGCGCGACAACGCCTTCAAGGTGGGCCTCGCCCGCAATCTGGCGGTCGGCGCACTGGCCGAACTCGCCGCCGACAGCTGAGCAACCGCAGACACGACCCGCAGACGTGAGGACCCCGTCATGAGCCAGGCCCCTCCACCACTGGGAACGCCCGTCGCACGCCGCGAGGGCCGGGACAAGGTCACGGGCACCGCCCGCTACGCCGCCGAGCACACCCCTGAGGGCTGTCTGTACGGCTGGCCCGTCCCCGCCACGATCGCCCGTGGTCGCGTCAGCGCCATCCACACCGACGCGGCACTGGCCCTGCCAGGGGTGCGCGCCGTCCTCAGCCACGACAACGCCCCGACGCTGAAACAGCCCGACGACCCGATCCTCGCCCTCCTCCAGGACGACCGGGTCCCGCACCGGGGCTGGCACATCGCGCTCGTGGTGGCGGACACGCTCGAACACGCCCGCGCCGGGGCCGAGGCGCTGCGCATCGACTACGAACCCGTGGAGCACGATGTCGTGCTGACCGAGGACCACCCCGGCCTGTACACACCGGAGATCGTCAACGGGGACTACCCCGCCGTCCGTGAACGCGGCGACGCCGACCGGGCCTTCGTCGCGGCGCCCGTGCAGGTCGATGCCACCTACACCGTCGGCGCCCTGCACAACCATCCCATGGAGCCGCACGCCGCGACCGCGCGGTGGACCGTGGACGGGCAACTGACCGTCCACGACTCCAGTCAGGGCTCCACCAAGGTCCGTGACAGCCTCGCCGCCGCGTTCGGACTCCGGCCGCAGCAGGTCACCGTGGTCTCCGAGCACGTCGGCGGCGGCTTCGGCTCCAAGGGCACCCCGCGCCCGCAGACCGTCCTCGCCGCCATGGCCGCGCGCCACACCGGACACCCCGTCAAGGTCGCCCTGCCCCGGCGCCAGTTGGCCGCCGTGGTCGGCCACCGTGCCCCCACCCTGCAGCGCGTCCGGCTGGGCGCCGAACTCGACGGCACCCTCACCTCGGTCATCCACGAGGTCATCACCCACACCTCCACCCTCAAGGAGTTCGTGGAGCAGGCGGCCGTACCGACCCGCGTCATGTACGGATCGGGCCACAGCCGCACCGCCCACCGGGTGGCCGCCCTGGACGTGCCGAGTCCCTCCTGGATGCGCGCACCGGGCGAGGCCCCGGGCCTGTACGCGCTGGAATCCGCCATGGACGAACTCGCCGCGGCCCTCGGCATGGACCCCGTCGAACTGCGCCTGCGCAACGATCCGGTGCACGAGCCCGACTCCGGCCGCGCGTTCAGCAGCCGGGGCCTGGCGGCCTGCCTGGAGGAGGGGGCCGCGCGCTTCGGCTGGTACGACCGCGATCCGCGCCCCGCGGTCCGCGAGGAGGGGCCGCTGCTGCTCGGCACAGGGGTCGCCTCCGCCACCTACCCCGTGTACATCGGGGCCTCCAGTGCCTCGGCGCACGCGGCACCCGACGGCTCGTACCGCGTCCGGGTGAACGCCACCGACATCGGCACCGGCGCCCGTACCGTGCTCGCGCAGATCGCGGCCTCCGTGCTGGACACCCCGGTGGAGAACGTCCGGATCGACATCGGCAGCAGTGAACTGCCCGACGCCCCACTGGCCGGAGGCTCCTCGGGCACGGCCTCCTGGGGCTGGTCCGTGCACAAGGCGGCCACCGCCCTCCTGCGACAGCTGAGCGAACGCACCGGCCCCCTTCCCGCAGAGGGGCTGACGGTCCTCGCGGACACCGAGCAGGAGACGTCCACGGCATCCCCGTACGCACGCCACGCGTTCGGAGCGCACTTCGCCGAAGTCGCCGTCGACTCCCGCACCGCAGAAGTGCGGGTGCGCCGGATGCTGGGTGTCTTCGCCGCCGGGCGCATCCTCAACCCCAGGACCGCGCGCTCCCAGTTCACCGGCGGAATGACCATGGGAATCGGCATGGCCCTGACCGAGGGCAGCACCATGGATCCCGTCTTCGGCGACTTCACCGAGAGCGATCTGGCCTCCTACCACGTGCCGGTCTGTGCCGACGTGCCGCGGATCGAGGTGCACTGGATCGACGAGGAGGACCCGCATCTCAACCCGATGGGCAGCAAGGGCATCGGTGAGATCGGCATCGTCGGTGCCGCGGCGGCCGTCGGCAACGCCGTCCGGCACGCCACCGGCGTCCGGCTGCGCAGCCTTCCGCTCACCCCGGACACACTGTTGCCGTACCTCCTGTGACCTGGACCGATTCGCCCGAACGGCCGGACCGTCCTGCCCTGTGTTGCGCAACCGGCTCTGCCGGGTCACTCTGTGGAGTGACCCAGAAGCGATATCTGCTCACTCTTCGTGTTTGGGGGGTCGTTGGTGCAATGAGGCGAAGTCAGTGGGCCTCGATGTGAGGAGCCTCGACGATGACCGTTCAACTCGACCGGCACTATCTGGTCGAACTCCAGGTTTCGGCAGAGCGTGTTTCGCAACTGCGGCGAATAATCGCCGCACACCTCCGCCACTGGAGTCTCGAACTTCACATCCGGCCGGTGTGCCGGGGCGTGGAGGAGCTGCTGACCAATGTCCACCGGCATGTCGGTGACGACAACAACTGCGTCGTCGAACTCCGCTGGTCCGGGCGGCATCTCACGGTCTCCGTCGCCGACGACGGCTCAGAGATGCCGCGACTGCTCAGCACCGGCGGCGGTGGTCTCAGCCGCGTGATGGCCCTGAGCGACAGCTGGGGCACCTGCCGCACCGCCGAGGGCAAAGTGGTCTGGTTCACCCGGTACGCGAAGGAGCCGCGCACCGTCGACCTCGTGCCGTCGGCGCCGCTGCCCGGTGTGCGCGAGTCCCGCCGTCCGCCCGTCGCGATCCCGGACGCAGTCCCGGAGACCACGGCGGCGTCCGGCACCGTGCCCGCTCTCGTCTGAAGCGGGCCACCGGGAGAGGCACCGCCTGCTTCCGTACCCGTTGAACGCTTCACCCTCCCGGCGCGGACGGCGTGCGCATCGCACGCGTGGTCCGCGCCGGTCGGGTATCCGCCCGACAGGGCCCGCGTTGCGGCACGGCGCAGGGCGCGGCACGGTCGAAGTACCGAGGCAAGGAGACCACTGTCATGCCCATCGCGACGGTCAACCCCGCGAACGGCGAGACCCTCAGAACGTTCGACGCGCTGGGAGCGGCGGAGATCGAGCAGAAGCTCGACGCCGCCCACACCGCGTTCCGGCAGTACCGCACCACCGGATTCGACGAACGGGCCCGGCTGCTGAACCTGGCCGCCGGACTGCTCGACGACGACCAGCAGGACATCGCGCGCACCATGACCACCGAAATGGGCAAACCCGTCAAGGCGGCCCGCGCGGAGGCCGCCAAGTGCGCGAAGGCGATGCGCTGGTACGCGGACCACGCCGAGGAACTCCTCGCGGACGAACATCCCTCGGACGCCGATGTGAAGGACTCCGGTGCCTCCCGGGCCTATGTCCACTACCGCCCACTGGGCGCCGTCCTCGCCGTGATGCCGTGGAACTTCCCGCTCTGGCAGGTCGTGCGGTTCGCCGCGCCCGCGCTGATGGCCGGGAACGTCGGGCTGCTCAAGCACGCGTCCAACGTCCCGCAGACGGCAATGTACCTGGAGTTCCTGTTCCGCCGGGCGGGGTTCCCGGAGGGATGCTTCCAGACCCTGCTGGTGGGATCCGGGGCGGTCGAGTCGATCCTGCGCGACCCCAGGGTCGCCGCCGCCACCCTCACCGGCAGTGAGCCGGCCGGCCGCTCGGTCGCGGCGATCGCGGGCGACGAGGTGAAGAGCACCGTCCTGGAACTGGGCGGCAGCGACCCGTACCTCGTCCTGCCGTCGGCGGACGTCGCCAGGGCCGCCCGCACGGCCGTGACCGCCCGGGTGCAGAACAACGGCCAGTCCTGCATCGCCGCCAAGCGGTTCATCGTGCACACGGAGGTGTACGACGAGTTCGCCGAGCGGTTCACCGTGGGCATGCGTGATCTGACGGTCGGCGATCCGCTGCGGGAATCCACCGACGTCGGCCCGCTCTCCAGCGAGCAGGGGCGCGCCGACCTGGAGGAACTGGTCGACGACGCGGTACGGCACGGTGCGCAGGTGCTGTGCGGGGGCGGCCGGCCCGACGGCCTGGGGCCGGAGCTGGAGCGCGGCTGGTTCTACGCCCCCACCGTCCTCACCGGGATCACGCCCGCGATGCGCATCCACCGCGAGGAGACGTTCGGCCCCGTCGCCACGCTGTACCGTGTCGAAGGACTCGGCGAAGCCGTGGCGCTCGCCAACGACAGCCCCTTTGGCCTTAGCTCCAACGTATGGACCCGCGACGCCGACGAGGCCCGCCGCTGCGTACGCGATCTGCAGGCGGGCGGAGTCTTCTTCAACGGCATGACCGCGTCCCATCCCGCGCTGCCCTTCGGCGGCGTGAAGCGCTCCGGCTACGGACGTGAACTCGCCGGGCACGGCATCCGCGAATTCTGCAACGCGACCACCGTCTGGTACGGCCCCGAGTCCGTCGGCGCCTCGTCCTAGGAGACGTACATGAGCCACGCCGCCCACCCGCCGGCGACGACCGGCCCCTCCGACGAAGAGATCGCCGCGCTCGACGCGTACTGGCGAGCCGCGAACTATCTGACCGTCGGACAGATCTACCTCATGGCCAACCCGCTCCTGAGCCGGCCGCTCGCCCGGGAGCACATCAAACCCCGCCTGCTCGGCCACTGGGGCACCTCGCCCGGACTCAATCTGGTCCACACCCACCTCAACCGCGTCATCAAGATCCGCGGCATCGACGGACTGTGCGTCTGGGGTCCCGGACACGGCGGACCCGCGGTCCTCGCCAACTCCTGGCTGGAAGGCAGCTATTCGGAGACGTACCCCGATGTCAGCCGCGACGCCCACGGGATGGGTCTGCTGTTCAAGCAGTTCTCCTTCCCCGGCGGGGTACCCAGCCATGTGGCGCCGGAGACCCCGGGCTCCATCCACGAGGGCGGCGAACTCGGCTACGCCCTCACCCATGCCTACGGTGCCGCCCTCGACCACCCGGACCTGCTCGTCACCTGTGTCATCGGCGACGGCGAGGCCGAGACCGGGCCGCTCGCCGCGTCCTGGCACTCCAACAAGTTCCTCGACCCGGTGCACGACGGAGCCGTCCTCCCGATCCTCCACCTCAACGGCTACAAGATCGCCAACCCGACGGTGCTCGCCCGTCTCCCGGAGCCGGAACTCGACGCCCTGCTGCGCGGCTACGGGCACGACCCCCTGTACGTCGGCGGCGACGACCCGCTCACGGTCCACCGGGCGATGGCCGCCGCGATGGACCGCGCCGTCGACCGCATCCGGGAACTCCAGGCCGCGGCCCGGACCGGCGGCACCACCGAGCGCCCGCACTGGCCGGTGATCGTGCTGCGCACCCCCAAGGGCTGGACCGGCCCGGCCGAGGTCGACGGCGTGCCGGTCGAAGGAACCTGGCGCGCCCACCAGGTCCCGTTGCCCGGTGTCCGGGACAGCCCCGGCCATCTGCGGCAGCTGGAGGCGTGGATGCGCTCCTACCGGCCGGAGAAACTCTTCGACACGGCGGGCCGTCCCCGTCCGCAGGTGCTCGACTGCGTGCCCGAGGGTGCGGCCCGGCTCGGCGCGAGCCCGTATGCCAATGGCGGTCTGCTCCTGCGGGACCTGCCCATTCCCCCGCTGGAGGACCACGCGGTCGAGGTCGCCAAGCCCGGCACCGTGCTGCATGAGCCGACCCGGGTGCTGGGCGGCCTGCTGGAGGCCGTCATGGCCGCCACCGCCGAGCGCCGCGACTTCCGGGTCATGGGCCCCGACGAAACCGCCTCGAACCGGCTCGACGCCCTCTACGCGGCCACCGGCAAGGCGTGGCAGGAGCGGACCCTGCCGACCGACGAACACCTCTCCCGCGACGGACGCGTCATGGAAGTGCTCTCCGAGCATCTGTGCCAGGGCTGGCTGGAGGGCTATCTCCTCACCGGCCGGCACGGACTCTTCTCCTGCTACGAGGCGTTCGCCCATATCGTCGACTCGATGGTCAACCAGCACATCAAGTGGCTCAGGACCTCCCGCCGGCTGGCTTGGCGCCGCCCCATCGCCTCGCTCAACTACCTGCTCACCTCGCACGTCTGGCGCCAGGACCACAACGGCTTCTCCCATCAGGACCCCGGATTCGTCGACCACGTCCTCGACAAGAGCCCCGAAGTCGTCCGCGTCTATCTGCCGCCGGATGCCAACACCCTGCTCTCCGTCGCCGACCACGTGCTGCGCAGCCGCGACTACGTCAACGTGATCGTGGCCGGCAAACAGCCGAGCTTCGACTGGCTGACCCTCGACGAGGCCCGCGCGCACTGCGCCCGCGGCGCCGGCGTGTGGGAGTGGGCGGGCACGGAGGACGGCAGCCGGGAACCCGACGTGGTGCTCGCCTGCGCCGGTGACGTACCCACGCTGGAGACACTGGCGGCGGCCGATCTGCTCCGTCGGTACCTGCCGGAACTGGCGGTACGGGTGGTCAACGTGGTCGACATGGCACGGCTGCTGCCCCGTGAGGCGCACCCGCACGGAATGCCGGACCCGGAGTACGACGCGGTGTTCACCCGTGACTCTCCGGTGATCTTCGCCTACCACGGCTACCCGTGGCTCATCCACCGGCTGGCCTACCGGCGCGCGGGCCATGAGCAGCTGCATGTGCGGGGTTACAAGGAGGAGGGGACCACCACCACACCCTTCGACATGGTGGTCCGCAACGACCTGGACCGCTACCGGCTGGTCATGGATGTCATCGACCGGGTGCCCGGCCTCGACGTCCGTGCCGTGGCGGTACGCCAGGCGATGGCGGACGCCCGTACCCGTCACCACGCCTGGATCCGCGAGTACGGCACGGACCTGCCCGAGGTGGCCGGCTGGACCTGGAGCGGCTGACGCCGCCCCGGATCCTGGCGGTGTGGGCTCAGCCGCGGCCGACCGCGCGCGCGAGCTGGGCCTTCGTCATGTTCGAGCGTCCGTGGACGTTCTTCCTCTTCGCCTCTTCGTAGAGCTGGTCGCGAGTCGGTCCACCGGCTCCGCTGGGGGAGCGCAGACCGCCGCGCCGTGCGGACGACATGTCCTCGACGGAGGTACGGCTCGCGGTCCTCGACTCGCCGGCGCGGGCACGCTCCTTGTTGACCGTACGGGCCGCGATCTCCTCCGCCCGGTCCTCGCTGACCCCTCGCTCCTGCGCGCTCTCCTTGATGTGCTCGTACTGTCGTTCCCGTTTGGCATCAAATCCACGTGGCATGGTGCGGTCACTCCTCTCGTCAGGACTTGTCCCGGGGCCCGGAGGCTTGTGCCGGGACGCGATCGGGGCCCTCTCCAGTCTCCCAGCGGCCCCTGGGGCCCGCACGCCTGTCTCGGTGGCGGACATGGCGTGCGGCGCAGGGTCGCGGCCCGCTCAGTAGCGCAGGGCCGTCGCGATGTGTCCGTGCTCCGCCAGCGATCCGTCCGCGAGGAACACCACGTCGGCGCCGCTGTCCAGGGCCGTCTCGACGAGCTCGTCCACGATGTCCTCGCGGACCGAGCTGTCCGTGAGGTCCGCGGCCTCACCGCTCACGGGTTCGAGGTGCTCGTCCCTCACCCGCACGGTCTGCTGGAAGTGCTCCTCCACGGCGACCAGTCCGGCGCGGCCCTCCCGTACCGCGGCCCACACCTCGTCGAGACCACCCGCGAAGGCGCGGCGACCGCGCGCCTCGTCCAGCGTGCCGTCGATCTCCGCCGAGAACCGCTGCCGACGGTGGTCGAGCGCGGGCCGCAGCTCCTTGAGCAGGCCGCTCGCCGTCATGTCGGCCGGTACGCCCTTGGTGACGCGGCCCACGGCCGCCCCGGCGCTCTCCCCGACCTCGTCCAGGAGGGCGAGCGCGGGAGCGAGGCCGAACAGGTACAGCGGGCGGGGGTCGGTGGCCAGCGCCGCGCGCAGTTTCTCGTCGACGGTGCGCAGGAAGGTGCGGGTCTCCTCGTCGCTGAAGGTGCTCGGGGTGTCTCCGATCCGCTCCTCGCGCTGCGGGTCGGGCGCCTCCCGCGGTGCCGTCAGCGGGAACCCGCCGGTCTCCTCCTCGTGCAGGACGTCCGCCGTGCCGCTCCACAGGGCGGCGTGCTCGGCGGAGACGGTGAGCGCCCAGAACGGCTGCGCCTGGGCCTTCGCGGCGACCAGGTTCCGGGTCAGATAGCTGTCGCTGAGCACCACCCGATCGGGCGCGGTGCGGGGGAGCTGCCAGATGTGGTGCTCGTCGGCGGTGACGAGGAGCACCAGGGAGTCCAGGGCCCGGCGGGGGTCCACCTCCGCGACCGCCCGGTCGAGTTGTTCCTGGATGGCGCTCCGGGCCTCGCGGGTGACCGCAGGGTCCGCTTCGAGCCGGTTGCCGGCCTCGGCCACCAGGTTGCGCAGCCGAACGGCGTCCTGGGCGTTGTCCGGAGCGCGGCGGTGCGTCGGCATGGTCAGGGACAGGGCTGGATAGGGCTTGGCCGCCCGCAGCTTCTTCAACAGGCCGGAGGTCAGGGCATCCGCATCCATCGTTCTCTCCCAGGGGCTTGGCTCCGCTCGTCCGCTCCCTACTGGAGCGGGTGCATTCGACGAGTCAATTCATACCTTTTGAACCTAATATGAGCGAGTTGTCTGCTAGTGGTCCCAGGAGGTGCATGATGTCCACACTCACCGTGTGGAAGTTTCCGTCGGCCGAGGGTGCCGACCGCGTGGAGGCGACACTCAAGTCCCTCCAGAAGGAGGGGCTGATCAAGATCCTCGACGCGGCCGTGGTCAGTTGGCCCGCGGATCGGCCGAAGCCCAGGACCAAGCAGTTGATCAACCTCGTCGGTGCCGGGGCGCTGAGCGGAACGTTCTGGGGGATGCTCTTCGGCCTGATCTTCCTGATGCCGCTGCTGGGTGCCGCGATCGGCGCGGCGGCCGGAGCGCTGGGCGGCAAGCTGGCCGATTTCGGCATCGACGACGACTTCATCGCAGAGGTCAAGGAGAAGGTGACGCCCGGGACTTCGGCCCTCTTCCTGCTGACCATGAACGAGGTGCCCGACCGGATCAGCGCGGCGCTGCCCCATGGAGGCGCCGAACTGCTGCACAGCAACCTGGACACGCAGAGCGAGGCGCGGCTGCGCGAGGTCTTCAGCGAGGACGCGGCCTGACCGTCCGGGAGAGCCCGGCGACCCGGGCTCTCGCACTGTGCCTGCCTGACCCCATCTCCCCCATGTCCTTACGAGCAGACGGAGCGTCCGTGATTCCGACCAGCCCCCTGCGGCACGCCCTCGGTGGCCGCGCAGCCCGTAGCCTGGCCCCCGCCGCGCTGGCCGCGGTGATCATCTCCGGTACTGCCGCCTGCGGAAGCTCCGGCACCACTTCGCCGGGCGTGGCCAGGAGTACCCGCACGATGTCCCCGGAACCCTCCCCGACCCCCTCCACAAGCGCCAGTCAGCGCTCCCAGCAGGAGTTCGCCGCCTCGGTCTCCGCGGCTGCCGAGCGCAACCGGCAGCGGGCCGTCAAACAGCTCGAAGGCGTCCGGGGGAGGGGCAACGCGGTCCAGGACGTCTCCGTGACGGGGCTGGCGGTCGAGAAGTCCGAGCAGTTCCGCAGCGCCCTCGTCCGGGTCACCAACCGGACGGACAAGGCCGCCTTCTACGCCGTCAAGGTGGAGTTCGTCGACGCGTCCGGGAAGGTGCTCGACACGGTCGTGCTCGGTTTGGCGGACGTCCCGCCCGGCCGGACCGTCAGTGAGCACGCGAACAGCCGCAAGGCGGCGGGCGTCAAGACGTTTCCCCGGATCGCCCAGGCCGAGCGCAGCTGACGGCCGGGTCCGGTGACTCCGGTTCGAGCCGTTACCGCCGATGACCTGCCCTCCGCCCACCCCGTCCTGCTCCCCGGTGCCGGAGAGCAGGACGGGTGTACGGCCTTCGGTCCAGCGCCTCCCATGAGGAGGCCGCGGCCTGGTGCGCGAGCGGCACGGCCGGTGCCGGGGCGGCGAAGGGGCGGGCCCGGCCCGCCTACCAGATGGACGCGACCCATTCCGGGTGATCGATGAACGGGTTCCGGTTGTGCTGGTACTGGTTGAATATGACGTCGTTGCGCCGCTTCTCGAAGCTGTCCGGCGGGTCCTCCTGGCTCCACGCCTTCAGTACCGAGAGGCGGCCGATGTTCGGTGCGGAGCCGTTGGACACCTTGTCGTTGGGTTCGAGATCGGGGAAGGCGTCACCTCCCTCGTAGCGCACCGCCATGTAGAGGATCATGCGGGCCACGTCACCCTTGACCGCGTCGCGCGGTTCGAAGGAGTCGCTGTCGGTGTAGTTGCCCGGTGCGCCGCTGACCGCGCTGCCACCGTTGTCGAAGTCCTTGTTGCCGCGTATGGAGTTGACGGTGACGTCCTCCGGGCGCAGGTGGTGGATGTCGGTGCCGGGGCCGGTGGCGGTGCCGAAGTCGCCGTGGGACTTGGCCCAGACGTGCTCGCGGTTCCACTGGCCGACCGAGCCGCCGTTGTTGCTCTTGGGCGTGGAGCGTCCGGAGTAGAGGAGGACCACGTTCGAGGGGTTGGCGGGGTCCTCGTCCGTGTTCTTGAGCGCGTCCCAGACCTGGCTGTAGGAGATCTTGGTCTGGCTGCTGATGATCGTGTGCAGCGCGCTCTTGAGCGCGGTTCCGGATTTGCCGACCGCGTCCTGGTAGTACGTGTCGTCGAGAGTCCGCAGCGATGTCGCTGCGACCGGCGCGCCCTGGGGTGTGGCGGCCGGCGCGGCGGCCGCGGTGCCGGCGAGTACCGCGAACGCGGCGAGGGTCGCCAGCAGAGGGCGCCGGTAAGGAACGTGACGACGGGACATGTGGGGTGTCCTCTCCGAAAATGCGGGCACCACGACGCCGTCACAAGGTGGGGAGCGGTGCCGCGATGGTCGTGTGGTACGGGGTCAGCGGGAGCCTTCCACACGCACCGTGACCGTGGTGTGAACGCTGTGCACTTATCATGTGCAGGTCAAGCGAGCGTCCCTGTGCGGTGCCGGGAGCGGGATGGTGGGTCCTCGGATGCGGCGGGCCGGACGCGGGGCGAGAATGACCGAAAGGACGAGGAGGCGGCATGAGCGACGAGCCCGAATCCGTATCCGCAGCTCGGGGAGTGACTCCCGACAGCCTCTTGCACACCGGCGGGAGCGACAATCCGTCGGCAGAGGACCTGGTGCTCGCCTCCGGGCGGGACCTGACTCCGAAGAATCTTCAGTGGGCCGAGCGCAGGCTCGCCCGGGAGGGGCGGTCGGCGATCGACAAGGCGCTGCCCTGACGTATGACCCGGTGGCCGGCGCGGGGAGCGTGTGGGCGCGCCCCGCGGCTCGGCTAGCCTGGGTGGACAATGAACCGTTTGACGACGTCAGGGGCCGGGTACGAGCTCGCCCGCTTTCCCGAGGACCCGCGCGACCCCTTCCGCGCCTGGGACGCTGCCGATGAGTACCTGCTGCGGCAGCTGGAGGGGACCGAGGAGTCGGAGCCGGTCGACCTGTCCGGCGTCGTGGTCGTGGTGGGCGACCGCTGGGGTGCCCTGAGCACCGTTCTGGCCGGACGTCGCCCCGTACAGATCACCGACTCCTATCTGGCGCAGCGCGCGACCCTGGCGAACCTGGACCGCAACGGCATGGCCGCCGATTCGGTACGCCTCCTGTCGGCCAGGGACACGCCACCGGACCGTGTCGACGTCCTGCTGGTGCGCGTACCGAAGAGCCTCGCGCTCCTGGAGGACCAGCTGCACCGGCTCGCGCCGGCCGTCCATGCGGGCACCGTGGTCATCGGCACCGGCATGGTCAAGGAGATCCACACCTCCACCCTCAGGCTCTTCGAGCGGATCATCGGTCCGACCCGCACCTCCCTGGCGGTCAAGAAGGCCCGACTCATCTTCTGCACTCCGGACCCGGACCTGCCCCGTACGCCCAGCCCCTGGCCGTACCGCTACGACCTGCCCGAAGGTGTCGGCCCGGTCTCCGGCCGGACGGTCACCAATCACGCCGGCATCTTCTGCGCCGAGCGCCTGGACATCGGAACCCGTTTCTTCCTCGGCCATCTCCCCGCGCGCAGCGGCCCCGACCGGGTCGTCGACCTCGGCTGCGGCAACGGCGTCGTCGGGCTGTCCGCGGCGCTCGCCAACCCCGAAGCGACGGTCACCTTCATCGACGAGTCGTACCAGGCGGTCGCCTCCGCCGAGGAGACCTTCCGGGCCAACGCCGGCCCCGACGCCAAGGCCGACTTCATGGTCGGCGACGGGCTGACACGGCTGCCGCCCGCCGGTGTCGACCTGGTGCTCAACAACCCGCCGTTCCACTCCCACCAGGCCACCACCGACGCGACGGCCCGCACCATGTTCCACAGCGCGCGCACCGCACTGCGGCCGGGCGGTGAGCTGTGGGTCGTCGGCAACAGGCACCTCGGCTACCACACCCAGCTGCGCCGTGTCTTCGGCAACTGCACCACGGTCGCGGGCGACCCGAAGTTCGTCGTGCTGCGTGCCGTCAAGCGCTGACGTCCGCCCGGGGCGTCCTGGCCCTTCCAGATTCTTGCAACACGTTCTACTGTGTGCGCCGCCGCACACGGGCGACGCGAACGCGAGACTCCTGGAGGGGCCGTGCACCTCGAATACACGCCTGAACAGCAGCAGTTGCGCGCCGAGCTGCGTACGTACTTCGCCGGACTGGTCCCCGACAACGCCTACGCGCGCTACGCCGACCCCGCCGCCCAGAAGAACTTCTACCGGGAGACGATCCGACGCCTGGGCACCGACGGCTGGCTCGGCGTCGGCTGGCCCGAGGAGTACGGCGGCAGGGGGCTGTCACCGATGGAACAGTTCATCTTCTTCGACGAGGCCGCCCAGGCGGGCGTACCGCTGCCGCTGATGGCCCTCAACACCGTCGGTCCGACGATCATGCAGTTCGGCACCGACGAGCAGAAGGCATACTTTCTGCCGAAGATCCTCTCGGGCGAGATCGACTTCGCGATCGGGTACAGCGAACCCGACGCGGGCACCGACCTCGCCGCGCTCAAGACCCGAGCCGTGCGCGAGGGCGACGACTACGTCGTGAACGGGCAGAAGATCTGGACGACCAACGGAGACACCGCCGACTGGGTCTGGCTCGCCGTCCGCACCGACGTCGACGCCCCGCCGCACAAAGGCATCACCATGCTGCTCGTCCCGACCACGGACCCCGGCTACTCGTGCACCCTGATCAACACCCTCGCCTCGCACGACACCACCGCCAGCTACTACGAGAACATCCGTGTCCCCGTCTCCCGCCGCGTCGGCACGGAGAACAAGGGCTGGCGCCTCATCACCAACCAGCTCAACCACGAACGCGTCACCCTCGCCGCCCACGGCACCATGGCCATCCGCGCCCTCCACGACGTCCAGCGCTGGGCGGCGGACACGAAACTCGCCGACGGCCGCCGCGTCATCGACCTCGGCTGGGTCCGCGCCCTCCTCGCCCGCACCCACACCAGGCTCGACGCCATGAAACTCCTCAACTGGCAGATGGTGTCGGCGGTCCAGAACGCGACCCTCACCCCGCAGGACGCCTCCGCCGTCAAGGTCTACGGCTCGGAGGCACGCCGCGACGCCTACGCATGGCTGATGCAGGTCGTCGGCTCGGCGGGACCGCTGAAGGAGGGGTCGGCCGGCACCGTGCTCCACGGCGAACTCGAACGGGGCTACCGGTCGGCCGTCATCTTCACCTTCGGCGGCGGCAACAACGAGATCCAGCGGGAGATCATCTCGTGGATCGGGCTGGGGATGCCGCGCGTACGGCGGTGAGCGGCTGCGGCCACAGATTCTGGTTGTCATGGACCGGGCCAGCCCTTAGGTGTCAAACACGCAGGTCGGACCATGCCGCAGGTGACATGAACGAGCTGTGGTCACAACGGCTGTGGCCACGGACGGTAGTCGGCACATTCGGCGGATGGCCGGCACCGGGATTCCGTGGGAGCGGGGCGGCGGTTGCGAGCGCGGGTCGCGCAGTCCCGCCTCGTCAGGGTGAGTTCGCACAGGAGGAACACACCGGGGCCGAACGGTCCCGTGTTCCGGATCGTTCAGTCGTCAGGGGCCTCGGCCCCGGGCCCGTACAACTGCAGCAGCCTTTTCCGTGTGCCGTACAGTCGTTCCGCTACTGTCTCGGCGACGTACTTGTAGACCGCCCGGCCCAGCACCGCATCGGCCTCGCACAGCGAGCGGACGGCAGCGGCGTCGAATTCCACGGCCTGTCCCGCCCGGATCACATGCGCACCCAGATGCCACACATGCGGGGGGAACAGCCAGGACCAGCCCAGCAGATCGTCCTGTCCCAGTGTCTCGACGACCGCCGCACGGCGGCCGGGCACATGGAGGTCGACCTCGACCTGTCCGGAGCGGATGACCCAGAAGCGGTCGGCCCTTCTGCCCTCTTCGAAGAGCCGTGCGTCGAGAACCAGCGGTACGTCGCTGGCTGCCGCGTCGAGCAAGCGGGCCCGGTTCTCGGGCGGGATCACGTCGAGCAGACTCCTGGCCGTTGCCATGGGACCTCCGTTCCGGGCCGACGGTGTGCACGCGACCGCCCGCTCTGAACGATATGCGTGGTTCTGGAGGGACGCTCGACCGCGCTGCGTGACGATACGGAATCCACGCCGGCCGGTACGCCGCATGCCGATGGTCAGGGCCTGCGACATCGTGCTTGTGGACCTTGCCGCAGATCCATCGTGGGCCGCCGCTCAACAAGGCGTGGCCACCGGCGGGGATCCCATGACGCCCGGTGGGGCCGTTGCACCTGCATGGATGACGGCAACAGGGACTCTCGTAGTGGCGACGGGACTTTTCGTCGCAGTGTGGAAAGTCTTCACGAAGCCGGTGGACAGCAACAGGTGTATGGAGTGGGAGCCGGAGGGGGACGAGGCGGAAGCAGCGCTGTCCGAGCAGTTCCGAAATCGCTGACGGATCGGCGCTCGCAACTTCGAGGAGAGACCATGGACCGTACTCGATCAAGCGCGACCATGTCGGGACCGGTCGTGGTCGGCACCGATGGTTCCGACCACGCGATGCGAGCCGTGCGATGGGCTGCGGGCGAGGCTGCCGCCCGCAGTCGGCCGTTGCGGATCGTGTACGCCACCGGGACGGGCCGTGGAAGGCTGTACCTCTCCCGGGAGGACATCCAGCGAATCGACGACTTCGCTGAAGGTGTGCTGGAAGAGGCTGCCGTCGTCGCACGCCGACTTGATCCGGCCGTCCCTGTGACGACGGCTGTGTGCGAGAACGAGACAGCGGAATGCTTGTTCAGCGAAGCCGGCCCCGATGCCACGATCGTCGTGGGCTCCCGTGGACGCGGCGGATTCGCGTCCTTGCTGGTCGGTTCGGACTCACTCCGGGTAGCCGCGCGCTCCCACGTTCCGGTTGTCGTCGTGCCCAGCGGTGAGGACCGTGAACCGGCCGGTGTCGTCCTGGCCGGGGTACGGGATGAGCGTGACAAGGAAACGCTGCGCCTTGCCGCCCGTCTGGCCGCGCGGGAGGGCGTCTCGCTGCGGGTGCTCAACGCCTGGGTGCTCCTCGAGAACGTCGGCAGCATGGCGACGATGTTCGACAGTGTGGGCCGGTTGGCCGCGGATCAGGCGGCAGTGACTGCCCGCCTCGTCGAGCCCGTACACAAGGAGTTTCCGGGTCTCACGGTGACCGAGCATGTCGTTCATGCCGGATCCGTCTCCGAGGCGCTGGTGGCAGCGACCGCCGACGCCGACGTGATCGTCATCGGATCGCGTCGGCGTTCCCACTCCATCGGCTCTCCGCTCGGCCGCGTGACGCATGCTGTCCTGCACCACGCGCACTGCCCGGTCGTCCTCGTTCCCCACCCTTGACGAAAGGCGCCCCTTGAGGGCCCGTGCCGCAGTCGCGCTCGACGGGTGCCGGGGACGACGGCGACGCGGGGCAGGGTGCATGGTGCAACATCGCGTGGTTCACAGGACCAGGGCGCCGCCCGCCGTCGGAGCGCATCGCCGCCACCCCGGACTCCGGCTCGGCCGAGTTGCCCATGTCCTGCTCCACCATGCCGATCGTCCGGTGGCTGTCGTACCTCCGGCGGCCTGATCGTGTGAGACCCCTCGACTCACTTGCTGAGCTGTGACGCGTGGTCGGGGACATACGTCTGGAGGTCTCTCGGCGGCCGTCGGTATCCGGTGGCCGGAGGCCGCTGAGGAAGTTCGATCACCGGCGGGGCGACCGCTTCGTACGGCACCGTGGACAGCAGATGGGCGATCATGTTCAGCCGGGCCCGGCGCTTGTCGTCGCTCTCGACGACGTACCACGGAGCCTCCGAGATATCGGTATGGACGAACATCTCGTCCTTCGCCCGTGAGTAGTCCTCCCAGCGGGTGATCGATTCAAGGTCCATCGGTGAGAGTTTCCACCGACGGGTGGGATCCTGCAGTCGGCGTCGGAACCGTTCCTCCTGCACCGCGTCACTTACCGAGAACCAGTACTTGCGCAACAGAATGCCGTCCTCCACCAGCATCCGCTCGAAGATCGGGCACTGGCGAAGGAATCGCTGGTATTCCTCCATGGTGCAAAAACCCATGACGCGCTCGACGCCCGCGCGGTTGTACCAGCTCCGGTCGAGCAGGACCACTTCCCCTTCGGCTGGGAGGTGCTCGGCATAGCGCTGGAAGTACCACTGCCCGCGCTCGCGCTCGGTGGGCCGCGGCAGCGCGACGATGCGTGCCACCCGGGGATTGAGGTATTCGGTGACGCGTTTGATCGTGCTGCCTTTGCCCGCCGCGTCACGCCCCTCGAACACCACGACGAGCCGTGCGCCTTCGGCCCGCACCCATTCCTGGAGCTTCACGAGTTCGGTCTGGAGCCGGTACAGCTCCCGCTCGTACAACGAACGCGGCAGCTTTCCGGGCCGGCCCGAGTCTTTCTTGTCCGACATGGGATGACGTTATGGAGCAAAACATCCTCGAAGTCAAGTGTCAGCGCCGATCGCGCTTCGCCGCGCAGGCTCGGTACGGCGTGCCCCGCGGCGTGGATCAGCGGGAGCAGCGGCCTGGATCACCCGAGCCTGCCTGCCCGGTGGGCCCATGGGCCGGGACCGCCGTGCTGTCAGGACCGGATCGTCGTGGAATGCCCGTCGTGGCACGGGCCGCTGGGCCGGTGGTGCTGGTACGCGCCGAAACGCACGGACAGGAGCCGTCACCCGCTCCAGCCGTGGCAAGGGGCGTCGCGGTGGCACTGAAACTGCACGGCCCCTGCGACGACCTGCTCGAATTCGCCTTCGGTACCGCCGCAGCGCGAGGCGTGCCTCTTCGAGCCGTCCATGGCCGGAGCCTGCCGCTGGTCGCATACGCGCCCTGGGGCGTGGATCACGACGTGGCGGAAGAAATCACTCAGGACGCGCAGAAGGACCTCAACCAGATCCTCCGCCCCTGGCGTGACAAGTTCCCGCGTGTGGAGGTGAGCGACAGCATCGCTCTCGAAAGCCCCGCCAAGGCTGTCGTACGGGCCGCCCGAGGCGCCGCCCTGCTGGTGGTCGGCCGACGCAAGCACCGCCCCGCCCCCGCGTCACACCTGGGCCCGGTCGCCCAGGCCGCCATTCATCACGCGCGCTGCCCTGTCGCTGTCGTTCCCCATGCCTGAGCCGAGCAGCCGTACGGAGCCGGTCAGCGGGGCCGGGGGGCGGGCCGTACCACGGGGTGTGTCGCGCCGGATCCGGAGTCCGCGTCGAGATGGGCCACATGCATGAGGCGTGGCGTAGGGCGTCCACGAGGTCAGCCGGTGCGGCAGACGGCAGGAACGGGTCGCCCATCGGCCGGCTCGGCGTGATCGGGTGTGCGGTCGTGATCAGGGAACGTCCACGCCGTCCCGGTGAGGGACTCCTGCAGCTGCCGTCCGCCCCTCGGGCTGCGCCGACAGCGCAGCGCCATTCCGTTTGCGGAGCGGTGGACATCGAGTTTGAGTGTGAGGAACCCCCTCGCGCATCAGGAGCTGACATGTCGATGGCGTTCGGTTCACCCTTCGGTTCGGCCGATCCGTTCAGCGATCTGCTGAATCGATTCTTTGGGATGTCGCCCGGAACGTCGCCCCCAGCCGTGCAGCGCGTACCCATCGGACGGCTCCTGACCGATTCGTCGCACGAACTCCTCAACACGGCCGCGCGAAAGGCGGCCGAGGACGGAACGTCCGACCTCGACACGGAGCACCTCCTCTGGGCGGCCACACAGGTCGATCCCGCACGAAGGCTGCTGTCCCAGGTGGGAGTGGACCCCGAAGCGCTCGCGACTCAGATCGCCGAAGTGCTTCCCCGGGAGTCCGGCGAGCCGTCCGCGGAGCCGGGACTCACGCCGGCGGCGAAGCGCACCCTGGCCGCCGCCTACGCCGATTCGCAGGCGGCAGGGGTGTCGTACATCGGCCCCGAGCACATCCTCGGCGCGCTCCTCGGCGACTCCGAATCCGGTGCCACCCGTTTCCTGCGCGCGGAGGACCTGGACGTGCAGAAGCTGCGCGGCCTGACAGAACAGGCGACCCGCGCGACGGGCGGTGCTCCCGCTGCCGGGAAGCAGCCGTCCACGACCCTGGACGAGTTCGGCAGGGACCTGACCGAGGAAGCGAAGGCGGGAAGGCTCGATCCCGTGGTCGGCCGGGCGGAGGAGATCGAGCAGACCGTCGAAATCCTCTCGCGGCGCTCCAAGAACAACCCCGTGCTCATCGGCGAGCCCGGTGTCGGGAAGACCGCCATCGTGGAGGGACTGGCCCAGCGCATCGTGGCGGGCGAAGTGCCCGACACACTCAAGGACAAGAGGGTCGTGTCCCTGGACCTGTCCGGCATGGTGGCCGGCGCGCAGTACCGCGGCCAGTTCGAGGAGCGCCTGAAGAAGGTCATCGAGGACGTCCAGGAGGCGAGCGGCGATATCATCCTCTTCATCGACGAACTGCACACCGTCGTCGGCGCGGGTGCGACCGGTGAGGGCTCCATGGACGCGGGCAACATGCTCAAGCCCGCACTCGCACGCGGCGAGCTCCACGTGGTGGGGGCGACGACGATCGACGAGTACCGCAAGCACGTCGAGAAGGACGCCGCGCTCGAACGTCGCTTCCAACCCGTCCTGATCCCGGAGCCGACGGTCGAGGAGACGGTCCAGATCCTCGAAGGGCTGCGGGACGCGTACGAGGCCCACCACCAGGTCCGCTTCGCCGACGGGGCCCTGACGGCAGCGGCGGAACTCTCCGACCGCTACATCAGCGACCGGTTCCTGCCCGACAAGGCCATCGACCTGATGGACCAGGCGGGCGCCCGCGTGCGACTGCGCAGTGCCGGCCGTTCCACCGAGATCGTCAGCCGCGAGGACCGCCTCGCGAAGCTGCGACGTGAGAAGGACCAGGCCGTCGCGGGCGAGGAGTTCGAGCAGGCCTCCGAACTGAAGCGGCAGATCGCCGAGGTGGAGGGCGAGCTCGCGGGAATCGAGGAGCGCCGGGAAGGGGTTGTCTCGGTCACGGCCGCCGACATCGCCGACATCGTCTCCCGCCGCACGGGGATTCCGGTCTCCCAGCTCACCGCGAGCGAGAAGGAGAGGCTCCTCAAACTCGAAGAGGAGATGCACGCCAGGATCGTCGGCCAGAACGAGGCGGTCACCGCGGTATCCGAAGCCGTGCGCCGGAATCGAGCGGGCATGGGGGACCCGAACCGCCCTGTCGGTTCGTTCCTCTTCCTGGGGCCGACGGGTGTCGGCAAGACCGAACTCGCCAAGACACTTGCCGAGTTGCTGTTCGGCGACGAGAACCGCATGATCCGGTTCGACATGAGCGAGTTCCAGGAGAAGCACACCGTCGCCCGGCTCGTCGGAGCGCCCCCCGGATACATCGGCTACGAAGAGGCCGGCCAGCTCACCGAGAAGGTTCGGCGCCACCCGTACAGCGTGGTGCTGTTCGACGAGGTGGAGAAGGCACACCCCGACGTCTTCAACACACTGCTCCAGATCCTCGACGACGGGCGTCTCACGGACGGACAGGGCCGCACGGTCGACTTCCGCCACTGCGTCGTCATCATGACGTCCAACATCGGCGCCCATCGCATCCTCGCCCACAAGGGCGACGCGGCGGAGCTCAAGGACGTGCTGATGGAGGACCTGCGGGGACGGTTCCTGCCCGAATTCCTCAACCGCATCGACGACATCATCGTCTTCCACAGTCTCACCGAGGAAGACCTGTCGGAGATCATCGAGCACCTCCTGGGCCGGAGCAAGCAACGTGTCCACGCGCAGGGCATGACGCTGGAGGTCACCGAAGCGGCGAAGAAGCTGCTGGTCGCTCATGGCTATCAGCCGGAGTTCGGTGCCCGTCCGCTGCGCCGGACGATCCAGACGGAACTCGACAACCGTGTCGCCTCGCTGCTGCTCGGCGGTGAGGCCGGGCCCGGAGACACGATCGTTGCCGATGTGCGGGACAACTCGCTCCACTGCACGGTGCGCAAGGACCACTCCGACGGCAGTGCGGACCACGAGGGGACGGCGAGCACCGGCGCGGCCTGAGGGCCGCGGTCCGGCCCGGCTCGTCCACCGCGGCGCGGGATCCCCGGGGAGGCGTTCCAGCGCGGCGGCGACCCCGGCGTGGCGGGCGGCCGCCGTGAGGGCAGGGGCCATGACCGATCCCGGCTCGCGAGCGGTGGTACCAGACCGACCGGCGCCGTCCGGGACGGCCGCTCGGGAGCGGGTCCTGCTCCGGGCTCCAGCGGTGTCTGCTCGTCGGTGTCGCCGCTCAAGACGCTCCATCCTCCCGCCATTCGGGTACAGGGCGATGGAGGGCACCTTCCTGGCACGCTATGCAGGTCGGCCCACGCGCGCCATTCGACTTCCGGAAGATCCGCTCCGGGCAGTCCGGGTGACGCTCCCGCGCGAGGCGGCGGCTTCCCCCGCAGCCAGGGACCGGTGGAACGACGGGAATCGTGTGCCGCGGCGGCGCAGGGGGCCGCGATACCATCGAGAGTGAACTCCGGCCCGATCGGGGCCGGTTGTCGGTCGTCGTGGAGACGGTGGGAGGTACGGGCGACATGGTGGATGCCGACCCCGGGCTCTTCGGGCCGGATTCCGTCACCTGGCAGATGCACGGCGACCCGATGATGTGGGTCGCCGGAGTGCGTGCGCTCTACCTGCAGGCACTGCACCCCCGCGCCGTGCGCGGTGTCATGCAGAACTCCGACTTCCGCCAGGACGCCTGGGGGCGGCTGATGCGTACGGCCGGCTTCGTCGGAACGATCACCTACGGCACCACCGAAGCCGCCGAGAAGGCGGGGGCCCGGGTCCGCAGGATCCACCGGCTCCTCAAGGTCACCGACCCGGCGACCGGGCGGACGTACGGCGTCGACGAACCCGAACTGCTGCTGTGGGTGCACTGCGCCGAGGTGGACTCCTACCTCCAGGTCGAACGCCGTTCCGGTTTCCCGCTCACGGACGCCCAGGCCGACCGCTACATCGACGAGCACCGCCACAGCGCACGTCTCGTCGGCCTCGACCCCGCCGACGTACCCGCCACCACCGCACAGCTCGCCGCCTACTTCGAACGGGTGCGGCCACAACTCGCGGCCTCACCGGAGGCGTTGGACGTCGACGACTTCCTGCGCCGGCCACCGGTCCACGCACTGCTCGTACCGGCGCGCGCACTGCTGTGGCGGCGCGTCGCGTCACTCGCCTACCAGTCACTGCCCTCGTACGCCCATGAGCTCTACGGCAGACCCGCCGGGCCCGTGCGCATCGTCGACCGCCGCCTGCGCACCACCGGAAGGGCGCTGCGCTGCATTCCCTCGCAGCTCCGCTGGCAACTCCCGCCCGGTCACATTCTGAACGCGATGGCCCGGCTCGGTCCCGGCAGCCGCCCCACCCCGTACAAACTGTGAAGCCGGGCCGCCATACTGGACGGGCCGGGGAGGGCAAAGGGGTAGGCGGACCGACGGGGGCGACAGCAGGCGATGGCGGACACCAGGCTGATCCAGAGCCGGTACCGACTGCTCGATCTGATCGGGCGCGGAGGCATGGGCGAGGTGTGGCGCGCCCGCGACGAGTCGCTCGGCCGTCACGTGGCCGTCAAATGCCTCAAGCCGATGGGTCCCCAGCACGACCAGTCCTTCACCCGCGTCCTGCGCGAACGCTTCCGCCGCGAGGCCCGCGTCGCCGCCGCGCTGCAGCACCGCGGCGTCACCGTCGTCCATGACTTCGGCGAACACGAGGGTGTCCTCTATCTGGTGATGGAACTCCTCGACGGCCGAAACCTCAGCCAGCTGCTGGACGACAACAAACAGCATCCGTTGCCGGTGCCCGACATCGTGGACATCGCCGAACAGGTCGCCGACGCCCTCGGCTACACCCACCAGCAGGGCATCGTGCACCGCGACCTCAAACCCGCCAACATCATGCGGCTCACCGACGGCACGGTGAAGATCTGCGACTTCGGCATCGCCAGGCTCGGCCACGACATCGGCTTCACCTCCCGCCTCACCGGTACGGGCATCGCCATGGGCACCCCGCACTACATGTCGCCCGAGCAGATCAGCGGCGGCCATGTCGACCACCGCAGCGACCTCTACTCGCTGGGCTGCGTTCTGTACGAGATCGCCACCGGGGCACCGCCGTTCGACCTCGAAGACGCCTGGGCCGTCCTCGTCGGGCACCGCGACACCCAGCCCGAACCACTGCGCACCCACCGGTCGGAGCTCCCCGATTTCTTCGACCGCGTGGTCCTGGAACTGCTGGCCAAGGCCCCCGAGGAACGGCCCGTCGACGCGGGCGACCTGCGGCAGCGGATCGCCGTCGGCCGTACCGGCGAACAGCCGCGGCTCCCGTCCACGGGACAGGTGCGGCTCGCGCCGCCCGTGCCCGTCACGCGTCCCGGACAGCGGCTGCCGGCCTGGACCCGCGGCATGACCGGCGGACACAAGGCGTCCGGCGCCCACCGCGGACTCGCGGTGCCCGATCACTCCGCGGGCCTCACCGGCGAGTGGACCACCGGCACCGACCTGCGGCACCGGACGGGAGAGCTGCCGGTGCCCAGGGCCGAGCGGCCGACCCCGTCGCCGGAACTTCTCTCCACCCTCGCCAACCGGCACAGCGCGGGCCTGAACCTCGGCCGGCTCGGCCACTGGGAGGAGGCCGGCGAGGTGCACCGCGCGGTCGCCGCCGAACGCGAGCACGCCCTCGGCCCCGACCACCCCGACACGCTCTCCAGCCGGTACGAGGTCGCCTTCACCCTCGGCCGCACCGGGCGAGCCTCCGACGCCCTGCGGGAGTTCGGCCGTGTCACCCGCGGTCGTGAACGTGTCCTGGGACCCGACCACCCGCAGACCCTCGCCGCCCGCCAGGAGACGGCGTACGTCCTCGACCGGCTCGGCCGCCACTTCGAAGCCCACCAGGTGTACGCGGCCGTCCTCGCCTCCAGGGAACGGTCCATGGGCCCCGACCACCCCGATACCCTGCGCTGCCGCCACAACCTCGCCTTCAACCTCAGCAGGCTCGGCCGCCTGGAGGACTCGTACCGGATGGCCAGGGACGTGGCGTCGGCCCGCAGCCGACTGCTCGGTGCCGACCACCCCGACACCCTGGTCACGCTCTACGAAGTGGCCTACACACTCGGCCGGCTCGGCCGCTGGACGGAGGCCCTGCAGACCTACCGGGAGGTCGCGCGGGCCCGGTCCCGGTCGCTCGGTGCCGACCACCCCGACACCCTGTCCGCCCGCTACGAGGTCGGCATCAGCCTCGGCCGCCTGGGCCGCAGTGCGGAGGCACTGGAGCTGTACCGCGTACTCGTCGACGACCGCACCAGGGTGGGTGGCCCCGCCGACCCCGAGACCCTCCGCGCCCGCCACGGCCTCGGCGTCAATCTGGGGCGCCTTGCCCGCTGGGAGGAGGCGCTCGCCGAGGCCCGCGACGTGTGCGCGATCCGTGGACGTGTCCTCGGCGCAGACCACCCCGACACCCTCGTCAGCCATCGCGAGGTCGCCGTCGGCCTCGGCTGGCTCGGCCGCTGGGCCGACGCTCTCACCGTCTACCGCCAGGTCGCCGAGGCCCGCGAGCGCGTACTCGGCGCCGGCCATCCCGACACCCTGGCCGCCCGCAACGACGAGGCGCACTGTCTGGAGCAGCTCGGCCGGGGCCCGGAGGCCGTCGAGCTGTACCGCCGGGTCGCGGCGCTGCGACGCGGCCGGGAAGCGCCGCCGCCCGGACCGCACACCGCGACCTCTGGTCAGGTGTGATCGTCCCGTGTTACGAAGGGCCATGCCCGCACCCGACAGCTATGACGCAGTGATCGTGGGCGGCGGCCACAACGGTCTGGTCGCCGCCGCCTACCTCGCCCGCGCCGGACAGTCCGTCCTGGTCCTGGAACGCCTCGCCACCACGGGAGGAGCGGCCGTCTCCACCCGCCCCTTCGACGGGGTCGATGCCCGTCTTTCGCGCTACTCGTACCTGGTGTCCCTGCTGCCGCGGAAGATCGTCCGCGATCTCGGCCTGGACTTCGCCGTACGCAAGCGGACCGTCTCCTCCTACACCCCGACCCAGCGCGGCGGCCGCGCCACCGGACTGCTCGTCGGCGGGGACCGCACCCGGGACTCCTTCGCCGCGCTCACCGGATCGGACCGGGAGTACGAGGCGTGGCGGCGTTTCTACGGCATGACGCGGCGCGTCGCCGAACGGGCCTTCCCGACGCTCACCGAGCCCCTGCCCACCCGGGGCGCCCTGCGCGAGCGGATCGGCGACCAGAAGGCCTGGCGGACGCTCTTCGAGGAGCCCATCGGCGTCGCCGTCGAGGAGAACTTCCATGACGATCTCGTACGCGGAGTCGTGCTGACCGACGCCCTGATCGGTACCTTCGCCGACGCGCACGACCCGTCCCTGCTCCAGAACCGCTGCTTCCTTTACCACGTCATCGGCGGTGGCACCGGCGACTGGGACGTCCCGGTCGGCGGCATGGGCGCACTCACCGACGCCCTCGCACGGGCCGCCCGAGAAGCCGGGGCACAGATCCGCGTACGGCACGAGGCGACCCGTATCGAAACCGACGGAACACGGGCCGAGATCACCGTTCGCTCACCTGGGGCGGAACACGTCGTCGCGGCCCGCCGGGTCCTTGTCAACGCCTCGCCGCAAGCGCTCGCCGCCCTCCTCGGCGACGAGCCGCCCACCCCGGCCGAGGGCGCGCAGCTGAAGGTGAACATGCTGCTCACCCGGCTGCCCCGACTGCGTGACCGCTCCGTCGACCCGCGTGAGGCCTTCGCCGGAACGTTCCACATCGCCGAGGGGTACGGGCAGCTCGCCGACGCCTACCGGGACGCGGCGGCGGGCCGGCTGCCCGCCGCCCCGCCGTCCGAGATCTACTGCCACTCACTGACCGACCCGTCGATCCTCGGACCGGATCTCGCCGCCCGCGGCTACCAGACCCTCACCCTCTTCGGTCTGCACACCCCCGCCCGGCTCTTCGCCGCCGACAACGCGGCCACGCGCGCCGAGCTGCTGACGGCCACGCTCGCCGAACTCGACGCGCACCTGGACGAGCCGATCACCGACTGCCTGGCACGCGACGAGAACGGTGAACCGTGCATCGAGGCGAAGACCCCGCTCGACCTCGAACAGGACCTGAGGTTGCCCGGTGGCCACATCTTCCACCGGGACCTCGCGTTCCCGTACGCCACCGAATCCACCGGGCGGTGGGGGGTGGAGACGGCGCACACCAATGTGCTGCTGTGCGGGGCGGGCGCCGTCCGCGGCGGCGGGGTCAGCGGGGTCCCCGGCCACAACGCCGCGATGGCGGCGCTGGGCCGGTGACCGTCACCGCTACCGGCCGAAGACGCCCCGCAGCGCGTCGCGCTTGCGCGGCAGGTCGTACTCCGCGCCGCCCTCGTGCCCGTTGTACGTGAACACCTCGATCTCGGCCGGACCCGCGTAGCGGTGATACGCGGCGAACACCGTGGACGAGGGGCAGATCCGGTCCATCAGACCGACCGAGAACCACGCCGGTGCGGTCGCCCGCGCCGCGAAGTTGACCCCGTCGAAGTAGGAGAGGGTCTCCATCGCCTCGTCGATCCGGAAGCGGTGCCCGGACAGCCAGCGGGCGATCTCCGCGTACGGTCCGGCGTCGGTGATCTGCGAGGCACGCCGGTAGTGGCAGAGGAACGGCACATCGGCGACCGCCGCCGCGATGTCGTCCCGCAGCCCGGCGACGGCCAGGGCGAGCCCGCCGCCCTGGCTGCCCCCGAGCACCGCCACTCGTGAGGCGTCCACCGCTTCATGGGCCTTCGCGGCGTCCACCGCCCGCACCGCGTCCGTGATCAGCCGCCGGTAGTAGTGGCGGTACGGGTCCTCGATGCCGCGGGTCAGGAACCCGGGGGAGGACGAGCCGTGCCCGTCCGGGCCGATGTCCGGGGTGTCCGCGGTGTTCTTGCCACCGCCGCCCTGGCCCCGGTTGTCCATCACCAGATGCGCGTACCCCAGTGCGCTCCAGGTCAGCCAGGAGTACGGGATGCCCCGGCCGCCGTTGTAACCGATGTACTGCACCACGGCGGGCAGCGGGCCCGAGCGCGCGTTGGGCAGCAGCAGCCAGGCCTTCACCGGCTGCCCTCCCCAGCCCCGGAAGGTCACGTCGAACACATCGACTGTCGCGAAACCGGCGTCGAACGGGACGAAGCCGGCGTCCAGCGGGTGGCGGGCCGTCTCGGTGAGGGTCTTCTCCCAGAAGGCGTCGAAGTCGGCCGGCTCCTCCGGTTCCGGCCGGTAGGCGCGCAGCCGGTCCAGATCCATGTCGAACAGCAAGGGTCTAGCTCCTCTTCAGGGTGAGGTTGAGGGTGGCGCCGTGGCGTCCGGCGGTGTCGGCGGTGATCCTGATGCCGTCGGTGGTGGGGGCGGCGCTCACGCCCGGGTCGGCGGAGACGACGGTCAGACCGCGCTGTGCCAGGTCCAGGACCACCGACGGGCGCAGCTGCGTCGGGTCGGACAGCGACACCTTCACCGTCTTTCCGTCCGGACGTACGAGCACCGAGGCGGGGCCGTCCGACGTCAGGTCCTGAGCGGTGCCCGCGGTCCAGAAGTTCGCGGCGACCAGGCCGTCCGCGCAGCGGCGTACCGCGTGCACGGCCGTGGAGCGGGCGATCGCCTTCACCGGAGGCGCGGACGACCACTGCTTCGTACGCTCGGCGGAGGCCGCCGGGGCCTGCAGCCAGAAGTAGCCGGCCCCGCTCGGTGCGGTGCCGTGGTCCTGCCACAGCGTCAGGTACGGGCGGGTGACCGGGGTGTCCGTGCCGTACTTGAGGTTGATCTCGCGCCAGGTGGCGGTGCGGTCCTCGCGCAGGCCGTGCAGCGTGGCGGGCTCGGGGAAGACGTAGCCGCCGGTACCGGCGACATGCAGCCACCGCACCTCGTCGAGCCGGTCCGACCAGCCGGCGTCGGTGGGCGCCGCCGTGCCGTTGACGAGGAGGGCCGCCTTCGGGTCGCGGAGCTTGCGGTTCTCCACCACCGTCTCGGCCGTGCCCGCGTCCGAGGCGATGCCCGAGCCGACGCACGCGATCACGTCGTCCAGGCAGAACCAGCTCTTCAGCCCGTGCAGCGAACTTCCGTACGCGCGCAGCTCCATGCCGTACGCCCCGAGCGTCGTGCCCGGCAGCGTGGTGCCGCCGGCCCAGTCGGCCGAGCTTATGGTGCGCTGACCCGCTGCGTCCGCGGGCCGTCCGGCGATGACGGTGGTGCCGGGCAGCCGGGTCGGGTCGACGGTCGGCCAGTAGTCCTCGCTGTAGTGCCCGAGGTCGTCGGTGTAGAGGAGGACCATGCCGTCGGAGAGGTGCCAGGCGTGCAGGTTCTCGTTCTGGATCGACTCGTAGTTGTAGATCCGGGACGAGTACGCGGAGATGCCGAGCGCGAACGACGGCCGGTGGTGGGCCGCCTTGTCCATCCGGGGGTGCTGCTTGTGAGCCACCAGGGGACCGCGTGCGGGGACGGGGGAGGCGATGACCTGCCGGGCGGCGACGAGCGAGGCGAGGTCGGTGACGGCGAGGAAGTCCCGGTAGGTGTCCTCGGCGATCCACTGCTTGACCAGGGCGGTGAACCGGTCGGCCGTCTCGCCGGGGAAGCTCGGGATCAGCCGTACCACGGCCTCGATGACCGTCTGTGCCGAGACGTGCCCCTGTTTGCTGGGGCGGGCGATCTCGCGCCCGCACACCGAGGCCATCACGTCGCCGCGGACCAGCAGCGGGTCGAAACCTTCGTCCACCCAGGAACGGACGTTGTCGAGATCGGGGTCGGTGACCGTCCACGCGGTACCGGCGAGGAGGTTCAGCAGCCGGGAGAGGTTGTTCAGCAGCTCCTTGCCGTACCCGCCGTTGTACGGGTGCTTGTAGTGCTGGAGGAACGACCCGTCCCGGTAGAAGCCCTCGCCGGTGCCCTCCGCCGCCGCACTGACGTCGTTGAAGGCGAGGACACTGTTGGCACCCGAACCCTCGACGTCCGAAAGAGCGTCACGGACGCGGGCCAGATCGTCGCCGTTGCCGGTGAGAACGGCGTGGACGGCGACGACGGTGGAGATCCACACCCGGTTGGCGCCGGTGGCGATCTGCTGGTCGGCCCGCCAGAGGTTCGGGTCGGGCGTGTAGTGCCCTACGGCCGTGGTGATCCGGCCGAGCCGCTCCGTCCCGAGCACGTCGTACAGCAGCACGGCCGCGTCGTTGAGGGCGAGCGCGGAGCCGATCTCCCAGTCCCAGTCGTTGTCGAACCGGGTGTGGCCGGGGCCGTAGCGGTTCGTCAGCATCCAGTCGAGGCCGGCCAGCAGCAGATCGCGCAGTGCGGTGTCCCCGTACTGAGGAGTGCCGGGCACGGCCCACGCGGTCGCGACCGTGGCGAGCCGCTTGAACGATGTCGTGACGTGGTTGGAGAGCGTGGTGCTGGTCAGATCGGGGAACAGCCCGTCCGTCCGGGCCGGGTCGAGGCCCTTGACCGAGGTGGTCGCGGCCTTGCCGGTCCTGGCCACGGCCGCGGCGATCCGCGGGTCCGCCAGGTCGAGGCCCGGCCCTCCGGTGAGCAAGGTGTGCCAGCGGCCGCGCAGGGAGGCCGCGTCGTCGACGACGGCGTCCCCGGCCGCCGCGTGCGCGGTGGCCGCGGTGAGCGCGAGCGGCAGGGCGGCGGCTGCGCCGAGCACCGCCGCCCCGGCGAGAACGGTGCGCCGGGTGGCGCCCGGGGTGGTGCCTGGGTTCATGATGCGGCCCTCACAGAAGGTGTCGGCGGTCGACGGCCGCGGCCAGCGCGGCATGACCGGCGGGATCGGGGTGCAGTCCGTCGCCGCTGTCGTACGCGGGCAGCATCCGCGACGGTTGTTCCGGGTCGCGCAGGGCGGCGTCGAAGTCGGCCACGGCGTCGAAGACCCGGCCGGTCCGCACCGCCGCGTTGATCCGCTGCCGTACGGCTTCCAGCTCCGGCGTCCAGCGAGTCCACCCGCCGAAGGGGGTGACGGTCGCGCCGACCACCCGCAGCCCGGAGTTACGGGCGCGCAGCACCAGCTGCCGGTACCCGGCCAGGACGCGCGCCGGATCGGTCTGGCTCGGCGGCTGCTGGAGGTCGTTGACACCGAGATGGACGAGTACGGTCCGCAGCCCCGGCAGGGACAGCACATCGCGGTCGAAGCGCGCCTGTCCGCTCGGCCCGAACCGGGTGTCGTCCAGCAGCACCCGGTTGCCGCTGACGCCGAGATTGGCGACGGCCGAACCGGGCAGGCGCCTGGCCAGTTGGTCGGGCCAGCGCAGATCGGCGTCGTCGGGTGTGCCGACGCCCTCTGCTATGGAATCGCCCAGCACCCCGACCACCGGCCCGTGCGCGCCCGTCACCTCGACCCCCGTCAGCAGGAACACCGAGGTGGTGCGCACGCCGTCGACGGTGTGCGAGGCATGGGTGTTGCGGTGGAAGGACAGCGGCCCGGTGGGGCCTGGGAGCCGGGTCTCCACCGTCAGCCGTGCTGCCTCGGAGGTACGCAGGCCGGCGACCGGGTCGCTGGTCAGCGAGGCGCCCGCGGCGATCCATGCCTGCCGCTGACCGCCGAACGTCACCGGCCGGCCGCCCGCCGTCACAGGGCCGATCAGGACCGGAACCGTGCCGAAGGCGTGCCCGTAGCGCAGCCGGACCGTGCCGCCCGCCGACAGCCGTACGTTGGCGGTGAACGTGCCGTCGGTCAGCCCGGCGCTCGCCACCGCGTCGGAGGCGGTCGGTGCGGTCTGCGCGGTCGCCCAGGACGTCGTCCAGCGCGACTGGCCCACGCCAGTGTTCGACGCCTCGGCGGCCTGCGCCCCCGGCGCCGTCGCGGCCATCGCCGCCAGACCGGCCGCCGCCGTCAGTACCCCGCGTCTCGCGGGTCCCCGCCCGCTCACTGGGGGCACGCACCGGTCGGCGTGTACTCGCTGCCATAGGTGCCGACCGCGTCGCCACCGGTGTTGTTGCTCATCGTGTTGGTGCACACCGGCCCCTGCGGGGTGCGCATGAACTTGATGCCGCCGCCCGCGTTACCGGTGATGGTGTTGCCGTAAATACTGGTGTTGATGCCGTCGGTCGCGGTGTCGCCACCGAGCCGGATGCCCGATCCGACGTTGCCGTGAATGGTGTTGTAGCGGAAGATGTTGCCGCTGCCGCGCGCGTCCAGCCCACCGGAGCTGGAGTCCTGCTGGCCGCTGCAGTCGTTGTACTCGACGTAGTTGTTGGTCGAGTTCTCCTTCACATCGACGCACTCATTGCCCTGGGTGGCGATGGTGTTGTGGTGGATGCGGTTGTTCTTGCTGATGTCGGGGGCCGCGTCCGGGGCGCCGTTCGCTCCCTGCTGCTCGGGGGCCGTACCGAGGTAGATGCCCTCGCCGTTCTTGCCGCCGCCGCCGAACTTGAAGTCATTGACTCCGCAGTTGGTGATCGTGTTGTCGGAGATGTCGGCGCCGGTCACCAGATAGCGCACCCGCAGACACTCGTCGGCGGCGTTCTTCAGTGTCATTTGGGTGATGCGCAGACCGCCCACACCGTTGCCCGGAGTCGTGCTCATGACATAGATGAGCTTGAGGCGGTACCCCGACACATCGGTGGAGGACCCGTGCAGCCCGTCGACGGTGAAACCGCTGAGCGTCGTCGAATCGTGCTGCACCTGAATGATCCGGGCGTCGCCCGCCCCCTTCACCACGGCGTTCGACGGGCCGGTGATGGTGACTCCGGCGCGCTCGGTCACGACGTCCTGCTTGTACGTGCCGGCGGCGAGGTTCACCACCGCACCCGTCGGCGCCAGATCGACCGCCTTCTGGATCGTGGCGAGCGGGGCGCTCGCCGACGTACCGGCGTTGGAGTCGCTGCCGGCCGGCGACACGTAGTACGCGGTGGCGGCTTCGGCGGCCCCGGACGCCGGGGGGAAGGCCAATGGGGCGCCGACGGCAAGCGCGGCGACGAGAGTGATGCGTAGTACACGGCTCATGGGGTGTGCCTCCTGGGGTCTGCGAAGGACAGAGCGAGTAGTACGGGGATGCTGGGGCCGAGGAGCAGGGGTCCCAGCGGTACGACGAGGGAGAGCAGTGCGGCGGAGATCACCGCGCCGAGCAGTGCGGTGCCACGGGCCGCGGACCCGAAGCCGAGGGCCAGCGCACCGCGCGACCAGGTGCGGACCGTCCCGTGCGGCGACCGGCCCGCCTCGGCCGCCAGCGCCACATGATGGATGACCAGAGCGGCCGCGATGCCCACCTGTGCGGCGAGCAGCACGAATGTCCACGGCTCCGAACGGCCCAGCAGATAGAAGAGGTTGGCGGTCAGGACGATCCCCGCCGCGGTGGACGCCAGGGAGTGCCGCCACAGGGCCCGCCAGTACCACGGGAAGGCGCTGAACGCGTTGGTGAAGCAACGGCTGTCACCCTCCGCCCGCCACCGCTGCAGGGCGTGCCCCATCGCGGCGAGCGCGGGCAGCCAGGTCACGAAGCCGAGCGACAGCACGGCGAACGCGGCTCCGGCGGCGGCCGGATAGGCCACGAACTCCAGCCGCCGCAGCAGCGTCGGCCAGCCGGACGAGAGGGTTGCCTGCATGATCAGCCGACCTTTCCTGTGTACGGCTCCGGGACATCGAGCAGCACCCGGCCGTCCAGCTCCAGCCGGGTGGCCGCCACCACATACGGGGCGCAGCCGTCGCCGCCGAGCAGCACCGCCGCCGCATCGGCCGAGACTGCGGTGGTACGGATGAGACGGGCGACGGGCGAGAGGAGCACGGTCTCCTCGCCGAAGGAGACGCCCTCGCCCTCCGCGCACACGACCCGCGCGGCAACCGGTTCGCCGCCCGGGGTGATCGCGGTGAGGAAGAGACCGTTCGACGACCGCGCGGTCGTCGAACGCAGCGTGTGCAGCGTGCGGGTGAGGCGCAGCTCCGGCGTGCTGGACGTCGGATTGGCCTCGACCTCCGTGGCCTCGGAGACGACCGAGGCGTGGAGCGGCGCGAACTGCCGCACCAACGCCGAGGCCGCCCCGGACCGGATCAGCCGGCTGCCGTCCGGCTGCGGCTCGGTCGGCCGGTCCGTCTGGAGCAGGAACGTCCACTCCCGTTCCGTGTCCGCCTCTGCCAGGTCCAGCAGCACGAGCCGCCCCGACGGTGTGAACACCAGCGTCCGGTCCAGCCGCCGCACCCCGAGTCCGGGGTCGTACATCGCGGCGATCTCCGCCGTGGCGTGCGCCCAGCCGCAGTCGGGGGCGGCGAACACATCACGCTGCCGGGCCTGTCGCTCGTACGGGATGTCCTTGTAGACGTGGTAACGGTCCTCGTCCGCGTACCCCTGTCCGTCCACCAGCAGCAGGTTGTGGTGCGCGGCCCGCTTTCGGTTGCTGTAGCCCTCGTCGACCGCGAGGAACGCGCCCTGCGAGACCAGCACGAACGAGCCCGAATCAGGATGGTGATGACCCTGGTTGAGTGTCTCCCATCCCCGCTCGGCCCGGTGTTTCGCCGATGTCTCCCACGCCTTGTGGCCACCGCCGGGGCTCGCCTTGAACGAGATGAGCGTGGCGTCGTCGTCCCATCCGGTGCGGGCCGCGAGCAGACCGAGATCCGGGAAGAAGGCCCTCGTCTCGGTGGGACGGGCGCCGGCCACGGACGGGTCGTACCAGAGGTATTCGAGGTAGGCCTCCGGCAGAATCCCGGGCCGCACCCCGCTCTCCGCGGCCTCCTGCCACAGCAGTTCACCCGAGGCGAGATCACCCATCCACTGCGCCTGAGGGATGCCGTACTGGGCTGCGAGACGGTAGTACAGACCGGCGCTGTGCCCGCTGCGCCGGTCGTGGCAGTCGCCGTGGTCGACATTGAACGCGAAACCGGGGGCGGTCTGGTGCAGCCGGTAGCGGAAGGTGCGGGAGAGGAAACCGCCCCGCCCCCACCAGTCGATGCCCTCCGCCTCCTGGAGGAGATCCAGATGGATGGCGAGGAAGGGCACGCCGTAGCGCCAGTACACGACACCTTCGGCGTGCGAGCCGTCCTCGGGCATCAGATCGAGGACCGTGCCGAGGTTGTCCTTGGCACGCTCGGTCCACTCCTCTTTGCCCAGCACATAGCCAGCCGTCGCCAGACCCGCGTAACAGATCCAGTTGTGGTTCTGCCAGTACGAGGACGACCACCAGCCGCCCTCGCTCGCCACCGCGAACTCGTACATCCGGCGCCCCTGGAGCAGCAGCTTGTACCGCAGCAGCGCCCGCACCCCGTCCGGCAGATCCTCGCCGATCCACCGGTACGTGAGCGACAGATGATGCAGCAGCCAGCCCGCGTCCAGATCGTGGTCCGGCATATGAGCCTTGCCCCAGTGCGGCAGCCGCACCGCGGCCTCGATCCAGCGGCGGCTCTCCGCCAGATGGGCCGGGTCGCCGCCGACCCGGTAGGCCAGCGCCGGGTTGGAGGCGGCCGGGCCCAGCCAGGTGATGCTGGCCAGGGGGTGCGTACGGGGCGGGGTCAGCCCGCGGTGACGGGCGGCCTCCTCGTACAACCGCACCTCCTGCGCGAGGCGCGGACCGGGCGGCGGGGTCGCCGAGAGCAACAAGGGTCAGTCCTCCGTCCGGAACCGTGCGGTGCTGCCGTCGGCCAGCGCGACCGTCAGCAGTCCGTCACCGTCCAGCTGTACGTCGGTGACGGCAGGGCCCGCCGAGGCCGCCTGATACACCGAGGCGAAGGTGATCCGGTCCGACTTCGCGGTGAAGTCGACCCCGGTACGCATGCGCTGCGGGTCGTCGGCCGGGCCGGGGCCCGGCCGGGTGACCGGACGCACGGTCGCGCCGGGGGTGTGGGTGTGCCAGCCGTGCAGGGTCTCGTCGCCGTACCAGGTGGTGCGCACCGGACCCGCGGCCTGGAGCTGGATGTCCAGCGCGACACCGGGACGCAGCTGCGCGGTGAGCCGGCGCTCGTCCTCGGCCGTCACGGTCAGCAGATCGACCAGATAGCTGTCGCCGAGCGCGACCTGCCGCACCGCACACACACCTTCGTACGCCGTCGTCACCTCGGCCGTGACGCGGGAGCCGTCCGAGCCGATCAACTTCCCGGTGCACTCAGCCTGTTCCGCGTCGTCCACCCGGAAGGCGGGGTGCGCCTCGGTCGATGCGTAAAGATCACGGAACTCGGCATGCGCGTAAGGCACTTGGCCGGGGTCGGGCTGCCACGCAGTGGTGGCCCCGTACAGATACAGCGACAGTTTGTCGCGGTGCCCGTGCGAGCCGCCGTGCGGACCGAAGTCCAGCAGGGCGTGGACGCCCGCGTGGCGCAGCACCGCGTATCCGGCCATCGGGAACACCGTGACCGGGCCGGGTGCCGGACGCTTCGGCAGCGGCGGTCCGGCGAACCAGCCGCCCAGCTCGCGGTCGAGCCCGTCGTCATGTGCGCCGAGTTCCTCGCGAGCCCGCCCTGCCACCGCATCGAGGGCGGGAGAGTGAACCAACTGCCGTGCCAGAGACGCAAGTTCGAGCCATTCCAGGGCGAGCGGACCGCGCAGATACGGGCCGTCGTGCAGCGCGGGCAGAATGCCGCCCGGCGTCGCGATCGTCGCCAGTACGCCGGTCATCCCGGCCAGCACGTCCACCACGTCGGACGGCACGGCCGCGGGGTCGGTGCCGCGCAGCGCGAGCAGCGCGGCCCGCAGTACGAACCCGTGGTAGTAGGTGCTGCCCTCCCACTCCCAGCCGTCATCGGCGACCGCGACCCGCAGATGCGCGTACAGCCCGTGCTCGCCCTCCAGCCACTGCTCGGCCCGGTCCCACTCCTGGCCACGGGCTGCGGCGGCGCCCCGACTCGCCGCCACACCGGCTGCGTTGAGCCACGCGGTGTAGTTGGAGGCGAGGTGGCCCTGACCGGTCAGCACCACCCGGGCGTCCAGCGCGGCCCGCTCCAGGTCGTCGAGGAGCGGCAGCACCGCCGCCAGATGTTCTGTGGATTCCTCGGCGAGCGTGATCACGGTGTGCCCGATGCTGACCGCCCAGATGGCATCGGTCAGCGCCTGGTGGAAGAGCCGGCCGCGCAGCATCCAGGTCTGTGCCTCGCCGTGCCGCTCGGTGGCGAGTTCGGCGTACAGACCGGCGTACTCGACGAGCCGCTCCACCGCCTGGGCACGCTGGCCCCGGTGGGCGAGCACCCGGAGGTGCCGCGCCCACGCCTGGTGCGACAGCACCAGCCAGGCGCCGCGCACCGCCTCGTCGTCCACCCGGCAGCCGTACGCACACCGCGCCCCGCCCGCCGGGAAGACCCCGGCGAGCAGGTCACCGTGGTCGAGCTCCACACCGTGCGCCGGGCAGACGAACGCGTGCCACCAGCCGCCCCGCTCCCGGGGGATCCGCCTCAACGCGGCCACACGCCACCGTCGATGTCCACCGTGGTGGCGGTGAGGAAGCCGGACGACGGCGACGCCAGATGCACGACCGCGGCGGCGACATCCTCCGGGGTGCCGGCCCGGCCGACCGGGATGCCCGCCTCCATCGCCTGCTGTGCCTCGGGCGCGGTGAACGTGTCGTGGAACGCGGTGCCCTTGATGAAGCCGGGCGCCACGGTGTTGACCGTGATGCCGGTGCCGCCGAGTTCCTTGGCCAGGCCCTTGGTGAAGCCGCGGACACCGGCCTTGGCCGCCGCATAGGCGACCGAACCGGGGCCTCCGCCGTTGTGCGCGGCCAGCGAGGACATGGTGATGATGCGCCCGGCCGACGACTGCGTCAGATGCGGCAGTGCGGCGCGCACGGTGCGGAACGTCGACGTCAGATTGGTGGAGAGCACCTGGTCGAAGTGGTCGTCGGACATCTCGGCGATCGTGGCCCGGCCGATCAGATGGCCCGCGTTGCAGACCAGCACGTCCAGGCCGCCGAGGAAGCCGGTCGCCTCCTCGACGAGCCGGTCCACATCGCCCGTCACGGTGACATCGGCCTTGAACGCCTTCGCCCTGCGGCCCAGCGCCTCGATCGCGGAGACCGTCTTCGCGGCCTCGTCGCCGGAGGAGTGGTAGTGGACGGCTACATCGGCGCCGGCCTCGGCAAGCGCGACAGCGATGGCGCGGCCGATTCCGTGGCCCGCCCCTGTCACCAGTGCGCGGGAGCCGTTGAGATCAGCAGACATGGAGTAAGAACCTTTCGAGGAACGATCGTTGGGACCGGATCCGGTCACTTGAGACCGGCGGTCGCGAAGCCCTGCACGAAGTAGCGCTGGCCGATGAGGAAGAGAATGACCATGGGCAGGGTGGCCAGCGTGGTGCCGGCCATCAGGAAGTGCCACTGGGGGCCGTTCTCCGTCTTGAAGACGGAGAGCCCCACCTGGATCACCCGCAGACTGTCGGTGCGGGTCACCAGCAGCGGCCAGAGGAAGTTGTTCCACGACGACTCGAAGGTCAGCAGCGCCACGGTGGTGAGCGCGGGCTTGACCTGCGGCGTCATGATCCGGGCGTAGATCCGGAACTCGCCCAGACCGTCGAGCCTGGCGGCCTCCTCCAGCTCGACCGGGAGGTCCAGATAGAACTGGCGGAAGAGGAAGACGGCGAACGGGGTGACGGCGCCGGGAATGATGAGCGCCCACCAGGAGTCCAGCCAGCCGCTGCCGCCCTGGCCGAAGATGTCGTTCCCGCCGGCCAGCGGCATGAAGCGGACGATCAGGAACTCAGGCAGCACCTTGGTGTAGGTGGGGATCATCAGTGCGGCGATGAAGAGGTAGAAGATGACCTCGCTGCCCCGGAACTTGATCCGAGCCAGCGCGTACCCGGCCATCGACGCCACGATCACATTGATGAGCGTGTGGCTGAACGCGATGATGAAGCTGTTGCGTGCGTACGTCGCGAACGGCGCCGCCTTCAGTGCGTCGACATAGTTCCCGAACTCCCAGTGTTCCGGCAGCAGTCCGGCATCCTGCGAGGCGATCTCCACCGGGGTCTTGAGCGAGGTGAGCACCATCCAGACGAACGGGGCCACCATCAGCAGTGAGACGACGGTGAGCGTCAGATAGAGCGCGATCCGGCCGACGGGGAGCGGCTTGCCGTTCTTCCCTGTCCGGGCCTTCTCCAGGGCCCCGGGTCTGTGCAGCTCAGTTGTGGCCACGGGTGCCTCCCATGATCCGCCGGTTGACCAGGGTGAAGCCCATCAGCAGCACGAACAGCACCAGTGACTGCGCGGAGGCGTAGCCGATGCGGAACTCCCGGAAGGCGGACTTGTAGATCTCGAACGTCATCATCGTGGTGCTGTTGGCGGGGCCGCCGTCGGTCAGGATGTAGATCTGGTCGAACGACTGGAACGCGCTGATCATCGACGTGATGAGCACGAAGAACGTCGCGGGCTTCAGCAGCGGCAGGGTGATCGAGAAGAACTGCCTCACCTTGGACGCGCCGTCCACCGAAGCCGCCTCGTACAGCTCCTTCGGCAGGGACTGCAGCGCGGCCAAGTAGATGAGCATCTTCATGCCGATGCCCTGCCAGATGCCGACCAGGATCACCGACGGCATCGCCCACGAGGTCGACGCGAGCCAGGCCGGGCCTTGGATCCCGAGGAACGACAGAAGGGTGTTCAGCAGCCCGTTGCCCGGGTTGTAGATCCACAGCCAGACCAGGGCGATCGCGACGGTCGCCGTCACCTGGGGAATGAAGACCGCGGTACGGAAGATGCCCCGCGCCTTCAGCCCGGTGTGCAGCGCCAGGGCCACGAGCAGCCCCAGCATCATGCCGAACGGCACGGTGAAGAAGGTGTAGATGACGGTGTTGACGATGGACTTGCGGAACACCGCGTCGTCCAGCATGTCCCGGAAGTTGTCCAGGCCCACGAACTGCGGCGCCGTCAGCACGTCGTACTTCGTGAAGGCCAGAACGACCGACGCGACGACCGGCAGGCCGATCCAGAGCGAGGCATGCAGCAGCGCGGGCGCCACCATCAGCATGCCGGCGCGCTGCCTGCGGCGCCCCGGTCCCGTCGGTACCCGGCCGGCGCGCTTCTTCGAGCCCGTGTGTCCGGCCGGGGCGGAGGGCGGCGCGGGCCTCGCCTTCAATACGGATGTCGCTCCCACAGTGACGGGTCCTTACATCCGGCCGATGGCGGCCTCGGCGAGCCGGCCGAGTTCCGCGATGGCGTCCTTCGCGGACTGGTTGCCCACGATCGCGGGCTCCAGCGTGGGCTTGATCTTCTCGCGGATCTCCATCCAGGCAGCGGTGCCGCCTTCGGAACAGGCGTCGGCCATGCTCTGCAGGGAGAGATCGACGAACTTGTTCTCCTTCACGTACGCGGTGTCGCTGAGATCCTTCAGCCCGGGCACCGAACCGCGCTGCTTGGCCGCGCCGAGGATCGACTCGGGCGTCGCGAGGTACTCGACGAGCGCACGGGCCGCCGCCGGGTGCTTGGAACTGGCGGACTGGGTCACGAGCGTGCCGCCCTGGAGCATCGCGGGCTTGCGGTTGGCGAGGATGAACGCACCGAGCTTGTCGTCCTTGAGGAGGTCCGGGGTCTGCTCCCCGACCTGCCTCCACAGCCCACTGGTCGTCATCATCATCGACGCCTTGCCGGTCTGCACGTTGGTCGGGGCCCCGAGGTCCGTCTTCTTGGCGTAGACGGCGGAGCCGTCCTTGACGAGATCCTTGAAGAACTGCAGCGCCTCGACCCCGCGGGCGTCGGTGAACAGCACCTTCTTACCGTCGGCGCTGAACAGCTGGCCGCCGTTGGCGAAGAGGAAGGTTTCCCAGCACTGGCGCAGATTGATGGAGAATGGGTCGAAACCGATCCGGCCGTCCTTGGTCAGCTGCTTGGCCACGGCGCGCAGTTCGGCCCAGTTCGCCGGGGTCTTCTTGATGCCGGCCTCGGCGAAGTGGTCCTTGCGGTAGACGACGATGCGGGTGTCGAGGACGACCGGCAGCGCGTACAGCTTGCCGTCGTACCGGGACGGCTCCAGGACCCGCTTCTCGTAGTCGTGCGCGGTGGCGAACTTCTCGGGCAGCTCGGCGATCGCCTTCTTCGCGGCGAACGGCGGGATCCAGCCCACGCCCATCATCATCACGTCGGACAGCAGACCGCCCGCGAGCCCCGTGGTGATCTTCTCGTTGAGCTGATCGTACGTGGTGTAGTCCACGTTCACCTTGACGTCCGGATACTTCTTCCGGAACCCGCCGAGAATCTCCTTCTCCAACAGCGTCTTGCCGTCGGCACCTTCGTAGATCGGGGTGAGCAGCGTGATCTCGCCTTCGGCGGGACCGTCGGCGGAGCCGGCCGCCGAAGTGCCGGTTCCGCACCCGCTGAGCGCGGCGGCAGCGGTACCGGCGCCGATGGCGGCAAGCAGCGACCGTCTTTTGAGTTCCATGGGACACCCCTTTTGAGGTGGAGGCTGTGGATCGATCCAGCGATGGCAACCCGGCCATGGCTGGGAAGCGCTGGTAAATCGATGCAGTGATGCTAGGAACGCCATGAGAGGGACGTCAACAGCTGATGCACATGAATTTTCAGGGATGTTAACGGGTGTACCGGTGAACTCGGTTCAGTAAATCGATACACTGGTAGGGTCAGTTGCGTTCCGAACCGGAGGTGGCATGAGCGGGGTAACGATCCATCAGGTCGCGGAGGCCGCGGGGGTCTCCGCGAGCACGGTCTCCAACGTCCTCAACGGGCGTACGGACCGTATGCAGGCGGCCACGCTGGCCCGCGTGGAGCAGGTGATCGAGCAGCTCGGCTACCGGCCCAACCGCGCGGCCCGGATGCTGCGCACGGGCCGCATCAAGGTCATCGGTCTCATCGTGCCGTCCGTCGCCAACCCCTTCTGGGGGGCGCTCGCCCGTGAGCTGGAGGCCATCGCGCTCGCCGAGGGCTATCACGTACTGCTCTGCAACAGTGAGCGCGATCCGGCCCGCGAGCTCAAGTACGGGGAGGAGTTGCTCGCCGACGGGGTCAGCGGGGTGGTGCTCTGCTCCTCACTCCCCTCGCTCGACCATGTGACACCGCTGCTCAGCCGCGGACTGAAGATGGTCGCCTTCGACCGCACCGCACAGGCGGGCGATCCGCCGTCGCTGGCCTCCATCAGCGTCGACAACGCGATGGGTGCCGAGCTCGCCACCCGTCATCTGATCGAACTCGGCCACCGCCGACTGGCGTTCGTCTCCGGATCGGTCAACAGCGTGAACCGCCGTGAGCGGCTGCGCGGCTTCCGGGCCGCCCTGGAGTCGGCCGGTCTCGACCCGGCCGACGCGATCGTCTGGCCCGGCGCCGACACCGCCGAGTTCGGTGACAAGGACGCAGCCGAACTGGGACGGAACGCGGCCAGGGAGCTCCTCGGCGGACCGCGCCCGCCCACCGCGTTCGTCGCCATCAACGACATGTGCGCGATCGGGATCTGCCGGGGCGCCAAGGACGCCGGACGCGGCGCGGGACAGGACGTCTCCGTGGTCGGCTTCGACGACATCCTCCTCGCCGACCTCTTCGAACCGCCGCTGACGACGGTCCGCCAGCCGCTGCCGGAGATGGCCGCGGAGACGTTCCAGCAGCTGCGGGCGCGGATCGACTCGGCTCCGGTGGCGGGGCGGTCGCTGCTGATCCGGCCGAGGCTGGTCGTCCGGGAGTCGACGGCCCCGGCGCCGGTTGACGGGCCCGTTTCCGCGAGACCGAGGCCCGCGTCGCGCAGGTGATCCTCGATCAGGGGGCCGGCCTCGTCCGGCTCAGCGTCAGTGACGTCGCCGCCCTGGCCGGTACGGCGCCGTCATCCGTCGTCCGCGCCTGTCAGCGCCTCGGCTTCCGCGGCTACCAGGAACTGAAGATCGCGGCAGCGCGCGAGAGCCCCACCCGCGCACCGGCACCGGAGTCCCACGACGACCCGGCGGCGCGGGCTCTGGCGGACGCGATCCATGCCTCCCGCGAAGCCCTCGACGACCTCACCACCACGCTCACCGCCGACCGGCTGCTCGCCGCCGCCTCGGCCCTGAACGCGGCACCCCGTGTCGTGGTCGCGGCAGCGGGCCTCTCCGCCGCCGTGGCCACCGACGCCGCCTATCGCCTGCGCGCCCTCGGGTGCGTCGTCGACGCCCCCGTCGACTCCCTCACCGCTCAACTCGCCGCGGCCCAGCTCCCGCCGGGCGCGGTGTGCCTCGCCATCAGCCATACCGGTGCCACCCGCAGCACGGTGGACACCGCGCGCCGAGCCCGCCGTGCCGGCGCCGAGGTGATCGGCCTGACCAGCTACGCGCAGTCACCCCTGAGCGAGACGAGCACCCACACCCTCGTCGCCGGAGGGCAGGACCTCGTCTTCGGTCTGGAAACCACCGCCAGCCGTATCGCGCACCTCGTCGCCGTCGACGCCCTCGCCCAGACCCTTCTCACTCTCCGTTCCGGCACGGCGGAACAGACCCTTCACCTCTCCGCCGACGTCACCGCAGACCACTCCTACTGAACCGGCCGACGCCCGTGCCCGCCGTGGGGCGGCCGCGTGAACGCTCAGACCCGGTTGACGCGGTACACGTCCCGTACGCACAGGTTGAGGACCGTGGCGGCCACGATGGCACCGGCACAGACCAGGAGCACGGTCCGATCGGCCCAGGCATGTGCGGCGAGAGCGGCGACGAGGTAGCCGAGTGGGATGGCGACGCGTTCCCCGACACCGTTGAACGAGCTCAGACGGCCCAACTCCGCCTGGGGCACGTGCTGCTGGAGTGCCGTGTTCCACGCCACGATGGCGACATCCAGACCGATGCCCGCGAGCACGGCACCGAGCAGCACCCACGGCAGGGCCAGGCCGAGCCCCAGCGCCGCCGGCGGCAGGCAGAGGGCGGAGCCGGTGATGACAGCGACGGTCAGCAGGCGGTGCGGCCTCCAGCGCAGACACACCACCGTCCCCGCCAACAGGCCGAACGCGAACGCGCCCTGGACGAGCCCCCAGGAACGCGCCCCCGAGTAGTGCTCCGTGGCGACGACCGGGCCGAGGAGCTGAAAGCCCGCCAGCCATGCGGCGACCACGATCGTTCCGGCGGCGGTGTACGTCCACAGCCAGGTGCGCGCCCGGAATCCGGCCCAGCCCGCCCGCAGGTCGGCCAGGGCGCTCCCGGTCGTGACCGGCGCGCCCAGGCGCAGACCGAGCAGCAGGAGCGCCGCGGCGAGGAAGGTGAACGCATCCCACGACAGGGCCCATGCCGGACCGCCGACCGCGACGATCACCCCTCCGACGACGGGTCCGAGGACCTTCACGGCGTTGTTCGGCAGCCGCACCAGCGCAGTGGCCTGCTGCAGGTGCTCTGCCGCGACGAGCTGCCCCACCACGCCCGTCGCGGCCGGCGCGGTGAAGGCCACGGCGATCCCCGACACGAATCCGCACGCGGCGATCGACACGGTCGTCGCGTGGTGCGTGGCCACCAGCACGGCGAGCACCGCCTGTGCCGCGGCGGACAGGAGGTTGCCCAGAAACAGGATCCGGCTGCGCGACAGCCGGTCCGCGAGGACGCCGCCCGCGACGGTGAAGACGATCGTCGGGACGGAGTTCGTGGCCAGTACGACGCCGAGGGAGCCTGTTCCGCCGCCCTGCCCGATCACCGCATAGGCGAGTGCGAGGGGCGCCATCGCGGATCCGGTGGCCGAGACGAGATTGGCGAACACGAATCGCCGGAAGGCCGCAACCCGCAGTGGTGTCAAGGGGGTTACCGGGTGCGCGGCAGTGGCCTTCATGATCCTCCCGAGGTAGGTCCAGCGGGCACCCTACCTGTCCTCGGGAGTGGTCCAAGCGGTGCCTGGACGACTGCCCCGGGAGGGCGGGGCAGTCGCACGGATACGCCCCGAGGCCGCCCGAGCGTTCCTCGGCGTGCAGGGGGCGGCGCGGGGTGTGGTGCGGTGAGAGTGCCGTGCGAACCTGCGGCGGCCCGAGAGCCGGGCCGGAAGGCCCGCACCCGGGCCCATCCGTGCGTATTCGGTGTCACAAGCGCTGCTCGGCCAGATCGAGCCAGTGCTCGACGGCCCCCGGAGCGAAGTGCCGGATGGCCCAGTCGGCCATCCGTAGACTCATATGTGCCCAGGAAGGCCGCAGGATGTCCTCGGGCAGGCCGTCCAGGATGTCGTCGAGGCGGCTCGTGACTCCGGGCGCCTGCTCGCTCGCGTGCAGGCCGAAGCGCAGGGTGACCAGGTCGAAACGGCGGTCGCCCCGACCGGAGCCGTCCCAGTCGATGACACCGGCGACCGAGCCGTCGACGGCGAGCAGGTTGCCCTGGTGAAAGTCCTGGTGCACGACGTCGTGCCCATGGAACCGAAGGGGGTGGTCGAGACCGACCGACCTGATCCGGCGCTCCAGATCACCGCCGCGCCGACTGTGCCGGCGCAGCGGCTCGTGAAGACAGTAACCGGGGCCGTCGTCGAGCAGGTACAGGTTCATCGACGGGACATCCGTACGCCCGGCCAGCAGCCCCGCCTGCGCCTCGTTGAGGGCGAGGGCCCGATCCAGCCCGCGGTGGTCCAGACACCGCACCGGTGTGCCCGCCAGCAAGGTCTGGACCAGCACGACCGCGTGGTCCACCTGGGCCGCCAACTCCGTCGACGGGCAGGGATACCCCTGCGCGAGCAAGACCTCGCACACCGTCAGCGGCCCCGCTCCCAGATCCTCGATCCGCGTGTCCGGCCGCCATTTCAGCACGGACCGGTGACCGTCCGGCCACCGGACATAGGCGGCACCGGTCTCGCCCCCCGGACACGGCCCCTCGACCACCAGCCGGACACCGGCCTCGGCGTACAGGGCCTCTGTCAGCCGGTCGGCGTCCAGCCGTTCGGTACGTGTCCAGTTCTGCGGCGACGGAGAAGGGGTCATCGGAGCATCATCCGTCCCCGGGTCCGTCGCCGTCGAAGTGGGCGCCGATGCCGCACCGCCGGAGCCGGACCGGTCGCGCCGGCGAGCCACGGCGGCACCAGGGCGATCGCGCGGTACCAGGCGCGGCGCACGGCGGTCCGGACGGGTACGGGACCGGCCGGCCAGGCCGGGTCGCACCGCGGCTCGCCACTGCCCTGGTACCCAGCGCCCTCGACACGGCACCGGCAGTCCGGCCGCTGTGACCGTGGCGGGGAAGGGGGACGGCCCTTACCCGCCACGGCCGGCCCGTGGCCGACCGGCCTGCCGCGAACGGTGGTGGACCCGGTGGCTCCTCCCTCCGCCCCGGTCCTCCCGGTCCTCCCGGTCCACCCCGTCCACCCCGTCCGCCGTGGCCCGCGCGGTCCTCCTCAATCCGCCGAAGCGGTCCATCCCAGCGCCTCGATGCGCGCGGCATCGCCGGACCGGTTCTCGTCGAAGACCGTCCGGTTGCCGTCCTCGACCCGGACGGCGTCCACGTACACCCCGCGTCCCACGTACAGCTGGTCCGTGGCGTAACGCCACCGCAGTCGCACCTCTTTGCCGCGCCATGCGGCGAGATCCGCGTCGAGACGGTGCCAGACCCGGCCGGACCAGCCGGAGACCGAACCCGTCGGATGGGGTTCGGGCTCACGGTGACGATCGGCCATCGGTACGGTGGTGAACGGCACCGGCTGCCAGTTCGCCCCGGCGTCCGCCGACGCCTCCAGGAAGAGGAAGTCGGACCCCGGCTCGGTGTCCCACCACAGGGCCGAACTCAGCGTCGCCCGTGACGAGGCGAGTCGCAGTGCGGGCAGCGAGAGCGTGGCCGTCGTGGCGCTCGCCAGTCCGGAGAACCACGCCGTGCGTCCCCGCGTGGGACGGACCGCGACGGCGCGCGCCATCTGATTGGCCGCAGCGGCGCGCGGCGCGCTCCCGGAGCGCCAACTGCGCACCGGATGCACCGAGTTGCCGAGGACGATCAGGAACGAGTCGGTCGTCGGGTCCAGGACCAGGCTGGTGCCGGTGAAGCCGGTGTGGCCCGCCGTACGAGGAGTCGCCATCGCCCCCATGTACCAGTGCTGGTACAGCTCGAAACCGAGGCCGTGCGCATCGCCGGGGAACGCGGTGTTGAAGTCGGTGAACAGCAGATCGACCGATTCCGCGGAGAGAATCCTCGCAGGGCCGTACACCCCGCCGTTGAGCAGCGTACGGGCGAGGATCGCGAGGTCCCAGGCGCAGGAGAAGACCCCGGCGTGGCCCGCCACACCGTCCAGGCTGTAGGCGTTCTCGTCGTGCACCTCGCCCCAGACCAGTCCGCGGTCGAGGCCGGACCAGGGGAGCCGGGCGTCCTCGGTGGCGGCGATCTTCGGCTTCCAGGCGGCCGGCGGGTTGTACCGGGTGCGCTGCATCCCGAGCGGAGCGGTGATCCGCTCACGGAGCAGTACGTCCTGCGTGCGGCCGGTGATCTTCTCCAGGACCAGTTGCAACGAGATCAGGTTGAGGTCGGAGTAGAGGTACACCGTGCCGGGCGCGTTGGCAGGCACCTCGTTCCACAGCAGCTCAAGCTTCCCCTCCCGCGTCGGCGCCTTGTACAGCGGAATCCAGGAACGGAACCCCGACGTGTGCGTGAGCAGCTGACGGACCGTGATGTCCTGTTTGCCGCCACCGGCGAATTCGGGCAGGTACGAGGCGACCTTCGCCTCCAGCTCCAGTGTCCCGAGCTCGATCTGCTGCACGGCCAGGATCGAGGTGAACAGCTTGGACACCGAGGCCAGGTCGAAGATCGTGTCCTCGGCCATCGCGATCTGCTGATCGGGCGGGAACTCCACCCCCGTGTCGGTCTTCTCGTCGTACGCCGCGTAGCGCACGGCCTTGCCGATCGGGTGATGCAGAGCCACCGTGCCGCCCCGCCCGGCGAGCAGTACCGCACCCGCGTACCACGGGTGCTTGGGTGAGGCGGAGAGGAACTTCTCCGCATCGGCGACCAATTGGTCCAGGGGGCCCTGCAACAACCCGGCGCGAGCGGCGGATCCGCGCCGCAACATCGGCCGTCCCTGTGCCGACGCCGCGTCCGTACCGGCCCCTGTGCGCATACCCGACGACTCCGCCTCCGACTCCATGGCCGCCGCCCGCTCCGCGAAGGGAATCGGCGCCAGGGCGAGTGCCCCGCCCAGAGCCAGCATCCCACCGCCCAGCCTGCGTCGGCTGATCCCTCTGCCGGCCGCGTCCTCGCTCATCCGGAACCCCTTCCCGCTGCCTGAAAGTAATTTTCGAATCTTCGCCCGATGGTGAAACTTCCTTCCGCCGCAGAGATTACTGTCACCACCTCCGTCACGGAGTACCCCGGCGTCACAAAGAATCTGACACTGCATCAGAAAATGTCTTCCCTCGAATGTCCGACTGCGGCATCCTGCGGCCCATGGAGACGGAGCTGAGCAAGAAACTGGGAGTCGAGCACGCCATCTTCGGCTTCACGCCGTTCCCCGCGGTGGCCGCGGCCATCAGCAGGGCCGGCGGATTCGGCGTGCTCGGCGCGGTCCGCTACACCGCCCCCGACGACCTGGCCCGCGATCTCGACTGGATGCAGGAGCACACCGGCGGCAGACCGTACGGCCTCGACGTCGTCATGCCCGCGAAGAAGGTGGAGGGGGTGACCGAGGCCGATGTCGAGGCGATGATCCCGGCCGGGCACCGTCGGTTCGTCCAGGACACCCTGGCCAAGCACGACGTACCGGAGCTCGCCGAGGGTGACGAGTCGGGCTGGCGCATCACGGGATGGATGGAGGAGGTCGCGCGCAACCAGCTCGACGTCGCCTTCGACCACCCCATCAAACTCCTCGCCAACGCCCTCGGATCGCCACCCGCCGACATCGTGCGGCGCGCCCACGACCAGGGCGTTCTCGTCGCCGCGCTCGCCGGAAGCGCCAAGCACGCCCGCCACCACGCGGACGCGGGCATCGACATCGTCGTCGCCCAGGGATACGAGGCGGGCGGCCACACCGGTGAGATCGCCTCCATGGTCCTGGTGCCGGACGTGGTCGATGCCGTGGGACCGCTCCCCGTCCTGGCCGCCGGCGGGATCGGCAGCGGAGAACAGATCGCCGCCGGGCTCGCCCTCGGTGCCCAGGGCGTCTGGCTGGGTTCGCTCTGGCTGACCACGGAGGAGGCCGACCTCCACTCCCGCGCGCTGACGCGCAAGCTTCTCGCCGCGGGCTCCGGTGACACCGTCCGTTCCCGTGCGCTGACCGGCAAGCCGGCACGCCAGCTCCGCACCGAGTGGACGGACGCGTGGGACGACCCGTCGGGTCCGGGCGCCTTGCCCATGCCGCTCCAGGGGCTGCTGGTGGCCGAGGCCGTCTCGCGCATCCAGAAGTACGAGACCGGAGCCCTGCTCGGCACCCCCGTCGGCCAGATCGTCGGCAGGATGAACAGCGAACGCAGCGTCCAGGCCGTGTTCGACGACCTGACCCGTGGCTTCGAGCGTGCCGTGGACCGGATCAACCTCATCGCCGGACGGAGCGCCTCATGAACCGGCCGCCCAACGGCTTCTGGGCCCAGGCCACCGCCGATCCCGGCCGCACGGTCCTGATCGCGCCCGACGGCGAGAGCTGGACGGCGGGCAGGCTGCACGCCGCGGCCAACCGCCTGGTCCACGGACTGCGGGCGGCCGGGCTCCGAGGGGGCGACGCCTTCGCGGTCGTCCTGCCCAACGGGGTCGAGTTCTTCACCGCCTACCTCGCCGCCGCCCAGGCGGGCTTCTATCTCGTCCCCGTCAACCACCACTTCGTCGGCCCCGAGATCGCCTGGATCGTCTCCGACTCCGGCGCCAAGGTGCTCATCGCCCACGAGCGGTTCGCACCGGCGGCGAGCGCCGCCGCCGACGAGGCGGGACTCTCGGCGACCCACCGCTATGCCGTGGGCACGGTCGACGGATTCCGTCCGTACGCCGAACTGCTCGAAGGCCGGTCCGACGCGCCGCCCGAGGCCCGCACCCTCGGCTGGGTGATGAACTACACCTCGGGCACCACCGGCCGACCGCGCGGCATCCGGCGTCCGCTCTCCGGCAAGCTTCCCGAGGAGAGCCACCTCGGCGGATTCCTCGGCATCTTCGGCGTCAAACCCTTCGACGACAACGTCCACCTGGTCTGCTCGCCGCTCTACCACACGGCCGTCCTCCAGTTCGCGGGCGCGTCCCTGCACATCGGGCACCCGCTGGTCCTGATGGACAAATGGACCCCCGAAGAGATGCTGCGGCTCATCGACACCCACCGCTGCACCCACACACACATGGTCCCGACCCAGTTCCACCGCCTCCTCGCCCTGCCCGACGAGGTGAAGCGGACCTACGACGTCACAGCCATGCGCCACGCCATTCACGGCGCAGCGCCCTGCCCGGACCATGTCAAACGCGCCATGATCGACTGGTGGGGGGGATGCGTCGAGGAGTACTACGCGGCCAGCGAGGGCGGCGGCGCCTTCGCCACCGCCGAGGACTGGCTGAAGAAGCCGGGCACGGTGGGCAGAGCCTGGCCGATCAGCGAACTCGCCGTCTTCGACGACGACGGCAACCGCCTGCCGCCGGGCCAACTCGGGACCGTCTACATGAAGATGAACACCGGCGGCTTCAGTTACCACAAGGACGAGACGAAAACGAGGAAGAACCGCATCGGTGACTTCTTCACCGTCGGTGACCTGGGCATCCTCGACGAGGACGGCTACCTCTTCCTCCGCGACCGCAAGATCGACATGATCATCTCCGGTGGCGTCAACATCTACCCCGCCGAGATCGAGGGCGTGCTCCTCGGCCATCCCGCGGTCGCCGACGCCGCCGTCTTCGGTATTCCCCACCCCGACTGGGGCGAGGAGGTCAAGGCCGTCGTCGAACCGGCCGGGGGACATGGGGCGGGGGAGACGCTCGCCGCCGAGATCCTGAGTCACTGCGCACACCATCTCGCCGGGTACAAGCGACCCAGGAGCATCGACTTCATCGAGGCGATGCCCCGCGACCCCAACGGCAAGCTGTACAAGAGGCGGCTGCGCGACCCGTACTGGGAAGGGCGCAGCCGGGCACTGTGAACCACGGTCGTCCGGGCTTCCCCGGGCTTCCCACCGTGCCCGGACCCGTCCCGACCCGCACCCCGTACGGCATCGCGGGTCGCGAACGGCCCTTGCCGACGGGAGGCCGCGCCGGGATCAAGACAGCCCACAGGGACATTCGGCTGTCGGACGGCAAGGGCGTCCGGCGACCACCCGTGCCCCTCCTTCGCCGTACGCCATGCCCGGACCCTGATCACCGCGGTGGGCACCGTGCCCGCCTCGGCCACGGCCGGTCCTGACCGCCTTCCTCCGAGCCGCGCTCCAAGGAGGGCCGCAACAGCGCGGGCCGCGCCGGACGGACCGGTGTCGTCCGGCAGCGGCGGGGCCACGACTCCCAACGGCTCAGAAGCGCTGTTTCTCAGCAGGTACCCCTGCGCTAACGTCGATGGTCGAACACAGCTTCGCCTTGCACGGCGCCGGCAGCGCTCGCTGCCGCACACCGATCGGGAGGTACCTGTGCGCGCACTTGTCTATCTGGGCCCCGGTTCCGTCGAGCTCCAAGAGCGCCCGGCGCCGCGGGTCGGCGCCGATGACGATGTGGTGGTGAAGGTCGTCGGCACCGGGATCTGCGGGACCGACCGCAAGATCCTCCACGGGCGCTTCCCGGCCAGGCCGGGTGTGGTGCTCGGCCACGAGTCGGTCGGCCTGGTCCAGGAGGTGGGTGCCGGGGTGCGGTCGCTCGCCGTGGGGGACCGGGTGGTGGTCAACCCGACGCTGTACTGCGGTTGGTGTCCGCCGTGCGTGCGCGGGGCGACGAACTTCTGCCGCAACAAGACCGGGACGGAAGTCGGCGTGGACCGTGACGGGACATACGCCGACGGTGTGGTGCTGCCGGAGCGGTTCGTGCAACGCGTTCCGGACGGGATGCCGTTTCGCGGCGCGGTGCTCATCGAGCCGCTCGCCTGCGTCCTCAACAACGTCCAGGCGGCCGGTCTGACGGTCGACGACACCGTGGCGGTCCTGGGCGCGGGCCCCATCGGGATGCTTGTCGCCCAGGTCGCCGCCCGGACCGCACGGTGCGTGGTCGTGGCCGAGACGGACGACTACCGGCTGTCCGCGGCGCGCGACGCGTTCGAGCACGTGGTGGACGTGTCCCGAACGGATCCGGCCGAGGCGCTCGTGAAGGCCCTGGGCGGCGATCGTCCCGGCGTGGTGTTCGACACCACGGGAAGCGGACTGGATGATGCCCTGCGCCTGATCGACGACGGCGGGCGCGTCGTCCTGATGGGCTTCGACGACAGCTACGACGTGCCGCTGCGGCCCCTCCGGCTGACCAATCGCGGGATCCGGCTGATCGGAGCCGGTGACTTCCGGGGGGACACCTTCCCCGTGGCCGTCGGCCTGGCGGGCGGTCTGGGACTGGAACGCCTGGTGACGCACGAGTTCCCGCTGGGGGCGTACGAGGACGCGCTCGGCGCGCTCGGTGGGATCGGCCGCGACGGAACGGGCAGGCGGTACGACGCCATGAAGGTCGTCATCCGTTCCGACACCGGCCCGGCCGGCGCCGACGGCTGGCCGGTGGGCGCGTGAACGGGCCGAGGCTGGGCTCGATCGAGTCCGGCGGGACGAAGTTCGTCTGTCTCGTCGGATCGGCGCCCGACCGGATCGAGGACGAGATCCGCTTTCCCACGGGGGAGCCCGGACCGACGCTGGCCAGAGCAGTCGCCTTCTTCGAGGAGGTCTCGGCGAAGGGGCCGTTGGACGCCGTGGGCATCGCGTCCTTCGGCCCCCTCGAACTGCGCCGTTCGCATCCCGGGTACGGGTGTCTCGCGGCGACGCCGAAGCCCGGGTGGTCCGGAGTGGACGTGGCGGGGACGATCGGGGCGGCGCTCGGGGTGCCGGTCGGCATCGACACCGACGTCAACGGCGCGGCGCTCGGCGAGGGACGCTGGGGCGCCGCGCGGGACCGGGACACCTACGTCTATCTGACGGTCGGCACCGGCATCGGCGGTGGCGCGGTGATCGGCGGACGTGTCATCAACGGCCTGGTCCACACGGAGATGGGGCATCTGAGCGTCCCCCGGATTCCCGGGGACGACTTCCCCGGGTCGTGCCCCTTCCACGCGGACTGCTGGGAAGGCATGGCGGGCGGCGAGGCGGTCGCCGCCCGCTGGGGACGACCGGCGGAGGAACTGAGCGGTGACGTGCTTCGACGAGCCCTGCGGATGGAGGCCGTCTACCTCGCCGCCGGACTGCGCGACATCATCTACACCACCGCGCCCCAACGCATCGTGATCGGGGGCGGGATGGCCGTGCTTCCCGGCCTGTTCCCGCTGCTGCGGGCGGAACTCGCCCGGACACTGGCCGGCTATCCGGGGCTGCCGGAGCATGACGCCGACGACTTCGTGGTTCCTGCGGCGCTCGGCCGGCTCGCCGGACCGGCGGGAGGACTGGTGCTGGCCGAGCGGGCCGCCGAGGAAGCGCGGCGCGCGGCCGGCGATGCGACGGCGTGACCCTCCCGGAGGGGCTCGGGCACGGAAGTTCCGCCGTTGGCGGCAGGGACCGCGTGAGCGGGGCCACGAACGGGAAGGCTGGCCGGCATGACGACCGGTGATCACGGCGGCCTCGACACTCCGACCCGTGCGTGGCTGATGGAACGAGCGCTGCCCGGCCTGAGCCTGTCGGGGGTCAGCCCGTTGCCGGGCGGATTCACCAACGACATGCGTCTGGTGACGACGCGCCAGGGGGAGCGATACGTTCTGCGCCGGTACCGCTCCAGCGGGACGCGGATGCGCCGCAACACCTGTGCCGTGGAGACGGCCGTACTGGAGCGGGCGGCGCCGACGGTCCCGGTGGTCGACGTGGTCGCGTCCGATCCGTACGGGGACGCCACGGGCAGGCCGACGCTGGTCTACCGCTTCGTCCACGGCGTCTCCCTCGGTCAGGTGCTCGCCGGGAGGCCGACGGCGGCCGAGGCGGCCGGGCTCGGCGCCGCGGTGGGCGCGGTCCTGGCAGGGATCGCAGCGGTAAGGCTTCCCCGGCCGGGCCCCTTCCACGACGCCGGCCTCGTGCCGGCCGAGGGCGGTGGGGAGGCCGCCGACCTGCCCGGTTTCGTCGAGCGTTGCCTGGCCACCGGCGGCGACGGCAACGCCTTGACGCCCGGTGAGACCGACGCGCTGCGCGGGCTCGCCGCGAGGACCGGGCACCGGGTCGCCGACGTGAGCGGGCACAGCCGGCTGGTCCACTGCGATTTCAACCCCAAGAACGTGCTGGTCTCGCGGCAGGGCGGCCAATGGGACGTGGCGGCCGTGCTGGACTGGGAACAGGCGTTCAGCGGCTCGCCCCTCTATGACATCGGGAACATGCTGCGCTTCGCCCATCTGTATCCGCCCTCCTTCGTGGACGGATTCGTGTCCGGCTACCACGACGCGGGTGGTCCGCTGCCGTGCGACTGGCGTGAACTCAGCCGAACCCTGGACCTGTTCACCCTGGCGGACATTCTCACCGCGCCGCCCGACGCCGAATGCTTCGCCGGGGCACGGACGGTGCTGCTCCGCCACCTGGCGCACGAACAGGGACTGGCGTCGGACCGTACCCGCTGAGTTCCATGTTTCCGGACGCGGAACACGGAACACGGAGCACCGAATATGGAACACCCCGTGCGTGGCACCGGACACCGTTCACAGGTTTCCCGCACGTCTCTCCCGACTCGCTTTCTGTCTGCAGTCACACCGCAACTTTCCCTGGGCTGAAAATGCCTTCCTCATATGCCTGGGTAATTCGATGGATGGGAATGCGAAGATCGCAAAATGACTCCCTCGATGTTCTTGGCCAATATGCACTCTCTGACAGGCTGATTCGTTCTGGTCAGTGGAAAGTTGGGCCGTTAAGCTGCCGTGAGTCGAAAGATCCTTGAACAAGGGAGAATTTCGCAGTGGAGAACACGAGGCCGGAAAGCGTCTTGAAGCCCTCTTCCGGGGAAGGGGCTTCGGAAGGCTCCGACGGGAACCTGACGCCGACACCAACGGTCAGGTGCAACGGCACCCCGCCCACTCCCGAGCAGAAGGAGGGGCCCTTCTACAAGCCCGACACCCCGCACAAGCCCGACTTCAGGGGCGACGTGGAGGGCGGCACGCCACTCCTGCTCCACGGCGGCATCGTCACCCCCGAGGGCAAGCCCATCGGCGGCGCGCTCCTCGACTTCTGGCAGGTCGGGGACGAAGGCGTCTACGACGAGGAGGGGTTCCGGCTCCGGGGCCACCTGTTCGCCGACAGCGACGGGAACTGGCGGCTGGAGACGGTGCTGCCCGCCGTGTACCCGGGCCGCACGCGCCACGTGCACGTCAAGGTGCAGCCCCCTGGCGGCGAGGTGCTGACCACGATGCTGTACTTCCCGGACGAACGGCGCAATCATCTGGACAAGTATTTCCGGCCGGAGTGTCTGATGGATGTCCATCGGACCGAGGGCGGCTGGGACGCTGCGTTCACCTTCGTGCTGGACATCTGAGACTCCAGCACCGGGATTTCCCGTTTCCCCTGGGAAGTCACGTTGGGCGGTGGCCGTTCCGCGCGCATGGAACGGCCCCGTCGAAGGGCACTTGCCGGGCACGTCGAAATGCCACGTCGTGAGCATCAGGAGACACATGGTCGACTTGACGCACGCCCAAAAACTGATTTACTACCCGGTCAGCGACTATTTGATGGATCACGGAGAAGGGATCCATCTGTACGACGCGGACGGGAATCAATACATCGACTGCGCGTCCGGCACCTTCAATCTCAGCCTCGGCTACAGTCATCCCGAAGTGATCAAGGCGATGCGCGACCAGATCGAACGGCTGGTGCACGCGACGTCGACATTCCAGACCAAGCCGGTCAACGACCTGGTGCGACGTCTGGTCGAGGTCACTCCCGACAACCTCACCAAGGTGCACCTCAAGGTCTCGGGCGGATCCACCGCCAACGAGGGCGCGGTCAAGATGGCCCAGATCAGTACCGGGCGGCGCGATGTCATCACCCTCTTCCGCAGCCATCACGGCCAGACCATGATGACGACCACCATGTCGGGCGAATCCTTCCGTAAGGCACCCTTCCCGCATCTGATGCCGGGCGTGCTGCAGGTCCCGGACCCCTACTGCCTGCGCTGTTTCTACCGGCAGACCCCCGACACATGCGGGCTGCTCTGCGTCGAGCGGGTCAACGACTTCCTCGACCACGCCAGTTCGGGCAGCGTCGCCTGCATCGTCGTGGAACCCGTCTCGGGCAGCGGTGGCAACATCGTGCCGCCCGACGGGTACCTCGCCGCGCTGCGCACCCTCTGCGACGAGCGGGGCATCGCGCTGATCTTCGACGAGATACAGACGGGCATCGGCCGCGTCGGCCGGATGTTCGCCGCCGAGCACTACGGTGTGCGCCCGGACATCCTGACCACCGGCAAGGGGCTGGGCGGCTCCGGCGCGCAGGTGGCCGCCATCATCGCCGACGAGCGGATGTCCGGACTCAGCAGCGACCACCACTCGTTCACCTACGGCGGCAACATCCTGGCGGCGGCGGCCGCCGCGACGACCCTCGACGTCATCGGCCGCCCCGGCTTCCTGGAGAACGTACGAGAGGTGGGTGCCTACATCATGGACCGGCTGCGGGGGCTGGCCGCGGCCCACCCGTCCATCGTGGACGTGCGCGGGCTCGGACTGATGATCGGCATCGAGATCGGCGACGAGGACGGCCGTCCCCACAGCGACCGGGCCCAGGCCCTGGCCCGGCGCGGGATGCAGCACGGCCTGATCCTGCGGACCTCCCGGTACGGTCGCGGCAACGTCATCAAGATCCGGCCGCCGCTCGTCATCACCCGGGCAGAAGCCGACCTGCTCTGCGACCGGCTGGACGCACTCTTCACCACGGAGGCAGCATGAAGGACTACGTCGTACGGCTCGCCTCATCGGTGCGCGACGAGGTACTGGCCGCGCAGAACCGGGTCGACAGCCGGCTGGTGCGAGGACATTCACCCGGTGGCGACGCGCAGTTCGGCCTCGACGACGTGGCGGAGGCCGCCGTCTGGAAGCACGTCGTCGACGGCGGCGTGCCGGTCGCCGTCTACTCCGAGGACCGGGGACTGCAATTCCACGGCAGCGCGCCCGAGTACCTGCTCGTCGTCGATCCCATCGACGGCACCAGGCCGGCCGTCGCCGGACTCGAATCGGCCACCGTTTCCGTGGCTGTCGCCCGGATGTCCGAGCGCCCCCGCATCGCGGACGTGGAACACGCGCTGCTGATGGAGATGAGGACAGGGGCCTACCTCTACGGGGAGCGCGGCGCGGACGGGGTCAGTGCCCACGGATACGACCACCCCGTACCGTCCCTGACCACGACGAACGACCTCTCGCGGATGTTCTGGTCCCTCGAATTCAACGGCCATCCCGCACGGTTGATGACCGATGCCTACGGCCACCTCATCGACCGCTCCGCGAACACCGGGGGCGTGTTCGTCTTCAACAGTGCCACGTACTCCATCTCCCGGCTGCTCACCGGCCAGCTCGACGCCTACGTCGACATCGGCAACCGGCTGCTGCGTGACGACCCCGGTCTCCTCCCCGAGTTCGAGCGGGTCGGCAACGGACGTGTGCTCCACCTGTTCCCCTACGACATCGCGGCGGCCGTCTTCCTCGCCGAGAAGGCCGGTGCCGTCATCACCGACGGCTACGGCGAACCGCTCGGCGACACCGCGCTCACCGACCTGAGCGTCGGCAACCAGCGCTCCTGCGTGGCCGCTTCCACCCCGGAACTCCACAAAGCGCTGCTGGAGGGCATCCGATGGAGGGCCTGACCCGACAGCAACACATGGTGCGCCCGCCCGACCCCGACGACACCGCCGAGTTCCGTGCGCTGCTGGAACGGCTCTCCGACAAGGCGACGGCGGACTACTACAACCCGTACACCACATTCGACTGGCCCGAGTCGATTCCCACCGACGGCTTCTGGATGTCCCCGGAACTGCTGACGGTCCACGGCACCGAGACGATGGAGGCCCTGACCTCGCGGCAACTGCACGCCCTGAGCCGCTGGGAGAGCGTCCACTTCTACAGCCTGAACGTGCACGGCATCAGGGAACTGCTCATCGAGGTCATGCGACGGATCCACACACCCGGCTTCGAGACCCCCTCGGAGTTCTTCCACCATTTCGTCGGCGAGGAGAACGACCACATGTGGTTCTTCGCCACGTTCTGCCTCAAGTACGCCGACAAGATCTACCCCGACAAGAAACTGAGACTTCCCGAAACCCCGCAGGACGCGGCGATCGAGAACTTCCTGGTCTTCGTCCGCATCCTGGTCTTCGAGCAGATAGTCGACCACTACAACGTCCGCATCGCGGCCGACGAACGGCTGCACCCGACCATCCGCCACATCAACCGCCTCCACCACCAGGACGAATCCCGCCACATCGCCTTCGGGCGACGGCTGGTGCAGTTGCTGTGGGACCGGCTCGTGGCGAGCGGCATCGACGAACGGACCCGGAGCGAGACCGGCAGTTACGTCGGCCGTTACATCACCACGAGCATGGAGTCGTTCTACAACCCCGCCGTGTACCGCGACGCGGGGATCGCGGACGGTTACGCGCTCCGGCAGCGGCTGCTCGCCCACCCCGCCCGGCAGGCCGCACACGCCCGGGTGCTGCACAAGACCACCGACTTCCTCTCCCGGATCGGAGTGCTCGATGCCGGGGACTGACGCCGCGGCCCGCACCGGCCCCTGGACCGTACGTGACGGACTCGCCTCCTTCGGGGAGCCCGCGACCTTACTGCTGCGCGCCCTGGACGACGTATTCACCGACTGGGGAGCCCGCGCGGGAGCCGCACGGATGACCTTCCCGCCGTTGCTCGCCGCCGACGATCTGCGCACCCTCGACTACTTCCGCAACTTCCCGCACCTGGGCAGCCCCGTCTCCCGCATCCGCCCCGACCGCCTCGACGCCCACAGCCGGGGGACCGCAGACGGCCCCGTGCCCGCGCGCGACCTCGTCGACGCCGGCCACCTGCTGCCCTCCGCCGCCTGCTACGGCTGCTTTCTGCACTTCTCCGGTACCGTGACCAAAAGCCCCTTGCGCGTGAGCACGGCCGCGCAGTGCTTCCGCCACGAAGACCACCACGACGGACTGCGCAGGCTGTGGGGCTTCACCATGCGGGAGATCATCTGCATCGGCTCCGCCGAACAGGTCCGCGACCACCTCGAACACCATCATGCGCGGCTGGCCGCCTTCGCCGCCGGTCTCGGCCTCTCCCTCGCCCGGCAGCCGGCCACCGATCCCTTCTTCGAGAAGGACGGCGCGCGCACCGTCATGCAACTGCTCGCGCCGGTCAAGGACGAGTACCTGCACACCGACGGCACCGCCGTGGCCTCGATGAACAACCACCGGAACTTCTTCGGCGAACGCCGCTCCATCACCTACGCCGACAAGCCCGCGTTCACCGGCTGTGTCGCGTTCGGGCTGGAACGCTGGGTGCACGTGCTGAACGAACGTTTCGAAGGCGACCTCCACGCCGCGGCCGCGGCTGTCCGCAAGACCGGCGAGGGGGCGTGAACCGGCTCACGTCCGCCCTCGGCCTCGATCTGCCACTGCTCCAGGCGGGTATGGGCGGCATCGCGGGGCCCGACCTGTGCGCCGCGGTCTCCGGAGCCGGGGCGGGGGGAGCCCTGGCGCTCTACAAGGAACCTCCGCACCGGGTACGGGAACTGGTGCGCGCCGTCGTCGCCTCGACCTCCCGCCCCTTCGGCGTGAACGTCATTCCCGAAGTGACGGGTCCGGCCGGCTGCCGGGCCCAGCTCCGCGCCGCCCTGGACGAACTGCCCCAGAACGCCTTCGTGACCAGCTTCGGCCTGCCGGACGCCGACGCCGCACACGAGGTCGTACGGTCGGGCCGCGTCCTGGTCATCCAGGTCGGCACGCTCCACGACGCGGACGCGGCCCTCCGGCTGGGGGCGGGTGTCCTCGTCCTCCAGGGCACCGAGGCGGGCGGGCACCTCCTCGGTGAGCTGCCAGCGGCGCGCCTGCTGGACGAGACACGCGCCCGGCACCCCGACGCCGTGCTGGCGGTGGCGGGCGGCGTCGCGACCGGTGTCGACCTGGCGCGGGTCCTGGGGCAGGGCGCCGACGGGGCGATGGCGGGAACCGTCTTCGTCCCCGCGGTGGAGTCCGCCGCCCACCCGTACTACAAACAGCGTGTGGTCGACGCGTCGGCGGACGACACCGTCGTCACCACGCGCTTCGACATCGGCTGGCCCGCCCGCCCGCACCGGGTACTGCACAACTCCCTGACGGGGACGGCGCCCCGGCACCCCGCGACCTTCATCGCGACGACCGGAGCGGGGGGCGGCCGGTTCCCCGTTCCCCGGTACAGCGCGGCGGTCCCGGTGGCGGGGACGGTGGGCCGGATCGAGGAGATGGCCATGTACTGCGGCCGGTCCTGTGCCCGGGTCGCCGGGCAGCACCCGGCCGCCCTCCTCGTCGAACGATTCCGCCGCCCCCATGAGGCGGCCGGCCGAACCCACGTCACATCCACGGAAGGTGGGCCATGGAAGAAGCGCTCAAGCCGGTGACCGCATGGCTGCTGGCCAGGAACCCGGAGACCGGGGAGATCCCTGCCGATCTCGACCTGATCGAGAACCGGCTCATCGACTCCCTCGGTTTCATGGAGTTCATCCTGCTGCTGGAAGACCTCGTCGGCCGCGAACTCCCCCTGCGGGAACTGGATGTGGACCGCCTCCGCTCGCTTCGGGCCATCCACGACAACTTCCTTTCCCCGCAGGCCACGAGCCTGGGGAAGCATGACGCGTAGTACGGCGGGGCCGACCGAAGGAGGCCGGATCGTGGAGTACGGACGGGTCGTCTCGGTGCACCTGGCTCCTGTCGCCGGTGCACCCACCTACTCCGTCGCGCAGGCCGGCGCCGTCGCGGGACGCGGCCTGGAGGGCGACCGCAACTACTGGGCGGGGGACGGACCGCGACGCCCGGGTCGTGGTATCGGCCGCGCCTCCGGCGTCTGCGACGTCACCCTGATCGAGCTCGAAGCCCTGGACGCCCTGGCCCGGGAAACCGGCATCGAGCTGTCCCCCGCACAGTGCAGGCGCAACGTCGTATGCCAGGGCATACGACTCAATCCACTGGTGGGCACGGAATTCCGGGTCGGCGGGGTGACGCTTCGCGGGCTTCGGCTGAGTGAACCCTGTGCCCGTCTCGAACAGCTGACCCGTCCCGGCCTGGTGCGCGGTCTCCTGCACCGAGGCGGGCTGCGCGCCGAAATCGTCCATGGTGGCCCGATCCACGTCGGGGACCCGGTGGGCCACGGCAGCGACCTCACCGTCCGGGTGCCGACGAACCCTCCGGCACCGCCGGGACGACCGCCCCGCACCGAGGAGCACCGCCCATGACCGGCACCGGCACACCTCCGGGAAACCCCCGTTCCTCGGAGGTCCGGGTACAGATACCCGCCGCGAGCCCCGCCGAGCTGCGCGACGCCGTTCGCTCGGCCCTGGCAGCCGTGCACACCCCACCCGGGCCCCCGGGTCCGGCAACGGCAAAGTGGCAACGGACCGCCTCCGGAGACTGGGGTCTGGCGGCGGGCGGCCTGCGGGCCGAACTCAGTGTGTCCTGGGACGGCCCGGAACTGCGCGTCGTGGGCGGTGCCGACGCGGTCGGCCCGACGGCGATCACCCACCTGCTGGCGGACATCGCCCGAAGAATGCCGGGCGGCCCACAGCACCGACCCCGGCACACCCCGCCCACGCCTTCGGCCGGGCCGGACGGCGGCAACGCCCTGCTTCCCCGCATACCACCACCCGTGCCGACGGTGTCGGCCGTGTACCGTCTCCCGTCCGGTCTCCGCACGCATGAGCTCATGAGCTCACCCGCCGCGGCGGCCCACCTCGCCCTCCATGTCCTGCTCCGTGCCCCGGACATGGGCCCGCGCGCCGACCTCGCGATGCTGATCGACGACGACACCGCCGGAGCGGGCACCACCGCGGCCCGGCCGCAGCCGCGTCTCGTCGCGGACTCACTCGACATCGGCCCGTCCGTCACGGGGGCCGAGGCACTCACTCACCGCCGACCCCACGCAGGTCCCGCGCCATCCCGCCCGGCGTTCGTGTTCGACTGCGCGGGCCGGCCCGCGGTGCCCGACGGCTGGCTCCTCCGGTCGTGGACCTGCCTGGTAGCGGACGCCGTCCACTGCTCGTCGAGCGGAGCCGAGGGACACCACCGGCTGCGGGTCGTGGCACCACGGCACCTGGTGCGACAGTCTCGCCTGGATCTGGTCGTCGCCCTGTGGGCCGACACCCTGACCACGCTGGTCACCCATCCGGACCGCCCTCTCGCCGGCCTCGGCATCCCGAGCCGCGTCGGTCCCCATACCTGCGCTCAGGACGCGGACGCGTTCCGAACGGCGTCCGGGCGGTCCTGACGTGCAGTCGGCGACGCGGCGGCTCGAAAACCGGTGGCACGCGCTCGTGTGATCCACTTATGTTGTGCGCTCGTGACCGATGCCTCTGAGCACCCAGCGAGTGGTTCGCCCGCGCCCACCACGCAACCGCCCGCGTCCACATCCGGACAACCGACGACGACGGCCGATCGTGTGCCGGCGCCGTCCGCGTCCGATGGGGGGCTGTTCTCCGGCACGTACGTCGCCGCCACCACCAGTTTCGCCGCGGTGATGTTCCTGACCGGGTTCGCCGCGCTGGCCGTGGTACCCACCCTGCCGATGGCCGCACGGGATCTGGACGGGGTGTCCCTCTTCCCGCTGGTGGCGGGATGCTTCGTGGCCGCGAGTCTGCTGGGCGGGGTAGTGGGCGGTCATTGGGCGGACCGTGCCGGAGCGCAACGCCCGTTGGCGGCGGGCACGGCGCTCGCGGTGGTCACCCTGCTGGTCTCGGCCGCCAGCACATCGATCTGGCAACTGGCGGCCGGGCGCTTCCTGGACGGGCTCGCGGGCGGAATGGTCGCCGTGTCGATCAACACGGCCGTCGGGCAGGCCTACCCCGACCGCCTGCGCCCGCGCGTGCTGGCCCTGATGAGCACCTGTTGGATCATTCCGTCATTGGTCGGCCCGCCACTGGCGGGACTGGTGGCCGAGTGGTGGTCCTGGCGCGTGGTGTTCTACGGGCTCGCCGCCCTGACCGTGGTGCCGACACTGGTGGTGGTGGCCGTACTGCGAAGCCGTTCCTGGTCGGCCGCGCCCGCGCTGTCGGGGGAGAAGCCGCCGCGTCCCGCACTGCTTGTCGCGACGGCGGTGAGCCTGGGTGCGGCGTCGGGGCAGTACGGCGTCTCGGGCTGGGACACGCGCCATCTGCTGTTCGCGGCCGGCGGGCTCGCCCTGATGGTGGTGTTCGCGCCCCGGCTGCTGCCGCCGGGCACCCGGCGCGCCGCGCCCGGCCTGCCCGCGACGGTGCTGCTGCGCGTCATGAGTTCGGGGGTGTTCTTCACGCTGGAGGCGCTGGTGCCACTGCTGCTCGTCACCGACCGGGGTGTGTCTGCCGTGTCGGTCGGTCTGCTCTTCACGGGGGCCGCCGTGGCCTGGGCCGGCTCTTCCTGGGTGCAGGGCCGCCTGCTGGAGCGCTGCCCCCGCCACCGGCTGGTCGCGATCGGTGCGGTGGTGCTGGCGGCGGCGGTCGCGGTCGCCGTCGTGGGTACGGTGCCCGCGCTGCCCCCTTTCGTCGCCGCGTCGTCCATGGTCGTCGCGGCCGTGGGCATGGGCCTGCTCGCGCCCGCCCTCACCCTGCTGTCGCTCTCCCACGCGCCGCCCGGCCGACAGGGCTCTGCGAGCGGTGCGATGCAGACCAACCAGAACCTGGGCCAGATCACGGTTCTGGGCGTCTCCGCCGGTCTGTTCAACGCCTGCCTGGGCGCCGGCACGACCGAATCCGCCGGTTACGGCGCCGCCTTCGGACTGCTGCTCGGGCCCTGTCTCCTGGCAGCCCTGCTCGCCACCCGTACCCGCGCCGACGGCCCGTGAGCCACGGTCTGACCGCCCGGTCCCGGCACCGGGCGCGTGTCCCTCGGCGGCTCGCGCCCGGCCCCTGACCACCTCATGGGAGGGCGGGGGCCGGACGCACCGCAGCGGACTACCGGCGTTCGTGCACCCGCACCACCCGCAGCACGGGCGAGCGCAGGATGTCCTTCTCACAGAATCGGGACGTCACCCACCGCACACCGGAATACAACTCGGTCTGGTCGCTGTAGTGAGGCGACCTCGGATTCGAGGACTGGGAGTACGTGAGCAGGGTACGTGCCACCGGGCATCGGGTCCCGTTCCAGCCGACCGCCTGGATGTAGCTGGAGCCGGCCGACACATCCGTATAGCCGCCGGCCGCCGCGTCCCAGACCGGCTCGGTCTTGTTCCAGACACCGAGGGACTCCGTACCGCCGCCGAGCGCGATGCGCTTCCCGTTGCGCACGACCGTCTGGTGGCGGCCCAGCGGTGCGTCCAGGGCGATCCCGGCGGCCCGCAGTTCGGCCACCGCGTCGGCGAGTGCCCTGGTGACGCCGGGCGCCGAGGTGTTCAGCGTGTTCGGCGTACCGACCGGATCGGCGGGGGAGAAGGGCACCTTCCACAGCTCGGCCGGTGAGACCGTCGCCGCCCTGCGCCAGACCCGGTCGAAGAGCAGCGCGCCCCGGCTTTCCGTGTCGAGCTTTCGGTCCCAGCGCCGCAGTACGTCGCACGCCGCCGACACGTCGACGGCCTTGCCGTCACTGCCCACCGCGCTGCCGCCGGGCAGTGCGGCGCAGGTCCGCGCCAGGTCCGCGGCGCTCAGGTCTCCGGCCGGGGCGCGGTTCGCGAACTGCTGTTCCTGCAGATCGGCCACGGTGAGCCGGCCCCTTGCCGCCATCGCCGACACGTCCTCGATCGCGCCCCGGGTTCGCATCGACCGGGGGACGGCGATCGTGCCGAAGACCCGTTCGTAGCCGGTCAGCGGCGCCTGCGCGTAGGTCAGCCAGGCGCTGTCGTTGGAGTTCTCCGAGACCATGATCAAGGCATACTATGAAGTATGGCTATCGCCGCGAACTTCCGGATACGGGCGGTCATCTATGCCCGGCTGTCTAATGGGTCGGCCAACACTCCGTCACAGGTGAGGCGCTGCCGTGAACTGGGTGCCCGATTGGGTGCCGACATTGTGGCCGTGAAGGTCGACGACGACCTCACTGCCATGGGGAAGAACGGCCAACGAGCCAACCGGCCCGCGTACGACGAGACCGTCGACATGCTCGTCTCCGGAGCGGCGAACGCTGTGCTGTGTCTGCACACCGACCGCCTGTACCGCCAGAGCCGCGACCTCGAGCCACTCATCGATGTCGTCGAGAAGACGCACGCGATGGTCTACCCGGTCGAGACTGGCGCACTTGACCTCACTTCCGCCTCCGGCCGGATGGTGGCGCGCATGCTGGCGGCCGTGGCGACCCATGAGGTGGAACGCGCCAAGGAACGTATGCGTGACAAGAAGGAAGACCTCCGCGCGGCGGGCATCAACCACGGTGGCCCCCGCGCCTTCGGCTACCAGAAGGTCCGTCCGCATGCGAAGGGGACGGCTCCACAGGTCCCCCAGATCGATCGACGTGAAGCCGAGCTCATCCGCGATGCGGCGAATTCTGTGCTCGCCCGTGCCGCCGACCCGGAGACGGGCCTGACCCTCGCTGGCATCTGCCGGGCGTGGAACGCGAAGAAGGTCACCACACCGCGCGGCAACCCGTGGACGGTGCCCAGTCTGCGCAAGATGCTGCTCTCCCCGCGCATCGCTGGACGCATTGCACACAAGGGCCAGGACGTGGGTTCCGCACAGTGGGAGCCGATCCTGGAGTACGACACGTGGCTCGCAGTGCGCACCGTGCTGAACGACCCAGCCCGCTACACACATCTCAGTGCACAGCACGACGGCAAGACCGTGCGATACCTCGGCTCCGGCCTCTACCGGTGCCACTGCGGTGCCGTAGTCCGGCCGGGTGGGGCCAAGAGCGGACAGCCCAAGCTGTACCGCTGCACCCAAGGAGGTCATGTGAGCCGGACCGCCGCCCCTATCGACGACTTCGTCGAGCGCGTCATCGTGGCCCGTCTCTGTCGAGCGGACGTCTACGACCTGTTCCAGACGCCGACGGTCATTACCGGTCCGGACTCGGCTGCCCTGACCGTTCGTCATGCAACCCTCACCGCCCGCCTCGATGCCCTCGCATCCGCCTTCGCTGACGATGACGACGCCGACCCCGTCGAGTACCGCGCCGCATCCCGCAAACTCAAGGAGAGGATTGGGGCCGTCGAGAAGGAGATCGCTGAGGCGGTAGCGCTTGCCGCCTCAGCGAGAGGATCAGGCCAGCTCGATGACGTGGACCGCCCCGAACTGGCCCGGCGGCATGCTGCCGACCCGGACGATGCCTTGGCCTGGTGGCGTGAGGTGTACTCCCTCGAACGGCGGCGCAAGATTCTAAACATACTGGTCACGGTCACCCTGGTGCGCGCCCGGCAGGGACGGCCAGCGGGCTTCGTACCTGGCAGAGACCAGGGCTACTTCAACCCGGCCTCTGTGCTCATCGAGCCGAAGGGGGGCCCCAGTGAGTGGCCGTATCGCCATCACCGAAAGCGGCTTTGAGATCACCTGGCGCCGGTCACGCCGAAGAGTCACTTTGACGGCCATCGCCGATGATCAGCGAGGTGCGCGCGACGGCCGCGGCAGGGTGAAGCAGATGTACCACGGCCTCCGCGGTGGCCTTCGCGGCCCCCGTAGGGAGTCACGGGATCGGGGAGAGCCGTTAGGATCGGACGGAGCGGGCAAGACCACCTCAGGAAAGGCCTGTTCAGGCTCATCCAGGGCCTCACTCCTTCCTGAGCCCGGCCGCCGTCGGCGACCCGGTTCAGGGCAGGTATCAGGTGGCCGAGGAGGGCCGGGAAGCTACCTTCAGACCCTCGGCGCGGACAAGTGCGCCACCTCGACCCGGCTGGTGATTCCCTAGTGTGATGCGCCTGAAATCAAGCAGGTAATTAAGTTCCTAATCTGGTGTCGTGTCCGGTGGGTTGATCTTGGTGAGGTAGTCGGCGAGGGACTTGAGGATCTCGTCAGCGGTCTTGGTCCAGGCGAATGGTCTGGGGTTGTCGTTCCAGGTGTCGATCCACGTCTTGATGTCGTCCTCCAGGGCTTTTACGGAGGTGTGGACGCCGCGGCGGATGAGTTTGTCGGTCAGCAGGCCGAACCAGCGCTCGACCTGGTTGATCCAGGAGGAGCCGGTCGGTGTGAAGTGGACGTGGAAGCGTGGGTGTTTGGCCAGCCACGCCCTGACCTCGGCGGTGTTGTGGGTGGCGTAGTTGTCACACACCAGGTGCACGTCGAGCTCGTGCGGCACGGCCTTGTCTATGGTGACCAGGAACTTCCTGAACTCGATGGCGCGGTGGCGGCGGTGGAGTTCGCCGATGACGGTGCCGTCGGCGATGTTGAAGGCGGCGAACAGGCTGGTGATTCCGTGCCGCAGATAGTCGTGGGTGCGGCGCTCAGGCATGCCCGGCATCATCGGCAGCACCGGCTGGGAACGGTCCAGCGCCTGGATCTGTGACTTCTCGTCGACGCAGAGCACGACCGCCCGTTCGGGCGGGTTGTGGTACAGGCCGACGACATCGACGACCTTGTCCACGAACTGCGGGTCGGTGGACAGCTTGAAGCTGTCCTGCAGGTGCGGCTTGAGATCGAACTTCTTCCAGATCCGCCCGATGGTCGATTTCGACAGCCCGGTACGAGCGGCCATCGAGGCCCGCGACTAGTGAGTGTCGCTGCTGGGTGTGGACTCCAGCGTTGCGGCGATGACCTCTTCGACCTGGTCGAGCAGGACCGACGGCGGCCGGCCAGGCCGCGGCTCGTCCTGCAGCCCGTCGAGGCGCCTGGCGATGAAGCGGGCCCGCCAGCGTTCCACCGTCGTCTCGTCCACGCCCAGGTCCATCGCGGCCTGCTTGTTCGTCCCGCCCTCCGCGCACCGCAGCACGATCCTGGCCCGCAGAGCGAGGTACTGCGCGGTCTTCGCCCGCCTCGCCCAGCGAACCAGCTGGTCCCGCTCGGTGTCGCTCAGGACCAGGTCGGCCTTCGGCCGACCGATGCGACCCGCGTCCTGCAGGCCGGCAAGCCCCTCGGCCGCGAACTTGCGGCGCCACTTGCCCACCGTCTTGGCCTGGGCGTCAACAAGCCGGCCCACGGCAGCATTCGACATACCGTCAGCGCACGCCAGAATGATCCGGGCCCGCTCCGCAGCTCTCCGGTCCCACGACGTCGCCCGACGCACCAACTCGGCACGCTCGTCCTCAGACAGCGTGATTGACACGGCAGAAGGCCCAGGATGCGACACCCAGATAAGGTAGCAACGGTTCGCCGGGTTGGGTGTCCGAGCGGTGAGATGAGCGGTGACGTCCGATCTGACCGCTGGGGGTGTGGTGGCTGAGCCTGTCCGTGTGCGCAGGTTGACTGACCAGGAGGGGCAGAAGCTGCAGCAGATCGTGCGCCGGGGCAGCACCAGTGCGGTGCGTTACCGGCGCGCGATGATGTTGCTGGCCTCGGCTGGCGGGAACCGGGTGCCGGTGATCGCGAAGTTGGTGCAGGCCGACGAGGACACGGTCCGGGACGTGATCCACCGGTTCAACGAGGTCGGTCCGGCCTGCTTGGACCCTCGGTGGGCGGGAGGCCGTCCCCGCCTTCTCAGTCCTGACGACGAAGACTTCGTTGTGCTGACGGCCACCACCCGACCGACCAAGCTCGGGCAGCCCTTCACCCGCTGGTCCATCCGCAAACTCGCCGCCTACCTGCGCCTCGTACACGGCCGCATCATCCGCATCGGACGCGAGGCGTTACGTTGCCTGCTCGCCCGCCGCGGCATCACCTTCCAACGCACCAAGACCTGGAAGGAATCCCCCGACCCCGAGCGCGACGCCAAGCTCGACCGGATCGAGCACGTGCTGGAGCACTTCCCGGACCGTGTGTTCGCGTTCGACGAGTTCGGCCCGCTCGGCATCAGGCCCACCGCCGGGTCGTGCTGGGCCGAACAGGGTCGGCCCGAGCGGCATCCCGCGACCTACCACCGTACTCACGGGGTGCGCTACTTTCACGGTTGCTACTCGGTCGGCGACGACACGCTCTGGGGCGTCAACCGGCGCAAGAAGGGGGCCGCGAGCCACAGCGGAGCCCGGCAGGAGACCGCCCAGTACGTTCCGTCGGGCCCCGGCCAGTACTCCGGTGGCAGGCGAACCCGTGCCCCCGGCCGCCACAGCCACCCGCTGGGAGCACACCATAGGGCCGCAAGGGCTCGTGGCGTGATGGGGAGGGCCGCCTTGGACGCGGGGCGCCCGATGACCGGCTCCCACCGGCCGACAGTCGTGACGTCCAGGACCTGACGGCAGGTGGCGGGGCTGACCCACACGAGGCCGTAGTCCCGCCCGGTGACGATCACGGCCCCTGCCGGTGTCCCGTCGCTGCCCAGACTCCCGCGGGCGGACCAGCTCTGCGTGACGGGCACCAGGCGCAGGGGCTGTCTGTCGGCGGGACGGCAGGCGGCTGGAGCGGCGCCGAGTGGGTACTGAGCCGGGCGAGCCGCCCGGTGCGGGCCCTGGAGCTGGTCGAACGGGCAGCCACCGTACGGACTTCCGCCCGGAGCGGTTCCCCCTGTAACAGCCAAGCGCCATTGCGATGGGCATTCATGTCCGCAATCAGAAGCTGTGTCAGGTCCCGGGGTCAGCGCAAGGCGGTAGGGGCCAGCCGAATCTTCTGGGACTGCATCCGGATGCGGATCGGCGTGGATTTGCCGACTGCTTTCACCGGCTCGGGGAGGTGCGGTGACGTCCGGGGCGGGCAGGGAGAACGGGTAAGGCGGCGGGTCATGAGGGTGATCGTGGTCCAGGTGATGGGGGCTTCGCTGTGGGAGATGAGCCGTTCGTAGTCCCGAACGTTTCTGCGGGCTCGCATGACCCACGAAATGGCCCGTTCCACACGCCACCGTTTTGCGAGCACGGCGAAGCTGTCCTGGTCCTTGCGGCGGGGCACCGTCTTGAGGGTCAGGCCCAGGAAGGAGTGGGCCCAGCCGACGAGGGGGCAGCCGTAAGCGGCATCCGACGAGGGGGCAGCCGTAAGCGGCATCCGACGAGGGGGCAGCCGTAAGCGGCATCCGACGAGGGGGCAGCCGTAAGCGGCATCCGACGAGGGGG
>NZ_JBVJMV010000031.1:0-7682 GCF_055584025.1 Streptomyces sp. NPDC104309 | reverse complement strand
GGCAGCCGTAAGCGGCATCCGCCGCGGCGGCCTTGATCGAACACGAGGGCAGGTTCCTCCTGGTCGAGGCCTCACCCACCGCCAACTTCGACACGGCCCCCGTCGGATGGGAACTGCCCACCGGTCGCATTCGCGCCGGCGAGACCGTCTTCCACGGTCTCTGCCGCATCCTGGCTGAGCACTACGGCTACGAATCCGTGCAGGTCGACCGCTACCTCGGACACACCGGCCACCGCCACGAGGACAGCCACGACGCCCGCGTCTTCACCTTCGCCGTCGTCCCCGAGCAGCCCGACAGCATCTGCCGCACCGCCCACATGGGCCACCGCTGGATCGACAGCGACAGCATCCAGGGCATCGACCCCATCCTGCGGGCCTACTCGAGGACACCACCCGCTGATCAACCCACACAACGGAGCCGGGTCCTTTCGAGCCGCGCCTGTCAGGGACACGGACCGACAGGACCCGGTGACACACAAGCTACAGTCATCCGCTGCCTGTTCAGCACGGACACTCCACACCCTCGGGCACGAAGTCACCCGATAGAGGTGGCTCCCAATCCCGTTGATGATCATGGACTTGCGTCTAGTGCATCACCGCCGCGGACGGAGCAACGTGGCTCCCGAACTCGCCGATGCGGTGGCTCTCGTTCACCCCGATAAAAACACACCCAGCCCGCGGGCATACGCCTCGATCGTTCGGGGCGCCCGCCCCAAGTCGCTCCAGATCTGGAGACAGGCAGCGGCCTGGTCGTGGCGGCGAAAGACCGGCCACTTCTCTATCGGGGTCATCCTCACGCTTTCCCTCGGTCCGTGGGCACCGAGGGGCATGATCACCCCGGCTGATTCCACGTAACTTCTAGCGTGCGGAGGCGCGGCAGATCGGGCGGCAAGTCGTACATGTGTTCTACTTTACGCCGTGGAACTGAGCGCACGAGGAGGACAGCATGATCGACGCTGACCTGCTGCGATCCCTCGCCATCGACCCGTCTGACCTGGATCCCGCCCCGCCATGGACACCGCGCCGGAGCGCAGGCATCCAGCGTCGCCACAGCAGGCACCCATGCGTGCGCTGTGGCCGGCCGTCGACCGTGGCCGGGGTCGTCGAAACACCCGAGCACGGCCGGCGTTGGGTGGACCGCTGCGTGCCCTGTCTCGTCGCCACCACCCCGCGCGGCGGCCCGCAGGAGCCCCTCGCGGAGCCGCTCGCCGTGCTGCGGGAGGCGGCCCGAACGGCGGGCGTCGCCCTGCCGACTTCCGACGGGGTGTAGCCATCATGGATCGCTATCAGCTGACCCTGGCGATCGGGGCCCGGACCATCATGCGCGGCTGGTGGCCCGACCTACCGACCGCCGAACGGAAGTACCTGAACTGGATCGGCGAACGCGGCAGCGTCAACGGCGCCCAGGTCACCCTCGTTGACGAAGCGGCCGACGGGCGCGTGCTGAAATCGTGGCCGCCGGACTGACCATCGCTAGTCGTACTGTCCGTTGGGTGTACCAGGCATCTGCCTCAGGTGCGGGTAGCCACGGGTGGCTACCCGATCCAGGCAGCCGGCCGCTCCGTATGCGATCACGTCCGCCTCAGGCAAGGATCGTATTGGCGGCCGGTCGCGCCCACCGGCTCCAGCTTTCCCCCGGTGCTCCGACCGCTTCCCGGCCCAGTTGTGGGATCTCAGCGGCCACGTCATATGCGGGGGCTGTGACCTGCAGGTCTTCGGGCCGTCTCATGGCGATGGCCACGTCCCTTGTCGGGAACGTGGCCATTTCTGCCTCGACGGCCGGCACGCGAGCACTCACTCACGCGGTTGGCCGGGTGAGTCCGAAGTGTGGGCCGCGTTTCGGTGTTCAGACGGCGCGGTAGCTGTGTTCGACCTTCTGGGTGCCGCTGCGGGTCTGGTAGGAGCGGACCCAGGAGGCGTCGGTGTCCGGGTCGGTCCGGTCGGTCACGGCGTAGTAGTCCATCTGCGCGCGCTCGGCGGTGATGTCGAGGACGCCGTATCCGTGGCGCCATAGGGGCCCAGCCAGTGGGCGTGGCGGTTGGTGGCCTGGATTAGGGGCGGGAGGGCGGAGGCGTCGCCGGTCGTCTATCTCGCTGGCACGGACAGATGGGCACCACAGCGCAGCGGATTGTGGGTCCTCAGCTCGGCTCTCCTGGTGCGGCCGCAGTGCCGTCGAGCTGCAAGCCGTACTCCGTGAGGCCGCGCAGCCCCGGCGCGGCCTCCGGATTCCGGTTGGCCAGGTACAGCAGGACACGTGTGGCGCTGCCGCTGCCCGCGACGGCTCGGCGGCACAACTCGTCGACGCGACCGTTCTCCGCGAGATGGTTGACCACTTCTTCATCCGCGTACTTGTCACCCGCCGCCGCGCGGTCCGCCAGTTCGGCGAGACGGCCGGCCTTGACCAGTAGCTTGGCGAGCCGCCGGGCGTCGTACTTGTCCAGGGGCCGGGGGTCCTCCCGGAGCAGCGCCAGCAACTCCACGTCCCTGCCATGTCGTTCGAGTAGGCTGACTAGCCGCCTCCTGCCGTCGTACTCCCCTGCAGTCATGGCGTGGTGCCAGAGGGCGATCGCCTCGTCTACGCGGCCGCTCTGCTCCAGGTGATCGGACAGGTACGAGCGGGCAGGCAGATCGCCGCAGGCGGCGCGCTCCTCGATCTCGGCGATCCGTCCCTGCTCGGCAAGGGTGTACGCCACCTGATCTTGGGCACGCCAGTTCCCCGCTTCCGCGCGGGCGATCAGTTCGTCCCACCGGCCGGAGTCCACGAGCATCGATGCAACGGCAGTGTCGAGGTCGTCGTTGTGGCCGTGATCGCGCTCAAAAGCGAGCGCGACGTCAAGCGCCGCCTCTACCATGCCCAGTTCCTCGTACAGGTACATCTCCGGCCACGGTCCGTACGGCGAGGGCTTCCAGGCCGCACACACGGTCTTCGCGTAGGTGACGGCCTCCGGGTCCTCAGCGACGCGTTCCCGCCAGTGGCTGGTCAGGGAGCGCCTGGCTGCCTCCGAGCCGTTGACCGCCATGACCTCCAGCTCGTCGAGGCGGCTCGCCGCGGCGAGCAGGTCCACCAGCAGTTGCTCGCAGGTGAAGTCGTCGGGGTTCTCGGCCGACCAGGCCCGCAGCACGTGCTCGGCTTCGGCGGGGCTGGTCGCCGTGTCATCGTCGAGGAGCAGGGCGACGAGCTTGTCGCGTACGCCACGGTCCCGGCTGGCGCCGTCCCGTAGTAGGGCGAGCGCCTCGCTCCGTCGGTTGGCCATCACCAGCGCCTCGGCGGCGTTCCGTGCGGCCTCCCCGTCGCCGCCTGCTGCAAGGCGCGTCCAGATGGTGATCGCCTCGTCGTGCCGCCCGGTAGATGCCAGCGTGTCCGCGAGGGCGTCGGCAGCCCGTTCGTGGGCGTTGGCGTACGGCGACAGCAGCGCGATACGTGTGTCGTGGTCGTCCTGCACCAGGTCTCGGAGGACGTGCGTGACGAGCTCGTCGACAGCCTCCGGATGTCCCTCGGCGGCCAGTGACTCTAGCGCCGCAAAGTACTCGGCCGTGCGGCCACGGGTCCGCAGCAACCGTGCCCGATGCAGGGCTCCTTCGGCTCCGGCGGCGGCGTAGAAGGTGTCGGCGAGCTCGTACAGCAGACGCCACTGCGCGCTCCAGCCGATGCGTACCAGGTCGTGGCCGACCGATGTGGCCAGGAGCGCGCGCCAGGTGCTTTCCGGTACTGCCTCGAAGTTCCGCCTGTGGGCGCCGACATGGAGCAGGTGGTCGGCAAGGGTGTAGCCGACGATACTGCCAGGTTCGCTGCTGGCCTGGGGCGAGAGGGCCGCAGTGGCGCCGTCAACGGGTTCCGTGGCGTACTGCAGGCCGCTGTCCCACCAGGTGCCGGTGGCGCGTGCCCAGGAGGCCGAGTCGAGGTATCCGGGGGCGGCGGCGCGCAGGAAGGCGGGGGTGAGTAGCTCTGGGGCGCCGAGCCGGCGGGCATCGACGGAGGCGGTAATCAGAGCGCGGCCGTAGGCGTTGCCGTGTCGCCAGCGCCGTTCCAGGATGGGGGCGCCCGCGAGGGTCTGTACGACGCCGAAGGCCGCGACCTGCATGGCGGCGGCGATCCGTGGGTCTTCGTTGGCGATCTCCTGGGACCGTTCGCGTTCGCTGTCGCTGAACTTCTCAGCGATGTCGACGGTGACCGCGAGGGCGAGGACGTCGCGGGCTGCGCGTGCGGCGCCTCGGGGGTCGTGTCCGGTGTCGGCTCCGCCAGGGTGGTTGTGGCGGTCGTACTGGTCGGGCCACAGGGCCCCGACGACGACCGTGGGGGTATGGGGGTCGAGGAGCCGCACCAGGGTGGGGGCGGTCAGTGCGGGGTGCGCGCTGAGAAACCGGTCGAGGTCGTCGAGCCAGAGGATCAGACCGGGCGCGCCGGGCAGGGGCATCGTGGCGGTCGCCCGTGCCAGTTCCTGGAGTTCGGCCACGTCCTGCGGGCGCAGCAGCCACCAGTCGGAGAGCTCGGCGCGTACGGCTTCGTAGGCCGATCGGCTCTTTCCGGTGGACGGCTCACCGACGAGAAGGAGCATGCCGCCCACCGCCTTCATTCCCCGCAGGGTGCGGCGCAGTGCGCGGTCGTGGTCGCGTGGGATGTAGAGGGGCAGGTCGCCCGGGGCGCCGGGCACCTCGATGGCGGGCTTGACGCCGAGGTGTCGCGGGTTCCAGTCCTCGACGCGGCGCGCGCAGGGGAGGGGTGGCGACTGCGGGGGCCGGGCCGCGGGCGCGGCGTCCCGCGCCGCGTGGACGGGTAGCAGGCCGGCGGCCGGGGCAGCGGGGCTGGCGGTGGCGCCGTGAGAGAGTGCCGCTCTGGCCTGGGCGCGCAGGACCGCGTGGCCGACGGCGTCGGCCCGGCGGGCGGCCTCCGCCCGATGGACTTGCGCCCATGCCTCCTCGTCGAGGAGAGGTGTGGCCGTGCCGTCGTCGAGGATCCCGAGCGGGAGTGCGATGGCCCGCAGGGCCCGTACAACGGCCTTGAGCTTGCCGGCATCCTGCGGGAAGCGCTCCCCGCGCAGCCAGTCGCTCACCGTGGTCGGCGAGACCTTGGCCTGCCGTGCCAGGAAGCGATAGGGGGCGGCGTTGGCCAGATGTTCCGCGTGGAATGCGCCCAAGGCCTTGATCCGCGTCGTGAAGTCCTCCTCGTCGCCGCCCTGTTGTGTTGCCCGGCTCTTCTCCACCGCCTCTGCCCGCCTGTCGTGTGTGTCCCGCGTGTCCAGCGCGGTGTCCAGGGCGTTCCTGGGTGTAGCGAAGCGTACGTCCCGGACATGGGGCTTTGCCGTCCGTGTGTCCAACCGGTGGGCGGAAGGCAGCGAGACGGACGCCTGGACGCGGACTGTGTCGGCATCCGCCTCCGCCGACCGGCGTGGGGAGAATTCTGGAGGGATGCCATGAGTCAGGTCCAGTTGCTGTCGCTGCTCCTCGCGCTGTCGGTCGCGCTCAACCTCGCCTGCTGTGCGGGCTGGGCGGCGCGCCGCGCTGGGAACGGAAGGGCCCAGGCGGCCCTTGTTGCCGGCGGGGTGGCGTGCACGGTCATGACCGTGTTCTTCGCCGGGGTGTCTGCGTTTCGCTGAGCAGCCGCCCGATGGTGTCGGCTGTACGAGGAGGCACCATGCCTCTGCCTGCCCCGACCCGTAGCCTCGGTCGGCCAGCAGCGTCTCGAGGCGCCGTCGTGGTCGGCCGACGAGGCCCGCGTCAGTCGTGGCCGAAGGTCGCGAACAGGTACAGGAGCATGGACGCGGCAGTGGTATGGCCAGCCCGGTTACGCGCCCTTTCACTTCGCTCTCCGTGCTGAGTTGACGGTTTGTTCGGGCCTATCGCGGTGCACGCAGAGGTCCCGTGTGCGGGAGCCGCCATGGTGATGAACGCTCCCGCACACGGGACCGCATGGACCTTCGAGGCCAGGCGTCGGTGGAAGTGTCGACCGCGAGGTGGGTGCTCTCAGGCTTGGTGAGGGTCTCGAAGACCTTGCCGGCCAATCGGCCACGAGGTGGCCATGGGTCGTGAGGTTTGGCCACTCCGTTTGAGATCCCACACATGGGCTGTAGGGTCTCGCAGCTCGTGGCACAGGCGGTTGTTGCTGACCAGGGGCTCGGTCGTTGTCTCACGTCGATGGCGCAGCTGGCCAGTCTCACGGTCGTGACACTTCCTCAGGGCTCGATCGGCCAGATTGGTGGAACTGGAGTCTCGGCCCGCCGCATAGCGGTCTGTCCCGTCCTGTGGCTCGGCCCTCTCCTGAAACTGATCAGACGTTGGCATTGCGCCACGGAGCGGCGTGGTCTGCGAGAGTGTCGAGAATCAGCTCGCACCAGGTCACAGCTGCGTTGACCGTCAGCCGGGCATGACGGACTCCAAGCCCTGACGGTGTGCTCTCCTGGCCGTGACCACTGCCGAAGCCCTGGTTACGGAGTTCGGGAACGCCGATCGCGATGTTCACCGCCCCTGAAAGGATCTTCTTTACGGCTTTACTGCCGTCGGGCCCGTCAGGGGCCGACGCGGCGTCGAGCCTCAGCGCCTTCTGGACGGTGTTGATTAGTACTCCAGCCGTAGATCGTGATCATGGATGCGGAAACCGCTCGCCGGTAGCCTGCCCGCGTGGCTGAGACCTGGAACGAAGAGCAGTTGATCGCGGACGGCTTCGAGCGTGTGTACGCCGAGTTGGAGTGGTACGACGGACCGCGCGCCGGCCTTGCTGACATCGCCGGGAAGCCTCACTACTTCCAGAACCACGACTACGACCACGCCAACGAAGCCGATGAGTACCAGGTCTGGCCCGCCAGCGAGGCTGCGGCGGAGCTGGAACGCGAGCAGTGGGCGATCTTCGCCCAGTGGAACGAGCGCCGTGAGGCCGGCGAGGCCGGACCGGAGAGTCATCCGGACCACGGCGGGGTCGACGCCCGCTATGACGAGCTGGAGCTGCTGTTGGCGCCACACCGCCTGCCGCCCGACGACGTTCGCCAGCTTGTGGGCGAGCTGCGGTTCGTTGCCGGCGCTCGCTACCGAGTCGAGGGGCTCGACTACTGGTTTCGGTGGCGGCCGAGCAGGTGAGGTCGTCGTTGATCATTAGGTGCTGTGTGGACAACCAATGATCACGCGACGGTCTCGGACGTGAGCGTAGTGCCTGCGCGCTGGCAGGAGGCATTCGAAGGTCTGATGAGCCGGATCGCCGGCCGATTCTCTCGAGTTGAACCCCGTCGCCGGGTACGGCATCTGGTCTCCGGTCTGCTGTCGGACCTGCCGAGGAAGAACTGCTGGAACCTTGCCGAGCACGCGGGCGACGCCACTCCGGATGGCATGCAACACCTGCTGCACCGGGCGAAGTGGGACGCGGACGCGATCCGTGACGACATACGTGCTTACGTGGTCGAGCATCTGCACGACACCGAGGCGGTGCTCGTGGTCGACGAGACGGGCGATCTGAAGAAGGGCACCGCGACCGTCGGAGTCCAGCGCCAGTACACGGGAACGGCCGGCCGCGTCGAGAACGCCCAGGTCGCCGTCTACCTCGTGTACTCCGCCAATCGCGGACATGCTGCCATCGACCAGGCTCTGTATGTGCCGCGTTCATGAGGTTCCCCCGAGATGCGGAGTGTGGTGACAGAGGGTCAGATGGTTTTCATGAAAGGAACATCGACCATGGCTGCCCCCAGGAAATATTCGCT
>NZ_JBVJMV010000030.1:0-99913 GCF_055584025.1 Streptomyces sp. NPDC104309 | reverse complement strand
TCAGACTCTTTCGTGTCCGATTCCCGGTCGAAGCGGGGCCGCTTTCCAGTTCCACGCTTTCGCGTTTCCCTTTCCGGCGAGTCCGACTCTATCAGATCCTTTCGGGCCTGATTCCCAGTCAGCGGGGTTTGTCTTCCCGGCCGTTGAGCCGTTCCGACGAGTGAGACTTTAGCGGAATCCTGGGCCTCGACGCTAATCGGGGTCGCGTTCCTTCGAACGCGGATTCCTCATTTCGCAAATGCGCACAGGAAGTCGGGCGACAGACGTCGCCGACGAGATGTGGTTACTGCGAAATGGCTGTCCGGGGACCGACCGGGGTCGGCGCTCACGTCGGACAACTCGGAGAACATTACGGTTGTGGGCGTGTCGTGTCAACCCCGAACTGAGCCGGGGCCGGATGGAGGCCCTCGTGGCAGCCGCGAGGGCCGGGAGTGAGGGTGTCGGCATCGCGGCGGTCTCGGCCCCCGTGGGCCGTACGTGTGAGCACGGGTGAGGCGGAGCCGAGGTCGATGCCGGTCGCGGTGCCTGCTGGCGTTCCGGTGTCGTCGTCGCGAACCCACCGTCGTGTCGTTGCCCGGCGGTGGGTTCGCGGAGGCGGTGCGCCGTTCGGAGCTGATCGAGGCCGCGGCGGAGCCCCTGTCCGGTCAGCCGTTGCCGGTGGCGAGTTCGCGGCTGCGGTCGCGGGCGGCTTCCAGGGCGGCGATGAGGGCGGCGCGTACACCGTGGTTCTCCAGCTCGCGGATGGCACTGATGGTGGTGCCGGCCGGGCTGGTGACGGCTTCGCGGAGTTTGACCGGGTGTTCGCCGCTGTCCCGGAGCATCACGGCGGCCCCGATGGCGGCCTGGACGATCAGTTCGTGGGCCTGGGCCCGGGGCAGACCGAGCAGGATGCCCGCGTCGGTCATCGCCTCGACGAGGAAGTAGAAGTACGCGGGGCCCGAACCGGAGAGAGCGGTTGCCGCGTCCTGCTGTGACTCGGGAACGCGCAGGGTCTTGCCGACGCCGCCGAAGATCGCCTCGGCGGCGGCGAGGTGTTCGGTGGTGGCGTGGCTGCCCGCGGAGATGACGGACATGCCCTCGTCGACGAGGACGGGGGTGTTCGGCATGACGCGTACGACCGGGGTGTTCGCGGTGAGACGGTCCTCGATGAAGGCGGTGGTGATGCCTGCGGCGGCACTGATGACCAGGCGGTCGGCGGTGATGTGCTCGGCGAGCTCGTCGAGGAGCCGGCCCATGTCCTGGGGTTTGACCGCGAGGATGAGGATGTCGGCGCGCTTGGCGGCCTCGGCGTTGGTGACGGAATCGACTCCGTAGCGGCTGTGCAGTTCCTCGGCGCGTTCGGAGCGGCGGGTGGTGACCAGCAGGTTCGCCGGGCGCCAGCCTGCCCGGATCATGCCGCTGAGCAGGGCCTCGCCGATCTTGCCGGTGCCGAGGACGGCAACTGTCTGGGTCATGCGGTTCACCCTCCGGGCTGTGCTCGCTGTTCTCGGTGCGTCGTGCTGACGGGTCTCGGTGCGCGGGTCCGTACGCGGGTCCGCGCTTGTGTCCGTCATCCTCGCACCGGGGGCGGTCAGGCGGTACGCCGGCGGAGCGTGGCCGCGCCGAGGGCGAGGACGAGCAGGGCGCAGCCCGCGACGACCAGGACGTCGCGGACGAAGTCGCCGGTGACGTCGGTGTGGTGGAGGACCTCGTTCATGCCGTCGACGGCGTACGACATGGGCAGGACGTTCGAGATCGCTTCGAGGGCGGGCGCCATCCGGTCGCGTGCGATGAACAGTCCGCAGAGCAGGAGCTGCGGGAAGATCACCGCCGGCATGAACTGGACCGCCTGGAACTCCGACGCGGCGAAGGCCGAGACGAAGAGGCCCAGCGCCGTGCCGAGCAGGGCGTCGAGCAGGGCGACGAGGAGCAGCAGCCACGCGGAGCCGGTCACGTCCAGGCCGAGCACCCAGACCGAGAGCGCGGTCGCCAGGAGGGACTGGAGGATCGCCACGGCGCCGAAGGCGAGGGCGTAGCCGCCGATCAGGTCGCCCTTGCCGAGCGGCATGGCGAGGAGGCGTTCGAGCGTGCCCGAGGTGCGTTCGCGCAGGGTGGCGATCGAGGTCACCAGGAACATCGTGATCAGCGGGAAGATGCCGAGGAGCGATGCGCCGATGGCGTCGAAGGTGCGAGGGCTGCCGTCGAACACGTACCGGAGCAGCGTGATCATCACGACCGGGATCAGCAGGAGCAGCGCGACGGTGCGGGGGTCGTGGGTCAGCTGGCGCAGGACGCGGGCGGCGGTGGCCAGGGTGCGGGCGGGGCTCAGCGGTGGCGCGGCCGGGTGGGCGCGGCTCCGGGACAGGGGCCGCGGGGTCGAGTTCGGGCCCGGAGGCGAGGTCGAGGTCGGGGTCGTGCTCATCGGAGGGTCTCCTGACGGGTGGCGGCTTCGTCGACCAGGTGGAGGAATGCCTCTTCGACGGTGGCGGTGCGGGCGGCGGTGCGCAGGGCCTCGGGTGTGTCGTCGGCGAGGATCTCGCCCTCGCGCATGAGCAGCAGGCGGTGGCAGCGCTCGGCCTCGTCCATGACGTGGGAGGAGACGAGGAGTGTGGTGCCGCGGTCGGCGGCGAGGGTGTGGAAGAGGTTCCACAGGTCGCGGCGGAGTACCGGGTCCAGGCCCACGGTCGGTTCGTCGAGCACCAGGAGTTCGGGGGTGCCGAGCAGGGCCACGGCGAGGGAGACCCGGGTGAGCTGGCCGCCGGAGAGGGCCCCTGCCAGGGCGTCGGCATGGCTGGTCAGGTCGACCTCGGTGATCGCGCGGGCGACCGCGGCGCGGCGGGCGTCCCGGTGACGGCGGCCCGGCTGGAGGATCGCCGCGAAGTAGTCGAGGTTCTGCCGGACGGTCAGGTCGGTGTAGACGGACGGAGCCTGGGTGACGTACCCGATGCGCGGGCGGAGGGTGGGGTGGCCCGCGGGGCTGCCGAGCACGTCGAGGGTGCCGGTGACCTTGGCCTGGGTGCCCACGATGGCGCGCATCAGAGTGGATTTGCCGCAGCCGGAGGGGCCGAGCAGGCCGGTGATCCTGCCGGGTTCGACGGTGAAGTCGAGGTCGCGGAGGACGGTGCGGCTGCCTCGTACGACGGCGAGGCCGCGGGCCTCGATGGCGACGCCCGAAGAATTCATCATGCGATGAATTTTGATCCTGGTGGTACCCCTCGTCAAGAGGCGGGGCGGCGGTGGCGAGGCGGCGTGGAGGAGCCGCGGCGGGGGTGGGGCTTGGCGTGGCTGGGGTGCGAGTGGTTGGGGGCGTGATCGGCCGGGGGCATTCCACCTCTCTGTGCTTCCGTGCCCGCCGGCCGGTTCCGGATACGGGACGGATGGGCAACTCCCGTAAAGGGCAATGAATTTCACCGTCCCCCGGTATCCGCGCATCTCCCGGTCCATGACGTGTCCGTCAGTCGATGGAGGTGCTTCCCGTGCGTGGTTTTCCGGATGCCCCGAGCCTTCGATCCTTTTCGATCTCGCGTGCCGACCTCGCTGCTTCGCCCGTCGTCTTCCTGGTCGCCCTGCCGCTGTGCGTGCAGCGCGGTCGCCGTCGGGATCGGGGCGCTCCTCGTACCCATGCTGTGGCCGAAGTGGCGGCGGGCGGCCCGGTCGGTCCCCGCGGCCCTGGAGGGCTGGGCTGCGGAACGGAAGGCCCGAGAGGCTCGCGAGGAACCGCGGCTGTCGGATCAGGAGCGCGGCGGGGTCGGGGCCGGGGGCGAGAGCCAGGGGCGGAGCCGGGGGCGGAGGAGGAGCCGGGGCCGGGCCGGAGCCGGAGCCGGAGCCGGAAGAAGACATGGGGCCATCGTGGCCCGCGCTCGGGGCCCGGTGCCGGTGCTCGCGGGATTTGGCCGCGCGGGTGCGGGCCGGGCCTGTCCGAGCGGGCCTCGGCCGCGCGCGCAAAGCCGGAACCGCGCGCGAAGAGGGCTGCCCGCACGCGAGGGAGAAAGCGCGAGGGAGGAAGTCCGCTGCCGCGCCCGTGCGGTGTGACCCTGGGTCCTGCTTTCGGTTTCTACTTGCGCTTGGGCCGCTTGCCCTTGGCGGTCCTGGTGGTCTTGCGGGCGGCCGGGTTCCCGGTGCGGGACGAGCGGCGCTTCGCGTAGCGGGCCAGGGCCGTCTCGTACTCCGTGCGGCGCAGTCGCTCGCCCGGCGCCTCCATGAACGTACGGAGAAAGTACGCGATCAGCGAGCCGACGAAGCCGATCGTCTTCAGACCGCGCAGACTGGCCTCGCGCGCCGGATCGGCCGGGCGGCGGCTGAACCCCTCCCATGTCTTGCGGAAGGCGATCGCGCTGCAGATGGCGAACATCGCGACGACCAGGATGCCGACGAGGTTGCCGACATCGGCGATCTGCAGTCCCTGGTAGGCGAAGCGCAGGACGAAGCAGGCGGCGACCGCGGCGACGAGGGAGCCGACCGCCGCCCCGGCCCGTCGCAGCCCGTAGCCCCCGTCGTGGTCGACCCAGGTCGTACCGAAGAAGAGCAGGGGCTCGGGCTGCGGCCCCGGAGTGGTGGAGTCGGGCGCGGTGCTGCCGGATGTCGCGCCGGTACCGGGGTCTTCGCTGTTCTCGCTCACGAGGTCGATTATCCCCGGGCGGCCACGGCCTCGGTCGGGCCGGTCACCGACGCGGGAGAACCGCCCCGGTCTCGGCCCTGCCCGGGTCGTGGCCCCGGACGGGTCGCGGTCTCGGTCAGTCGCAGCGCGGGGCGATGTAGCCGTCGCTGCCCGTGTGGACGTAGGCGTCCGCCACGAACTGGCCGTTGGCGATGTTGTCCCAGATGTTCGAGGTGCCGTACGGGCCGGTGACCCGCTCCCCCGGCTTCTGGCAGTAGACCGGAACCTTCATTCCGTACGGGAGCGTCCGGACGATCCCGTACTGAGTGCCCGGCCCCGTGCGGACGTTGACGCGGTAGCCGGGTGCGATGGGGTACCGGGTGACGTCGTCGGTGCCGGCGAGCGCGGCCGTGCCCTCGGCCGCGTCGGCGGTGACGGTGTCGATCTGCTCTTCCATGGCCATGAGGCCCTCCCCCGTTGAGAGACGGTACGTACGAGACGGTGTGTACGACGCGCAGGCTACAAGCCCCGGCCGCATCGCACGCACCATCGACTAGGCTCCGTGCGTCGCGCTTGCGGACGAACACACGGGGGTGGGCGATGCCGCCGCTGCGAGGTACCGGAGCAAATCCGGAAGCGGAGCATCCGGAGTACGCCGGTCAGTACCGCCTTGAGGCCTGTCTCGGCGCGGGCGGCATGGGCGTCGTGCATCTGGCGCGCTCCACCTCGGGGCTTCAGCTCGCCGTCAAGGTGGTGCATCGGCACTACTCCGCGGACCCCGAGTTCAGGGCTCGTTTCCGGCAGGAGGTCGGGGCGGCGAGACGGGTCAGCGGGGCCTTCACCGCATCGGTCGTCGATGCCGATCCGGATGCCGCGCGCCCGTGGATGGCCACGCTGTACGTGCCCGGTCCCACGCTCTCGGATCAGGTGAAGCGGAACGGGCCGATGGCTCCCGCCGAACTGCGCAGGCTGACGGCGGGCCTCGCCGAGGCGCTGCGCGACATCCACCGGGCCGGGGTCATCCACCGCGACCTCAAGCCGAGCAATGTGCTGCTCTCCGACTCCGGGCCCAAGGTCATCGACTTCGGGATCTCCCGGCCGTACGACAGCGACCTGCGCACCGAGACGGGCAAACTGATCGGCTCGCCGCCGTACATGGCGCCCGAGCAGTTCCAGCGGCCGCGCGAGGTCGGGCCCGCCGCAGACGTGTTCGCGCTGGGGGCCGTGCTCGTCCACGCGGCGACCGGCCGGGGGCCCTTCGACTCCGACAGCCCGTACATCGTGGCCTACCAGGTGGTGCACGACGAGGCCGATCTGGCGGGGGTGCCGACGGACCTGGCTCCGCTGATCGGGCAGTGCCTGGCGAAGGACCCCGCGGAGCGGCCCACCCCGGACGAGATCATGTCGGCGCTGCGCCCTCCTTCGTACGACGCCGCCGCGTTCATACCGTCGCAGCGGCGGGCCGGCGCCGTCGGGAACCGAGCCGAAGCCGGATCCGAGGCCGGAGCCGGAGCCGACGTGGGAGCCGAAGGCCCTGCGGTCGCGACGCCGGAGACCGGGGCTGGGGCGGAGGCCGACACGCATGTGGGCGCGGGCGGAGCCGGCCGGGGCAGGAAGGGCATCGCGAACGGCGGCGGCAAACGGCGGTGGCAGCTGGCAGCCGCCGCGGCCGCACTGCTCGTCATGGGTGCCGGCGGGGTGTGGGCGGCCGGTCTCGTGGGCGGCTCCGGCGAGTCGGGGGAGTCAGGTGGCGCGAAGGGGTCGGTGGCGGCGTTCGCGCCGTGGCGGACACCGCTCGTGACCTCGGGCAGCGCGACGCCGGTCTGTTCCTCGGCGGGCGGCACCGGCGAGAAGGCCGAGGAGGGGGCGTCCGGCCGGACCGCGGCGTTGTTCTGCGCCGCGGGCGGTGTCGGCGCCGCCCGGCTGGATCCCGCCGACGGCCGGGTGCTGTGGTCCCGTCGCTCCGCCGGGAACGCTCCCTCGGACGGCGTGCTGTCGGTCTCCGGCGGTCTGGTGCACAAGGCCGTGCCGGGCGGGAAGCTCCGGGCGTACGACCCGGCCAAGGGCGAACAGGTCTGGGCCGCGGATCTCTCCCCGTACGTCGGCACGCCCTTCGCCGCGGGGAACACGCTGCTGCTGTCGGCCGAGGACGGTACGGCCGAGGCGCTCGACTCGGCCACCGGCGTGTCCCGCTGGCGGCATTCGCTCGCGGGGCATCGGCGCCCGGACTTCGCGCTGTACGACGACGCGTCCGGGCTCGCCTACGCGTTCGAGCACTCGGCCTCCGGGTCCACCACGCTGGTTACGGCGCTCGACGCGGCTTCCGGGCACGCGGCGTGGCAGCGGCGGCTGAACGGAATGCTCACCCCGGTGGGGACCTCCGGCGGCGCACTCGTCCTGACATCCATGAACGGGGACGCCCAGACCGTCGGACTCGTCCGCTACTACCCGGGGAGCGGGCACGTCACACGGGTGGCACTGCCGTTCCGGATGAACGAACCGGAGGCCGCGGTGGGTGGGGACACCGCCTATCTGCTGGCCCACGGCGGAACCCTGGTCGCCGTCGACACGCGCCCGGCCGGCGAAAGAGGCGCCGGAAAGGACGAAGAGCGCGGCGGGAAGAGCACCGGAAAGCGGGACGGCGGAGCCGTTCTCTGGCAGTTGGAGACCGCGGCCGGGCGGACGTCGGCGCCCGTGCTCGCCACCGGGAGCCGGCTGTACTTCTCCGCGGCGGACGGGCGCCTGCTCGCCGTGGACACCGAGCGCGGAACCCTGCTGGGCCAGACGAGCCCCCGGCTCCGGGACGGGAAGCTCAGCTACGCCTCGACACTGCCCGCCCCCGTCGCCGTCGGCCGGACGGTCTTCGGGACGGCGCCCGACGGGTCCGTGTTCGGCGTGGACGGCAAGGACCCCGCTCACTGGTGAGAGCGGGGTCCTGACCTTCCACGGCGTTCGCGGCTCGGTTCAGCCGAGCCTGGACACGTCCCGCACCGCGCCCCGGTCCGCGCTCGTCGCCATCGCCGCGTACGCGCGCAGCGCCGCACTGACCTTGCGGTCGCGGTTCTTCGGCGCGTACACGCCGTTCAGCGCCTCGCGGCGGGCGGTCAGCTCGGCCTCGGGGACGAGGAGCTCGATCGAGCGGTTCGGGATGTCGATCCTGATCCGGTCGCCGTCCTCGACGAGCGCGATGGTGCCGCCCGACGCGGCCTCCGGCGACGCGTGGCCGATGGACAGCCCCGACGTGCCGCCGGAGAAGCGGCCGTCGGTCACCAGGGCGCAGCTCTTGCCGAGGCCGCGGCCCTTGAGGAAGGACGTGGGGTAGAGCATCTCCTGCATGCCGGGGCCGCCGCGCGGGCCCTCGTAACGGATGACGACGACGTCGCCCTCCTTGATCTCCTTGCGGAGGATCTTGTCGACGGCCTCCTCCTGCGACTCGCAGACGACCGCCGGGCCCTCGAAGGTCCAGATCGACTCGTCGACGCCCGCCGTCTTCACGACGCAGCCGTCCTCGGCGAGGTTCCCCTTGAGGACCGCGAGGCCGCCGTCCTTGGAGTACGCGTGCGCCATGTCGCGGATGCAGCCGCCGGCCGCGTCCAGGTCGAGGGTCTCCCAGCGCTCGGACTGCGAGAAGGCGGTCGCGGAGCGGACGCATCCGGGGGCCGCGTGCCACAGCTCGACGGCCGCCGGGGACGGGGAGCCGCCACGGACGTCCCAGTTCTTCAGCCACTCGGCGAGGGAGTCGGAGTGGACCGAGTGCACGTCCTCGTTGAGCAGGCCGCCGCGGTGCAGCTCGCCCAGGATGGCGGGGATGCCGCCGGCCCGGTGCACGTCCTCCATGTAGTACGTACCGCCGGGCGCCACATTGGGCGCGACCTTGGACAGGCAGGGGACGCGGCGCGAGACCTCGTTGATGTCGTCGAGGTCGTAGGAGAGCTCGGCCTCCTGCGCGGCGGCGAGCAGGTGCAGGATCGTGTTGGTCGAGCCGCCCATGGCGATGTCCAGCGCCATGGCGTTGTCGAACGCGGCGCGGGTACCGATGGAGCGGGGCAGGACCGTCGCGTCGTCCTGCTCGTAGTAGCGCTTGGTGATCTCGACGACCGTGCGGCCGGCGTCCTCGTACAGCGCCCTGCGGGCGGTGTGCGTGGCGAGGACCGAGCCGTTGCCGGGGAGGGAGAGACCGAGGACCTCGGTCAGACAGTTCATCGAGTTGGCGGTGAACATGCCGGAACAGCTGCCGCAGGTGGGGCAGGCGTTCTCCTCGATACGGAGGATGTCCTCGTCCGAGACGTTCTCGTTGACGGCGTCACTGATCGCGTTGATCAGGTCGAGCTTGCGGACCGTGCCGTCCACGAGGGTGGCCCGGCCGGCCTCCATCGGGCCGCCGGAGACGAAGACCGTCGGGATGTTGAGGCGCATCGCGGCCATCAGCATGCCGGGGGTGATCTTGTCGCAGTTGGAGATGCAGATCAGCGCGTCCGCGCAGTGCGCCTCGACCATGTACTCGACGGAGTCGGCGATCAGGTCGCGGGAGGGGAGGCTGTACAGCATCCCGGCGTGGCCCATCGCGATGCCGTCGTCGACGGCGATCGTGTTGAACTCGCGGGGCACGGCACCCGCGGCCTTGATCGCGTCGGAGACGATCCGGCCGACGGGAGCCAGGTGGGTGTGGCCGGGGACGAACTCGGTGAAGGAGTTGGCGACCGCGATGATCGGCTTGCCGATGTCCTCGCTCGCTACGCCCGAGGCCCGCATAAGGGCGCGGGCGCCCGCCATGTTGCGGCCGTGGGTGACAGTGCGGGACCTCAGCTGGGGCATCGTCGCTCGCTCCTTCGACAGAAAAGACTTCTTCGAGCCTACGCCTCCGGCTCCAAGATCTGGACACGGTGTCCGCTATTCGGGACGGCATGCTCGGTGGGTGGGCGGCGCGTCGAGGCGGTACGGGGGTGGCGGAGCACGCGGCGGGCGGGGCGGCTTCACCGCAGGCCGCGGTGGTGGGATCAGGATTCCGTCAGGTACCGCTGCAGCGTCGGCGCCACCATCTCGATGATTTGTTCGGGAGGTGCCGAAGCCAGTGGCTCCGCCTGGATGACGTAGCGCAGCATCGCGATCCCCAGCATGTGCGAGGCGGCCAGTTCCGCGCGGAAGGTCGCGTCCGGGACGTCCAGTGTCTCCGCGATGCGTTCCAGGAGGCGGCGCAGGACGAAGCCGCGGAGGACCTTCGCCGCCGCCTCGTGCGTCAGCGCGGACCGCATGACCGCCAGCAGCGGAACCCTCGTCGCCGGGTTCTCCCACACGGCGATGAAATAGCGGGCCAGCCGCTCCCCCAGGCCGTCGGTGCCGCTGCCCAGGATGGCCGGGATCACCAGGGCCGGCTCGAAGGAGAGCTCGATGGCGGCCGCGAAGACCTCGTCCTTCGTACCGAAGTAGTGGTGGACGAGGGCGGAGTCGACGCCTGCCGCCTTGGCGATGCCCCGGATCGACGTCTTGTCGTAGCCGCGCTCCGCGAATTCGGTGCGGGCGGCCTCCAGGATGCGGGTACGGGCGTCGGGGCCGGTGGTGTCGGCCGTGCGGGAGGGGCGCCCTCGGCGCCTGGGGGCGGGGTTCGCGGGGCCGTCGGCGTCGGTGGGGCCGTCGGTCACGGGCGCGGCGCCTCGGCCGAGGAGGACGCCAGGTGGAGCCGGGTGAAGGCCAGCGCCTCCGCCAGGTCGGCCTCGCGTTCGGCAGCGGACATGGCACGCCGGGTGTTGACCTCGATGACGACATGGCCGCCGAAGCCGGTACGGGCCAGATGCTCCAGGAGTTCGGCGCAGGGCTGGTCGCCACGGCCGGGCACCAGGTGCTCGTCCTTGTTGGAGCCCTTGCCGTCGGCGAGATGGATGTGGGCGAGCCGGCCGCCCATCCGGTCGACCATCGCCATGCCGTCGGTGCGGGCCGTCGCGGTGTGCGAGAGGTCCACGGTGAAGTGGCGGTAGTCGTCGTTGGTGACGTCCCAGTCGGGGGCGTACGCGAGCATCTCGCGGTCCCGGTAGCGCCAGGGGTACATGTTCTCGACCGCGAACCGCACGTCGGTCTCGTCCGCCATGCGCCAGATCCCCCTGACGAAGTCGCGCGCGTAGTTGCGCTGCCAACGGAACGGCGGGTGCACGACGACGGTCGTCGCTCCGAGCTTCTCGGCGGCGGCACGGGCCCGCTGGAGCTTCACCCACGGATCGGTGGACCAGACGCGCTGTGTGATCAGGAGGCAGGGCGCGTGGACGGCGAGGATCGGTACCCCGTGGTAGTCCGAGAGCCGTCGCAGGGCCTCGATGTCCTGGCTGACGGGGTCGGTCCACACCATGACCTCGACGCCGTCGTAACCGAGACGCGCGGCGATCTCGAAGGCCGTCGACGTCGACTCCGGATAGACGGATGCCGTCGACAGGGCGACCTTCGCATCCGGGATGCGCACCACTGGTTCTGCCACTGGGACAGCGTACGGGCAGCGGTACGCCTCGCCGAGAGACCTCGGCGGAAAGTGAGAAGGGCCATGGCGGCCCCCGGCAGGTCCTGCGGCACCCGGCGGGCCCCGGGCCGGCCTTCCGGCGCTTCAGCGGCCCCCGGCCCCGGTCGGTCGTCCGGCGCTCAGCGACCCCCGGCCGACCCCGCGACACCCGGCGGGCCCCGGGCCGGCCTTCCGGCACTCAGCGCAGCGCGGCCTGCTCCGTGGGCAGGTGGTCCAGGCGGCGCAGGATGACGCCCTCGCGCAGCGCCCAGGGGCAGATCTCCAGCTCCTCGACCCCGAACAGATCCATGGCACCTTCCGCGACCAGCGCCCCGGCCAGCAGCTGCGCCGCCCGGCCCTCGGAGACCCCGGGCAGGTCGCACCGCTGCCGCACGGTCATCGACGCCAGCTTCGGCACCCACTCCTCCAGCGACTTGCGGGTGAGGGCGCGCTGCACGTACAGACCGTCGGTGGTACGCGCGGCGCCCGCGATCCTGGCGAGCTGTTTGAAGGTCTTGGAGGTGCCGACGACATGGTCCGGGCGCCCGAGGCGGGTGAATTCGCCGACACTCCGGGCGATCCTGGCCCGTACATGGCGGCGCAGTGCCTTCACGTCCGCCGGGTCCGGCGGATCGCCCGGCAGCCATCCGGCGGTCAGCCGGCCTGCCCCGAGCGGCAGCGACACCGCGGCGTCCGGCTCCTCGTCCATGCCGTACGCGACCTCCAGCGAGCCGCCGCCGATGTCCAGGACCAGCAGCCGCCCCGCCGACCAGCCGAACCAGCGGCGGGCGGCGAGGAAGGTGAGCCGGGCCTCCTCCGCGCCGCTGAGGACGGCGAGGTCGACGCCCGTCTCCTCCCGTACCCGGGCCAGCACCTGGTCGGCGTTGCTCGCCTCCCGCACCGCGGACGTGGCGAACGGCAGGACGTCCTCGCACCCCTTGTCCTCGGCGGCCTGCAGCGCATCGGTGATCGTCGCCACGAGCCGGTCCACGCCGTGGGGGCCGATCGCCGCGTCCTCGTCGAGGAGTTCGGCCAGGCGCAGTTCCGCCTTGTGCGAGTGCGCGGGCAGCGGGCGCGCACCGGGGTGCGCGTCCACCACCAGCAGATGCACGGTGTTCGAACCCACGTCGAGGACTCCGAGTCTCATACCCGGAACGCTACCGGGGCGGCGGACTTACTCTTGGCCCGTGCCAAAGACGAAAAAGGCGAAGCCGGGCAAAAACACGAAGAAGCAGGGAACGAAGCAGGAGATGCGGCAGCAGGAAGCGAACGGACCGAACCGGTCCGAGGACGAAACGGGTATCGATTTCGCACGGGCCTGGGTCGAGTTCCCCGACCCGGCGGACGACGAGCAGGTCTTCCGCTGCGACCTGACCTGGCTGACCTCCAGGTGGACCTGCATCTTCGGCAGTGGCTGCCAGGGCATCCAGGCGGGCCGCGCGGACGACGGATGCTGCACCCTGGGCGCCCACTTCTCGGACAAGGATGACGAGAAGCGCGTGGCCGGCCATGTCGCACGGCTGACCCCTGATCTGTGGCAGTTCCACGACGTCGGCACCAGGACGGGCTGGGTCGAGGTCGACGACGACGGGGAACGCCAGACGCGGCGCTGGGAGGGTTCGTGCATCTTCCAGAACCGTCCCGGGTTCGCGGCGGGCGCGGGCTGCTCGCTGCACATCCTGGCGCTGCGGGAGGGCAAGGAGCCCCTGGAGACCAAGCCGGACGTCTGCTGGCAGCTGCCGATCCGGCGCACGTACGACTGGATCGACCGGCCCGACGACACCCGTGTGCTCCAGGTGTCGATCGGCGAGTACGACCGCAGGGGCTGGGGTCCGGGCGGTCACGATCTGCACTGGTGGTGCACGTCGGCGACCTCCGCGCACGGGGCCGGTGAGCCGGTGTACGTGTCGTACCGGCCGGAGCTCACCGAGCTGATGGGCAAGGAGGCGTACGACCGGCTGGTCGAGCTGTGCGAGGAGCGCCTGTCCTCGCTGCTGCCGATGGCACCGCACCCGGCGGACCCGGCGTAGGGGCCGGTGCGTGACGACGACGACTGGGGCGTGAGCAGGGGTCGGTTTGACGGTTGAGGCCGACGTGACAGCTGAGGGGCCTCCCGGTGGCTCGGCCGGGCGCCTCGCGCGGGACCGGTCCCTGTGCGTCGGACAGGCGCTCCGCGTCGGCCGGTGTCGCCGTGCGCGGCCTGTTCACGCCGGACGGACCGCTGCCGCCCCCGACGGCTCGCTGTCGCACCGGGCATCTCGTTTCACGCGGGACGGCCCACGCGCCCCCGACGTCCCGTGTCAGCCCGCCGGGGTGGTCGTGCCCGTCCCGGAGTCGGTGGGGGTAGGCGGGTCGGGGGACGGGGTCGGATCGGTCGGGGCCGGGTCCGTCGGTGTCGGCGTCGGGTCGCTCGGGCCGGGTGTCGGGTCGGTCGGCTGTGTGGGATGCGGCGAGGGCGGCGCCGACGGGCCGGAGGGGTCGGGCGGACCTGGGTGTTCCGGACCGCCGGGTGACGGTGCCGTCGCCCCGCGCCCCCGGATCACCACGACCGAATCCGAAGGGGCGAGGGCGATACGGGCGCTCCACGGACCAGCGGGTTCCCGCAGCTGGTCCACGAGGACGCGGACCATGACGCTCTCGCCCGCGGCGAGCGTCCCCGACGAACTGCTCAGACGCAGCCAGGACACGTCCGCGCGGGCCGACCAGGCGACGGGGGCGCCGCCCGAGGCGGTCAGGCGGATCACCGTCGTGCCGCCGGACGAGCGGGCCTCGACGGTGAGCCCGCCGATGCCCCGCACCGAACCCGCGCTGATCACCTCTGCCGAGACGTCCGGCGTGCGGCCGTCCTTGAAGCGGGCGCCCGGCTGGGGACGCGCGTTGCCGGCGTTCTCGTAGTGGCCGTCCGGAGTGCCGTCGTCGTGGCGGACGTCCGTCTCGGTCGCGGTGACCGAGGAACCCTCATGGCCCTCGCCGGTCTGCGGCGCGCCGCGGTAGGCGGTCCACAACGCGATCACCGGGGCGGCCACGACCGTCGCCACCACCGTCGTCGTCACGACCCTGGCCCGCATCCGGTCCCGGCGCGCGGCGTGGTCCTTCGGGTCCAGCGGGAAGCCCGCCCGGTCGAAGCGCGGACCGCCGGACCGGCTCCGCTGGGCGTGGACCATCGCGACGTAGGCGGAGGGCCGCGGTGCCTCGACGACCGGCAGCGCGGCGGCCGGGGTGAGCGGCGCTCCCGGCCAGGGGCCCTCGGCGCCGGCCCGCTCGGCGGCCCGGCGGCAGCGGGGGCAGTCGTCGACGTGGCGGACGAGTTCACGGCGCAGGGTGGCGGAGAGCAGGACGCGGTGCTCTCCGGTGAGCCGGGCGACGGTGGGACAGTTGCCGGTCTCGACGACGGCGAGGGCGGCGCGGGTCCGTTCCACCTCGCAGGCCGCGGCGGCCAGGAGGTCCCGGGCGGTCGCGGGTTCCAGGCCTAGGACGGAGGCGACAGCACGCGGGGCGAGGCGGTGGCGCACGGCGAGTTCGAGCGCTTCGCGCTGTTCGGGGGTGGTACCCGCGGCCTCGGGCCAGGCCAGCTGGGCGAGTTCGCGGCGATGCGCCTCGGCGGCGGCTTCGGATTCGGGGGTGTGGGCCTTGTCCGCCGGGGTGCCGCCCGGAGCGAAGCCGGCGGGGGCGGGGGCCTTCGCAACAGCGGCGGGGGGCGTACGGCGTCCCGCGCGCGCCCCCTGCACGGCCGTCCCGCCCGGCAGCTTGCCCGGAGGTCCGCCCGCCCGCTTCGGTTCCCGCTTCGCCTCCTGCCTGGCCGGCTGCCTTCCCGACAGCTTCCCGGCCTTGTGGCGGTGCGCCTGGCGGCCCTGTTTCCGCTCGGCGAGCTTGCGCAGACACATCCACCTGGCCAGTGCGTACAGCCAGGATTTACGTTCCGCCTCACCCGCCGGGCACCGGCCGCCCTGTCGTTCCGCGATCGCGAGCACTCCGCCGAGCGCCTCGGTGGCGGCGTTGTGGTCGCAGAGCACGGAGAGGCAGTAGGTGAACAGGCCGTCGAGATGCGGCTCGTAACGTGCGGGAGGCCGCCGCGGCGAAGGCTGCGCCGCGGGGTGGGGCGCACGGCGCCGCGCCCGGTGTGCGCCGGTGGTGTGCGTAGGGGGCTCCAGCCTGCTGCTCATCACCTGGCGACCGTAGGCAGCACCCAGCACGCTTTTAGCGCCTCTTCAGCACATTTAATCCTTACGGGTGAACGTATCGCTCAAAAGGGGACAGGAATTCATGGTTCAAGAGGCCGAAACCGGGGATCCGAGGGGTCGGAATCAGACATTCCGGCGGAAGTGCCTGGGTGGTCGACGTGCGCGCACCCGCGTCGGGCGGCGCCCCGGACCGCGCCCGGCGGCACTGTCCGACCCCACCTATACGGTTGCGCCATGGCTGCCCGTACGAAATCCGCGAAGGACCGGCCGTCCTACCGCTGCACCGAATGCGGCTGGACGACCGCCAAGTGGCTCGGCCGCTGCCCCGAATGCCAGGCATGGGGGACGGTCGAGGAGTTCGGCGGCGCTCCCGCCGTGCGGACGACCGCGGCCGGCCGGGTCAGCACGGCCGCGCTCCCCATCGGCCAGGTCGACAGCCGGCAGGCCACCGCCCGGTCGACCGGCGTGGGCGAGCTGGACCGGGTGCTCGGCGGCGGTCTCGTCCCCGGGGCCGTCGTGCTGCTCGCGGGCGAGCCGGGCGTCGGGAAGTCGACGCTGCTGCTCGACGTGGCCGCGAAGGCCGCGAGCGACGACCACCGCACGCTCTATGTCACCGCCGAGGAGTCCGCGAGCCAGGTGCGCCTGCGTGCCGACCGGATCCGGGCGATCAACGACCATCTGTACCTCGCAGCCGAGACCGACCTCTCCGCGGTCCTCGGCCATCTGGACGCCGTCAAGCCGTCGCTCCTCGTCCTCGACTCCGTACAGACCGTCGCCTCGCCCGAGATCGACGGGGCACCCGGCGGCATGGCGCAGGTCCGGGAGGTCGCCGGTGCGCTCATCCGGGCCTCCAAGGAGCGCGGCATGTCGACGCTCCTGGTCGGCCATGTCACCAAGGACGGGGCGATCGCGGGGCCACGGCTGCTGGAACATCTCGTCGACGTGGTGCTGTCCTTCGAGGGCGACCGCCATGCCCGGCTGCGCCTCGTGCGGGGCGTCAAGAACAGATACGGCGCGACCGACGAGGTCGGCTGCTTCGAGCTGCACGACGAGGGCATCACGGGCCTCGCCGACCCGTCCGGGCTCTTTCTCACCCGGCGCGACGAGCCCGTCCCCGGCACCTGCCTGACCGTCACTCTGGAGGGCAAGCGCCCGCTCGTCGCGGAGGTCCAGGCGCTGACGGTCGATTCACAGATCCCGTCACCCCGGCGCACCACCTCCGGCCTGGAGACGTCCCGGGTGTCGATGATGCTGGCCGTTCTGGAGCAGCGCGGCCGGATCAGCTCGCTCGGCAAGCGGGACATCTACAGCGCGACGGTCGGCGGTGTGAAGCTCTCCGAGCCCGCCGCGGACCTCGCCGTCGCACTGGCACTGGCCAGCGCGGCCAGTGACACCCCGCTCCCCAAGAACCTGGTGGCGATCGGCGAAGTGGGCCTCGCGGGCGAGGTCAGAAGGGTCACAGGGGTCCAGCGGAGGCTGGCCGAGGCGCACCGCCTGGGCTTCACGCACGCGCTGGTCCCGACCGACCCCGGAAAGGTCCCGGCCGGTATGAAGGTCACAGAAGTCGCCAACATGGGCGATGCGCTGAGGGTGCTCCCGCGCCGGTCTCGCGCACAGGCCCCACAGGAGGAGAACGCGCGCCGGTAGACTTTGCCCTGGTCTCGCCCGTCCGTACGAACGGCATGAGGGACGCAAGGGCACCACAAACCTGTGACCGGAGGAGTGCAGTGGCAGCCAGCGACCGGGCAACATCGCCCGGAAAGTCCGGCCAAAGCACCGGTAACGAGGCGCTGATGCGCGCCTCGTTGTCCGCCGTCGCGCCCGGAATGGCCCTGCGGGACGGCCTGGAGCGCATCCTCCGCGGCAACACCGGCGGGCTGATCGTCCTGGGCATGGACAGAACGGTCGAGTCGATGTGCACCGGCGGATTCGTGCTGGACGTGGAGTTCACCGCGACGCGCCTGCGCGAGCTGGCCAAGCTCGACGGGGCGCTGATCCTCGACAAGGACATGACCAAGATCCTGCGTGCCGGTGTGCAGCTGGTCCCGGACGCCTCCATCCCCACCGAGGAGACCGGCACCCGTCACCGCACGGCGGACCGGGTCTCCAAGCAGTGCAACTTCCCGGTCGTCTCGGTCTCGCAGTCGATGCGCCTCATCGCGCTGTATGTGAACGGCGAGCGCCGGGTCCTGGAGGAGTCCGCCGCGATCCTCTCCCGCGCCAACCAGGCACTCGCCACCCTGGAGCGCTACAAGCTCCGGCTCGACGAGGTCGCGGGCACGCTCTCGGCGCTGGAGATCGAGGACCTGGTGACGGTCCGGGACGTGACGTCCGTCGCACAGCGGCTGGAGATGGTCCGCCGGATCGCGACCGAGATCGCGGAGTACGTGGTGGAGCTGGGCACCGACGGCCGGCTCCTCTCGCTCCAGCTCGACGAGTTGATCGCGGGTGTCGAGCCGGAGCGTGAGCTGGTCGTGCGCGACTACGTGCCGGAGCCGACTGCCAAGCGGTCCCGCACGGTCGCCGAGGCCCTCACCGAACTCGACGCGCTCTCCCACACCGAGCTGCTCGAACTCCCGGTCGTCGCACGGGCACTGGGGTACAGCGGCTCGCCGGAGACGCTGGATTCGGCGGTCTCGCCACGCGGCTTCCGGCTGCTGGCGAAGGTTCCGCGGCTGCCCGGGGCGATCATCGACCGGCTGGTGGAGCACTTCGGCGGTCTGCAGAAGCTGCTCGCCGCCAGCGTGGACGATCTCCAGACGGTCGACGGGGTCGGCGAGGCGCGGGCGCGGAGCGTGCGCGAGGGGCTGTCGCGGCTGGCCGAGTCGTCGATCCTTGAGCGGTACGTGTAGCGGTACGGACAGAAGGCTGCGCCGGGGCCCGGGAGACCGGGCCCCGAAGTGCTGTCCGGAACGGGCCGCTCCTCGGGCGCTCAGCGGCGCTCAGCCCTTCTTCCAGCCCTCTCCCGGCCTTCCGCCTGCCTTCTCCTCGGCCTTCACCGGCCGTTTCCCGGCCTTCTCCCCGGCCCTTGCCCGCATCCTTCACTCAGTCCTTCTCCAGGCGGAACGAGGCACGCTGCAACGGCTCGCCCGGCGCCTTCGCCTCGACCAGATACGTACCGGGTGCCGCCGTCCCCGCGGGCGCCGTCGCACACTGCGGAACGCTCTTCTTGCGGTCCCACTCCACGGTGTGGACGACGGTCGCGCCCGCCGGAACCTTCAGCAGCAGGCTGCCGCCGTTGCGCGGGCAGTCCTTGGAGGACCACACCTGGTTGTCGTCGCCACCGGCCTCGGTGATGGTGAGCACCGCGCTCTTCGGCCCGAAGTCGGCCTTGCAGGCGGTGGACGAGGTGTTCTTGGCGATCAACCGGAACTTCGGCTTCTCGTCGGGGCCGTAGCTGAGTTTGGTGCTCAGGCTCAACTGCAGTGCGCCGGAGGTGCAGTCGGGGAGCGAAGAGCCGGCCGGGACCTGCTCACCGGTCACCGCACCGCTGCCGCCCGCGCCCCCGGCGCCGGTGCCCGATCCGCTGCCCGTGCCGCCGTCGCCGCTGCCGCCGCTCGCGCCGCCGTCGGAGCCCGCGCTCGTACCGCCGGTGTCTCCGCCGCCGGTGTCGTCCGACTCGTCTCGTCCGCCGGGCTGTTGGCTGATGGCCGTACCCGGCCGGGAGGGGCCGGGAGTGATCTCGTGCGCGGGACTCTGGCCGCCGGGACGGGAGTCGTCCGTGTTCTTCTTGCCGCCGCCGGAAGTGACGCCCCATACGATCAGCAGCGCGAGCAGCGCAACCAGCGTCGCCGCTACGGCCCTCCGTCGCCAGTAGATGGTGGAGGGAAGCGGCCCGATCGGATTACGCAAAGATCCCACGGCGCAAACTCTACGAGAGATCGGCGCCGACTCCCGCCCCACCCGCCGCCCGGCCCGGAAGTTTTGCGGATCATCATCCCGGGTCGACCCGTTCCGCCCGGTTGTCGCGGCCGAGTTGGGCTTTCGAAATCGTCCCGTCCGACCACTCCGTTTCGTTCACTACCCTCTGTCACATGGATAGTTCATCTACTGCCCCGCTCTACCGGGACATCACCGACTTCGCTCATGACATGCCGTCATGGGTGCAACACCTGGCCGAGATATGGACGGAGCTCGGCCTTCTGGTCTTCGGCGTCCTGTTCATCACCGGGTGGTGGCGCGCCCGCCGGGCGGACGAGGGCGCCCTGGCCCTGGCGGTGCTCGCGCCCCTCGCGACGGCCTTCGCCTACGTGGGCAGCGAGGTGTTCAAGTCGCTGGTGAACGAGGAACGCCCGTGCAGGGCGGTCGCCGGGGCGGCCGCGTCGCTGGTGCCGTGTCCGCCGGCGGGCGACTGGTCGTTCCCCAGCAACCACTCCGCGATCGCCGGCGCGGCAGCCGTGGCCCTGGCGATCGCCCGGCCCCGGCTGGCCTGGCTCACCGTGCCGCTGGCCCTGCTGATGGCCTTCTCCCGGGTCTTCGTCGGGGTGCACTACCCGCATGACGTGGCGGTCGGTCTGCTGCTGGGCGCGGCGCTGGCGGCCGTGGTGGTCGCGGTGCTGCGCCGCCCGGCACGGTCGCTCGCCCGCACGGTACGGAGCAGCGGGGCCCCGGTGGCGGCCCTGGTCTCGGGGCCCGGTACGGGAACGGCACCGGCGGCGGCCGGCCGGTCCCGGAGGCGGCGCAAACGGCACTGACGGCCCGGAGGGAGTCCCCTTGGGCCGGTTGCCGGACACCGAGGGGACAAGACGGGTGGCATTATCACCCCAAGGGCCCTCACGAGGCACGACACCACCGTGCACAGAGCCGTTGTCCGCCCTTCCGTGCCAGGATCGTCGGTGCGATGACTGCCATGACTGCGACACAGACGCCCCCCGCCTCCCTCCACGCTCCCGTCATCGGGTGGTTCGAACAGCACGCCCGCGATCTGCCCTGGCGCCGCCCCGAAGCGGGCGCCTGGGGTGTGATGGTGAGCGAGTTCATGCTGCAGCAGACCCCCGTCAGCCGGGTCCTCCCGGTGTACGAACAGTGGCTGGCCCGCTGGCCCCGCCCGGCCGACCTGGCCGCCGAGCCGCCCGGCGAGGCGGTCCGCGCCTGGGGCCGGCTCGGCTACCCGCGCCGGGCGCTGCGGCTGCACGGGGCCGCCCAGGCAATAACGGAACGGCACGGCGGCGACGTACCGAGCGAGCACGGTCAGTTGCTCGCGCTGCCCGGTATCGGCGAGTACACCGCGGCGGCCGTGGCCTCGTTCGCGTACGGACAGCGGCATGCCGTGCTCGACACGAACGTCCGCCGGGTGTTCGCCCGCGCCGCGACCGGCATCCAGTACCCGCCGAACGCGACCACCGCCGCCGAGCGCAAGCTCGCCCGCGCGCTGCTCCCCGAGGAGGACGAGCGGGCCGCCCGCTGGGCCGCCGCGACGATGGAGCTCGGCGCCCTCGTCTGCACCGCCAAGAACGAGGACTGCACCCACTGCCCGATCGCCGAGCAGTGCGCCTGGCGGCTGGCCGGGAAGCCCGCGCACCAGGGGCCCCCGCGGCGCGGTCAGACGTACGCGGGCACGGACCGGCAGGTGCGCGGCCGACTGCTCGCCGTACTGCGCGAGGCCGTGACACCGGTACCGCAGTCGGCACTGGACGCGGTGTGGGACGAACCGGTGCAGCGCGCCCGCGCGCTGGACGGACTGGTCGCCGACGGCCTGGTCGAACCGCTGGCCGGCGGCCAGTACCGGCTGCCGCTGAGCTGAGCCGCGGGCTCCCCTCTCCCCCGCTGTTACACAACCGATGGGCAGCCGTGCGTCGGCGTATGGCTGCTCCGCACAGCCCCGTGACAACAGCTCCGTACCGTCAACGACGTCGGTCCGGCCCATCGGTGGCCGACAGCGGTTCGACGGGGTTCTACGGGGACGGAGGCGGTTGTAATGGCGCAGGGCGAGGTGCTCGAATTCGAGGAGTACGTACGCACTCGGCAGGAGGCACTGCTGCGCAGTGCGCGCCGACTCGTACCCGACCCGGTGGACGCGCAGGACCTGCTGCAGACCGCCCTGGCCCGCACGTACGGCCGCTGGGACGGCATCGCCGACAAGTCCCTCGCCGACGCCTATCTGCGCCGCGTCATGATCAACACCCGTACCGAGTGGTGGCGGGCCCGCAAGCTGGACGAGGTCCCCACCGAACAGCTGCCCGACGCGAGCGTCGAGGACGGCACCGAGCAGCGCGCCGACCGCGCCCTGCTGATGGATGTGCTGGGCGTACTGGCTCCCAAGCAGCGCAGCGTCGTCGTGCTGCGACACTGGGAGCAGATGAGTACGGAAGAGACGGCTGCGGCGCTCGGTATGTCGGCCGGTACGGTGAAGAGCACGCTGCACCGTGCGCTGGCCCGTCTGCGCCAGGAGCTGGAGAGCCGTGAGGCAGCGAGCAGGGAGGCCCGGCTCCGGGAGGAGCAGGGACCGACCGCGGCCGACCGTGCTCCGGTACGTGCGCGGGCAACGGCGCAGGTCCGGATGCAGTCGGGCAGGCGTGTGGACGAACGGGGGCGGGAGCGGTGCGCGGCCTGACAGCCAGCGATGACAGCGGCGACTGTGGCGGCAGCGGGAACGACGGTGGCCGCGAGGCCACCGGCCGGCGTGGCCAGGTCCTGACCGGCTGGGCGGCGAGCACCACGACCCTGGTCGGGCTCGCCGCCTTCGGGCTGTTCGTCGTCGGGTGCTCCACCGGCGGCACCGGCACCCGGGACGAGGGCCCGGCGGGCACCCAGCCGGTCGCCCAGGTCACGCCGAGCACCGAGCCGTCGACCACGGCGAAGGCGACGCCGCGGGTCGATCCCGTGGCGCTGCTCAAGCACGACCCCAAGGTCAGCGAGCGGGTCAGGACGGATCTGAAGCCCTGCAGCGGCTCCGAGTACCCGGTGGACACCTCGTACGGCACTCTGACCGGCGGCCCCTCGGCCGACGTCGTGGTGAACGTGATGACCTGCGGCGATTCGGTGGGGGTCGGCACCTATGTGTACCGCCAGCGGAGCAACGGCACGTACGAGAACGTGTTCGCCATCGAGCAGCCCGCGGTGTACGGCACCATCGACCGCGGTGATCTGGTGGTGACGGCCCAGGTGTACGGGAAGAAGGACTCGGTCGCGTACCCCTCCGGCGAGGAAGTGATCACCTACCACTGGGCGGACAACCGGTTCAACGAGCACGACCGGGTGCACAACGACTTCAACCGAGCCGTCGGTAACGGAGAGGCCGGTCTTCCGGAATCCGCGGAACCGGCGGGGAACTGAGAGCAGCCCGATGGCCGAGACCCACGTCCTGTTCGTCGAGGACGACGACGTCATCCGCGAGGCCACCCAGCTGGCGCTGGAGCGCGACGGTTTCGCGGTCACCGCGATGCCGGACGGCCTGTCGGGCCTCGCCGCGTTCCGCGCCGACCGTCCCGACATCGCCCTGCTCGATGTGATGGTGCCGGGGCTCGACGGGGTCAGCCTCTGCCGTCGCATCCGCGACGAGTCGACGGTCCCCGTGATCATGCTGTCGGCGCGGGCCGACTCGATCGATGTGGTGCTCGGCCTGGAGGCCGGTGCCGACGACTACGTCACCAAGCCCTTCGACGGGGCGGTCCTGGTCGCCCGGATCCGTGCCGTGCTGCGCCGCTTCGGTCATGCGTCGGGCGGGCAGCCGGGCAGCGGGGAACGGGAGCCGCAGCCCGTCGGCGGCGTGCTGGTCTTCGGCGATCTGGCGGTCGACACCGAAGGCATGGAGGTCCGCCGGGGCAGCGAGCAGGTGGCGCTGACGCCGACCGAGATGCGGCTGCTGCTGGAGTTCTCCGCCGCGCCCGGCACGGTGCTCTCCCGCGACAAGCTGCTGGAGCGCGTCTGGGACTACGGGTGGGGCGGCGACACCCGGGTCGTGGACGTCCATGTGCAGCGGTTGCGCACCAAGATCGGCCAGGACCGGATCGAGACGGTCCGCGGCTTCGGCTACAAGCTCAGGCCATGAAGCGGCCGACGCTGCGGACGGGTGTCCGCTGGAAGATCAGCATCGCCATCGCGGCGGTCGGCGCGCTGACCGCCGTCGCGCTCAGCTTCGTCGTCCACAACGCCGCCCGGGTCTCGATGCTGGAGAACGTCCGCGAGGTCCAGCTGGAGCGGCTGACGTACGCGCAGCTGCTGTACGAGGCTAAGAAGACGCAGAAGACCGACCCCCGGTTCGGCGCCAAGCTCAACGACCCGTTGATGCCGCGCAGCCTGCGCGCGGAGACCAGCAGGAACCGGCGCGCCACGCATGTCGAGGAGCTCAAGCAGGGGGGACCCGACGTGTGGGCGGCCGTCCCGGTCGGCAACGGCGATGTGCTCTCGCTGCACACCCGTTTCACCGGCCGCAGCGCCAGGGTCCTGGGGGATCTCGACCGGGCGCTGATCATCGGCTCGGTCTCGGTGGTGCTCGGCAGCTGTGCGCTGGGCGTGCTGATCGGCGGGCAGCTGTCGCGCCGGCTGCGCAAGGCCGCCGCCGCCGCGGGCAGGGTCGCGCAGGGCAATACGGATGTACGGGTCAGGGAGGCCGTCGGCGGGGTCGTCCAGGACGAGACCGATGAGCTGGCCCGCGCGGTGGACGCGCTGACGGACGCGTTGAACGAACGGATCGAGGCGGAGCGCCGGGTCACCGCGGACATCGCGCACGAGCTGCGCACTCCGGTGACCGGCCTGCTGACGGCGGCGGAGCTGCTGCCGCCGGGCCGTCCCACCGAGCTCGTACGGGACCGGGCGCAGGCGATGCGCACCCTGGTCGAGGACGTTCTGGAGGTGGCCCGGCTGGACAGCGCGTCGGAGCGGGCCGAGCTGCAGGAGGTCGCGCTGGGCGAGTTCGTCAGCCGGCGCGTCACGCTGCTGGATCCGGATGTACGGGTGCAGGTCGTCCACGAGTCCTGGGTCAGCACCGATCCGCGCCGGCTGGAGCGGATCCTCGGCAATCTGCTGGGGAACGCCGCCAAGCACGGCGCCACACCGGTCGAGGTCACGGTCGAGGGACGGGTGGTGCGGATCCGCGATCACGGTTCCGGGTTCCCCGCGGCGCTGCTGCGTGAGGGGCCGAGCCGGTTCCGTACCGGAAGCAGTGACCGGGCCGGGCACGGGCACGGTCTCGGGCTGACGATCGCGGCCGGTCAGGCGCGGGTCCTCGGGGCCCGGCTGACCTTCCGCAACGCGGCGCCGGAAGGGGCGCCGCAGGGCGCGGGCGGCGCCATCGCAGTGCTGTGGCTGCCCGAGCACGCACCCACGAACACCGGCAGCTTCCCGGTCCTGCGCCTGTCCGAACAGCGCACCCCGGAGAGCGGCGACGGGAAGAACGCGGAGTCCGGCAGCAAGCAGCCCGGCAGCTGAACCGGATACGGAAGGAGGCTCCCGGGGTGCGCCCCGGAAGCCTCCTCGTGCATCGCTCGTACCACCGCGAAGGGGTCAGACCGCCTCGGGCTGCTTGGCACCGGTGGCCGCGGCCGGCTCCGCACCGCCGTCCGACGACGTGGTCTCCGGGCCCGCTCCCCGCAGCGGCACCTCCTTGACGAACACCGAAGCGACGAGGGCGATCACTCCGACCGAGGCGCCCACCAGGAACGCGATGTGCGTACCGGACGACACCGCGAACTGGTACGCCTCACGCACCGCGTCCGGCAGCTTCGCCAGGCTCGACGCGTCCAGCTGGGCGGACTTCGCGGTGACCGCCCCGCCGCCGCGGGCGGCCATCTCGTCCTGCACCCGGCCGGTGAACAGGGCACCCATGATCGCGACACCGAAGGAGCTGCCGAGCGTGCGGAAGAGGGTGGTCGCGGAGGAGGCGACTCCCATGTCCTTCATCTCCACGCTGTTCTGCGCGACGAGCATCGTGATCTGCATCAGGAAGCCCATGCCCGCGCCGAGCACCGCCATGTAGATGCCCGAGGTGAGCCGCGTGGTGCCGGTGTCCATCCGCGAGAGCAGGAACAGACCGGCCACCATCAGGACCGAGCCCAGGATCGGGAAGATCTTGTACTTGCCGGTGCTGGTGGTGACCCGTCCCGCGATCAGCGAGACGACCATCATCGACAGCAGCATCGGCAGGAGCAGCAGACCCGAGTTGGTCGCCGACGCGCCCTGGACGGACTGCTGGTACAGCGGCAGGAAGAGCACCGCGCCGAACATCACGAAGCCCGACATGAAGCCGACGACGGACATCAGGGTGAAGTTGCGGTTGCGGAATATGTGGAGCGGAATAATCGGTTCTGCGGCCTGCTTCTCGACGAAGTAGAAGCCGGTGAGCGAGGCGGCACCGATCGCGATGAGCTCCACGATCACGGCGGAGTCCCAGGCGTACTCCGAACCACCCCAGGTGGTGACCAGCACGATCGCGGTGATGCCGACGGTCAGCAGCCCCGCACCGAGGTAGTCGATCTTCACCTCGGCGCGCTCCCGCTTCGGCAGGTGAAGTACGAGGGTGACCATGGTCAGGGCGACCGCGCCCAGCGGCAGGTTGATGTAGAAGCTCCAGCGCCAGCCGAGGTGGTCGGTGATGGTGCCGCCGACCAGCGGTCCGCCGATCATCGCGATGGCCATGACGCCGGCCATCATGCCCTGGTACTTGCCGCGCTCGCGGGGCGGCACCAGGTCGCCGATGATCGCCATGACGCCGACCATCAGGCCGCCCGCGCCGAGCCCCTGGACCGCCCGGAAACCGATCAGCTGGCCCATGTCCTGGGCCATGCCGCTCAGGACCGAGCCGATCAGGAAGAGCACGATGGCCGTGAGGAAGACACGCTTGCGCCCGTACATGTCGCCGAGCTTGCCCCAGATGGGGGTGGAGGCGGCGGTGGCCAGGGTGTACGCGGTGACGACCCAGGACAGATGCTCCAGGCCGCCGAGGTCGCCGACGATGGTCGGCATGGCCGTGCCGACTATCAGGTTGTCCAGCATGGCGAGCAGCATCGTGATCATCAGGGCGAGCATCACCACCCGGACGCTGCGCTGCTGTTTCCCGGGTTTCCCGGCCGGCCGGTCACCCGCCTCTCCACCCGTCGCCTTCTTCAGCTCCGCCATGGTCCCCACTCCCCTGATCCCCGATGCGCGCCAGGGCACTTACTTGCCGCCCGGCTAGTTGACTACACTGGGGAAAGTAGACGCGTAACTAGCCGGGCGTCAAGTAAGTTTTTTAGGGAGAGCGCCATGGGCAGCACGCCGCAGGCACGCCGGGGCAACACGCGCCAGCGCATTCAGGACGTCGCCCTGGAGCTCTTCGCCGAACAGGGCTACGAGAAGACCTCGCTGCGGGAGATCTCCGAGCGGCTGGAGGTCACCAAGGCCGCGCTGTACTACCACTTCAAGACCAAGGAAGACATCCTGGTCAGCATCTTCGAGGACCTCAACCGGCCGGTCGAGGAGCTGATCGAGTGGGGCAGGGACCGGCCCCACACCCTGGAGACGAAGAAGGAGATCCTGCGCCGCTACAGCGAGGCCCTGACCGCCGCGGCCCCGCTCTTCCGCTTCATGCAGGAGAACCAGGCGACCGTGCGGGACCTCAGCATCGGAAAGACCATCAAGGGCCGCATCATCGGTCTGGTCGACCTGATCAAGGAACCCGACGCGTCACTGGCCGACCAGGTGCGCTGCTTCACCGCGCTCTTCACGATGCACGCGGGCATGTTCGCCCTGAAGGACATCGAAGGCGACCCCGAGGAGAAGCGCAGGGCCGTCCTCGAAGTCGCCTTCGAACTGATCACCCGGGCGGACAGCCCGGGGTCCGCGGAGTAGCGGGGGTACGTCCGGTCAGGTCAGACCCTGACGCCCTCCTTGTACAGGAACGAGACCGGGTTGATCGCGGAACCGTAGTTCGGGGTGGTCCGGATCTCGAAGTGCAGGTGCGGGCCGCTGGAGTTGCCGGTGTTGCCGGAGAGGGCGATCTTCTCGCCCGTCTTCACGGTCTGGCCTATGCGCACATCGATCTTCGACAGGTGGGCGTACTGCGAGTACGTGCCGTTGCCGTGGCGGATCACGATGGCGTTGCCGTACGCGGGGCCGTCGCCGCCGCCGTTCGGGCCGGCCTTCACGACGGTACCGCCGTGCGCGGCCTCGACCTTGGTGCCGATCGGGACGGCGAAGTCCTGACCGGAGTGCTTGTGGGCCCAGCGGGAGCCGTCGCTGCCGAAGCTCGCACTCAGCGCGTAGTGACCCACCGGGATCTTCCAGGCGGTGGCCTTCTTCGCGGCCGCCTTCTCGGCCGCCGCACGCTCGGCCTTGGCCGCCTTGGCCGCCTTGCCCTGCGAGGCCGCCTGCGCGGCGACGGAGTCGGCCGCGCCGGTGCTGATCAGATTCGCGGTGTCGGGGGCACCCGTCGTGCCGGCCGCGAACGCAGCACCCGCGCCGAGAACCATCGACGTCCCCAGACCGGCCGCCACCACGGCGCCACGGACACGGGACAGGGACGGGCGACGGGAGTGCTGGAACGAAACGCGCTTCGACATAAGCGGAGAACCTCCGGAGATGACTGGACCCGACGCTTCCGTCGAGCTGGCCATCCCTTGGTAACCCGCACCCCCGCCGATACCCAAACGCCCCATCTACGAACAAAAGCCGTATCCGGCAGCTCGGGAATGCGCCGATTCCGACTTCGCGCACCCCGCGTCCGGGCCCACTGAAACTCTCGTTCCGGGCAGGTTTAACCCCAGCTCCAAACCGCTCGAACCGAACCAGACCCGGCGATCCAGGCCTCTCTCGTTCCGGCGCCGAGAGCCCCTCTCCACACCGGGCCGAAGGTCCCTGCCGGGATCGCGGCGCCCTCCCCTATCGCTGGTAGTAGGGGCGGAACGGGCTGTGTGCCTTGTCACCGCCGGAGGGTCCTGGAGCCGCCCGATCCGGGCCGTCCGCCGCGTGCCGACAGCGCGATCGGCGGCCGTCACGCCGACCCGGCCGATGCCGCACGCCGTCGCGGAGCCGCACGCCGTCGACGAGCCGCAGCGGCCACCGACCGCGACCGCCCCGCACGGCACGGTCGCTGCCACACGGAAAAGGGGCTGCCCCGGACCGTTTCTCAACGGTTCCGGGGCAGCCCCTTCAGGCGCTCAGGCGCTCGGTGGCGTCCTTACACGTCCTTCGACATGTTCGGACCCGCACCGCCCGCCGCCTGCTCGATCGGGGGGACGTCGGGCAGAGCCGACTTCTCCTCGCCGCGGAAGGTGAACTTCTTCTCCTCACCCTCGCCCTCGGTGCCGACGACCACGATGTGACCGGGGCGCAGCTCACCGAAGAGGATCTTCTCGGAGAGGATGTCCTCGATCTCGCGCTGGATCGTCCGGCGCAGGGGCCGGGCGCCCATCACGGGGTCGTAGCCCTTCTTCGCCAGGAGCGACTTGGCTTCCGAGCTCAGCTCGATGCCCATGTCGCGGTCCTTCAGGCGCTCGTCCACCTTGGCCAGCATGAGGTCGACGATCTGGATGATGTCTTCCTCGGTGAGCTGGTGGAAGACGACCGTGTCGTCGACACGGTTGAGGAACTCGGGGCGGAAGTGCTGCTTGAGCTCTTCGTTGACCTTGTTCTTCATCCGCTCGTAGCCGGTCTTGACGTCGCCCTGGGCGGCGAAGCCCAGGTTGAAGCCCTTGGAGATGTCCCGGGTCCCGAGGTTGGTCGTCATGATGATGACCGTGTTCTTGAAGTCCACGACCCGTCCCTGGGAGTCGGTCAGACGACCGTCTTCCAGAATCTGGAGCAGGGAATTGAAGATATCGGGGTGGGCCTTCTCGACCTCGTCGAAGAGGACGACGGAGAACGGCTTGCGGCGCACCTTCTCGGTGAGCTGGCCGCCCTCTTCGTAACCCACGTAACCGGGGGGAGAACCGAAGAGGCGGGAAACCGTGTGCTTCTCGCTGAACTCCGACATGTCGAGCGCGATCAGCGCGTCCTCGTCGCCGAAGAGGAATTCGGCGAGCGTCTTGGAGAGCTCCGTCTTACCGACACCGGACGGGCCGGCGAAGATGAACGAGCCACCGGGGCGCTTCGGGTCCTTCAGACCGGCCCGCGTACGGCGGATCGCCTGCGAGAGGGCCTTGATGGCGTCCTTCTGGCCGATGACGCGCTTGTGGAGCTCGTCCTCCATGCGCAGCAGACGGGAGGACTCCTCCTCCGTCAGCTTGAAGACCGGGATGCCGGTCGCGGTGGCCAGGACCTCGGCGATCAGCTCGCCGTCGACCTCGGCCACGACGTCCATGTCGCCGGCCTTCCACTCCTTCTCGCGCTTGGTCTTCGCGGCGAGGAGCTGCTTCTCCTTGTCCCGCAGGGACGCGGCCTTCTCGAAGTCCTGCGAGTCGATCGCGGACTCCTTGTCGCGGCGGACGCCCGCGATCTTCTCGTCGAACTCGCGGAGGTCCGGCGGCGCGGTCATCCGGCGGATGCGCATCCGGGAACCGGCCTCGTCGATCAGGTCGATCGCCTTGTCCGGCAGGAACCGGTCCGAGATGTACCGGTCCGCCAGCGTCGCGGCCTGGACCAGCGCCTCGTCCGTGATGGAGACGCGGTGGTGGGCCTCGTAGCGGTCGCGCAGACCCTTGAGGATCTCGATGGTGTGCGGCAGCGACGGCTCCGCGACCTGGATGGGCTGGAAGCGGCGCTCAAGAGCGGCGTCCTTCTCCAGGTGCTTGCGGTACTCGTCGAGCGTCGTGGCACCGATGGTCTGCAGCTCGCCGCGGGCCAGCATCGGCTTGAGGATGCTGGCGGCGTCGATCGCGCCCTCGGCGGCGCCCGCACCCACCAGGGTGTGGAGCTCGTCGATGAACAGGATGATGTCGCCGCGGGTGCGGATCTCCTTGAGGACCTTCTTCAGGCGCTCCTCGAAGTCACCGCGGTAGCGGGAGCCGGCGACCAGCGCACCGAGGTCGAGGGTGTAGAGGTGCTTGTCCTTGAGAGTCTCGGGCACCTCGCCCTTGACGATGGCCTGCGCCAGTCCTTCGACGACCGCCGTCTTGCCGACGCCGGGCTCGCCGATGAGAACCGGGTTGTTCTTGGTACGGCGGGAGAGCACCTGCATGACCCGCTCGATCTCCTTCTCGCGCCCGATGACCGGGTCGAGCTTGGATTCGCGAGCAGCCTGGGTGAGATTCCGGCCGAACTGGTCGAGCACCAGGGACGTGGAGGGGGTGCCTTCCGCGGGGCCGCCCGCGGTTGCCGCCTCCTTGCCGCCGGAGTACCCGGAGAGCAGCTGGATGACCTGCTGCCGCACCCGGTTCAGGTCGGCGCCCAGCTTCACGAGGACCTGGGCCGCGACGCCCTCGCCCTCGCGGATCAGGCCGAGCAGGATGTGCTCGGTGCCGATGTAGTTGTGGCCGAGCTGAAGGGCCTCGCGGAGCGACAGCTCCAGGACCTTCTTGGCCCGGGGGGTGAAGGGGATGTGGCCGGACGGGGCCTGCTGGCCCTGACCGATGATCTCCTCCACCTGCTGGCGGACCGCCTCGAGCGAAATCCCGAGGCTCTCCAGGGCCTTAGCGGCGACACCCTCACCCTCGTGGATAAGGCCCAGGAGGATGTGCTCGGTGCCGATGTAGTTGTGGTTGAGCATCCGGGCTTCTTCCTGAGCCAGGACGACAACCCGCCGCGCGCGGTCGGTGAACCTCTCGAACATCGTTAATCGCTCCTCAGAGCGGTCAGGCAGTAAGGGGTCGGTCCCCTCCCTGTCCTTCCGCAGCTTAGTCCCGCAAGCGGGGACCGCTCATTCCAACTGCCGACACCGTCCTTGGCCTCCTGACCTCGAACGCCGACATCTGCTCCAACCCGATGGTGCGAGACGATGTTCCCGCAGGCCAGGCAGATACCCCCTTCGCCAGTACGCCGATGGCGAACGTGAGATGCCCGAGCCTGCGTGTCGCCCCTCCCCACTAGGGATGTCTTACCCGTAATTACAGACAGTCCATGCGGCGCGCGCCGGTTCCCTCCGCTACGGGCGAACATCTTTGCGCTCCCGAATGCGTCTCTACGCCCCCATTCCGGACACGCTACGCACCCGTTCACGGACCCTGCGTAACCCTCGGGGCGGCTCGGCCGTTCTTCCGGCATGTCCGTCACCGTCCCGCCGCCCACGCCGTCGCCCTCCGACACGCGGAAGACTCACGCCGGTTGCGCGCAGTGGGCGCGGTGGTACGAGCGCGAGCTCGGCTGGCCTACGGAGGGCACCGCACCGGTGCGTTTGCTGACCGGGCTGCGGTTCGACGTCCTCGAAGTGCCCGCGGCCGCCGGCCGTGCGGCACTGCGGCGGGCTGGCCGCACCGGACCCGTGGCGCTGTCCGGCGGATGGATGAGCCTGCTGGTGGCGGCGGGAAGCGCCGACGAACTGCCCGGGCTGCTCGACTGGCTGGAGTGGGGCGGGGTCGCCCTCTCACTGGCCGCCATCGGCACGGGCGGCCGGATCACCGCGCCGACGCCGCCCGGACGACCGGCCGGCCGGTCGGGGGCCGCCGTATGGCTGCGGCCCCCCGGGCTGCGGCACGAGGGGGAGCCGGAACTCCCGGCCCTCGTCGGCCTCGGGAGCAGGGGTGGGGATGCTCCCGATCTCGTACGGCTCGTGGACGCGGTGGCCACGGAATGCCACCGGGCCCGGTTGATGCGCGCCCGAACGGGGCGGTCGACCGATGGGTCGACAGCTCAGCCGTTGGCCTTCTCGTAAGCCTCGCGGATCTCCGCGGGAACACGGCCGCGGTCATTCACATTGTGGCCGTTCTCGCGGGCCCACCTACGGATCTCCGCAGTGTCCTTGTTGCCGCTGGTGACGGCGCGGCCCTTGCCACGGCCGGCCGCCGCGCGGCCGCCCGTACGCCGACCGCCCTTGGTGTACGGCTCAAGAAGACCACGGAGCTTGTCCGCGTTACTCGTGGTGAGGTCAATCTCGTAGGTCTTGCCATCCAGAGCGAACGTGACCGTCTCGTCCGCCTCGCCACCGTCGAGGTCATCGACAAGAAGGACCTGAACCTTCTGTGCCACCGGATTTCCTTTCATCGAAAATGCAGTACGCGGAAAGGAAACCGCTTTTCCCCGGAAAACACAAACCCCCGGGAGAGGTTCAGGATCGCAAGAAGACGGGAAACATGCGCGATTCGGACATAGGGCGACGGCTTCTTGTGACGGTCACAGGTGCAGAAGCATCCGGCTGTTGCCCAAGGTGTTCGGCTTCACTCGTTCGAGACCCAGGAACTCTGCTACACCTTCGTCATAGGAACGCAGCAGCTCGCTGTAGACATCTCCGTCGACCGGCGTCTCTCCGATCTCCACGAAGCCGTGCTTCGCGAAGAAGTCGACTTCGAAGGTGAGACAGAAAACCCGCCGTACGCCCAGCCAACGGGCGGTCTGCAACAACTTGTCCAGTACTTGATGCCCGACTCCGGCGCCCCTGATGCCGTGATCGACGGCGAGAGTGCGCACTTCGGCGAGGTCTTCCCACATCACGTGCAGTGCACCGCAGCCGATGACCCGGCCGTCCTCATCGCGTTCCGCGATCCAGAACTCCTGGATGTCCTCGTAAAGCGTCACCGTTGCTTTGTCGAGCAGGATGCCTTCACGTACGTACCCGTCGAGGAGACGGCGGACCGATGCGACATCGCTGGTCCTGGCACGGCGGACAGTGATGGCCACGTTTATAACCGACGGTTCGGTACGGAAATCGGTATGCGGAAGCTCGGAGGACATACCCCGACGCTATCGCCCGGTCTCCGGGCCCGCGTCATCGGCCGGATCTTCGGCCGCTTCTCCGGCGGCTTCATCGGCCGGTTCGTCCCCGGGTTCATCGCCCGGTTCGCCCACCGCCCCGTCGACCGCTTCTCCGGCCGGCCGCCCGGGGGCCCCGGGCAGTCCGGGGCGGACGATCCGCATGGCGTCCGCGAGTGCCTCTCGCTGCTCGGCGGACATCATGCCGAAGAAGGCGACAAGAGCGGCGGCCGGGTTGTCGCTCCGCGACCAGGCTTCGTTCATCAGTGCGGCCGAGTAGGCGGCGCGGGTGGAGACCGCCGTATATCGATATGCGCGGCCGTCGACTTCCCTGCGCACCCAGCCCTTCTGATGGAGATTGTCCATTACCGTCATGACGGTGGTGTAGGCGATGGAGCGTTCCTGCTGAAGGTCCTCAAGGACTTCCCGCACAGTGACCGGGCGGTTCCATTGCCAGACCCGTGTCATCACGGCGTCTTCCAGTTCTCCCAATTGGCGGGGCACAATGTCACTTTAGTGCCAGATGCCTGAAATGCCTGGTTATTTACACAGCGAAAGGGCGCACGGCTCCTGACGAGCCGTGCGCCCTTCGGGTACTGCGAGGTGCGGGGAGTCAGACGCCGTCGGTCCGCGGAGCCTGCTGGACGGACTCGGCGCGGGCGACCGCCAGATCCACGGCCGCGTCCTCCTTGGCCTTGTTGGGACCGCCCTGGCTCTTGACGATCGTCACGACGAGGCCGATGAAGAAGGCGGCCATCACCACGGGGGGCACGAGCGCGGATACGTAGTCCATGCCGTCCAGAGTAGCGAGGCCGGTACGGACTTCCGCGCGCCCCCTCCGAGTTGCGGCGCGGCTACCCCGCGGCCCGCTGCTGCCGCGGCGGGGCGGGCTTGCGGGGCGGGAAGACCTCGGAAGGCTTGGGCGCCGGGCGCTCGGAGGGCGGGACCGGCCGGGGCGGGGCCGCCGGGGCCTTGGGCCGTTCGGGTTCGGGGTCGGCCGCCCGGCCGCCGGGCAGGGCCAGGAGACGACTGCGGGGCGCCGGGGCCGCCGCCGGCGCGGCACGTCCGGCCAGGCGGGCCCGTACCGAGCGCTCCGCGAGCATCTGACAGCGCTCCAGCAGCGCCGCGGCCACCGGTCTGTGACGCAGGGCGCGCAGCGCGGCCAGGTCGTCGGGACGAGGGTCGTATCCGCCCGCCAGGGCGTCCTGGAGCAGCTCCAGGTAACCACCGACGGAGCCGGGGAGGGCGTTGCGGTAGCGGACGAGGTCGGCGAGGAGGAACGTGCGCAGCCGTCCCGCCTCGCCGACCGCCTCGTCCACGGCGCCCGCCAGTCGCAGGCAGTCCTGGACGTCCTCGTCGGGCAGGGGCTTGGGGTGAAGGGCGATGGCGAGGGCACGTCGGAGCACCCGCAGCTCGTCCGCGCTGAACGCCATACCGCCGCGTGATCCGTAAGGCGTGGGCATGAAGCGACAATACGTGCTAATTGGACAAAATCCTCTTAGCTGGCCGTCGGCGGCGCGGCGTCGGCCCCGCCACGCCGGACCGTTCCCGCAGGTACGCCCCGCATCCGCTACATCCGGGACACATTCCGCTCGTACACCAGGCGCAGCCCGATGAGAGTGAGCCAGGGCTCGTGCTCGTCGATGACGGAGGACTCGCCCAACACCATCGGCGCAAGGCCGCCCGTCGCGATGACGGTGACGTCGTCGGGGTCGGCCGCCAGCTCCTTCTTCATCCGCGCGACGACACCGTCGACCTGGCCGGCGAAGCCGTAGATGATGCCCGACTGCATCGCCTCGACCGTGTTCTTGCCGATCACGCTGCGCGGCCGGGCCAGCTCGATCTTGCGGAGCTGGGCACCCTTGACACCGAGCGCCTCGACCGAGATCTCGATGCCGGGGGCGATCACGCCGCCGGTGTACTCGCCCCGGGCGGACACCGCGTCGAAGGTCGTGGCCGTACCGAAGTCGACGACGATCGCCGGACCGCCGTACAGGTCGACGGCGGCGACCGCGTTGATGATGCGGTCCGCGCCGACCTCCTTCGGGTTGTCCATCAGGATCGGCACCCCGGTCTTGATGCCCGGCTCGACGAGGACCGCGGGGACGTCGCCGTAATAGCGGCGGGTCACCTCGCGCAGCTCGTGGAGGACGGCCGGGACCGTGGAGCAGATCGCGATGCCCTCGATGCCGTCGCCCAGCTCCTCGCCGAGCAGCGGGTGCATGCCCATCAGCCCCTGGAGCAGAACCGCGAGTTCGTCCGCGGTGCGGCGGGCGTCGGTGGAGATCCGCCAGTGCTCGACGATCTCCTCACCGTCGAACAGGCCGAGCACGGTGTGGGTGTTGCCGACGTCGATGGTGAGCAGCATCAGACGCCGGCCCCGTCGGTGTCGCGGAAGTCCAGGCCGATGTCGAGGATCGGCGAGGAGTGGGTGAGCGCGCCGACGGCCAGGTAGTCGACGCCCGCCTCCGCGTAGGCGCGCGCGGTGTCGAGGGAGAGCCGGCCGGAGGACTCCAGGACCGCGCGCCCACTGACCAGCGCGACCGCCTCGGCCGTCTGCAGCGGGGTGAAGTTGTCCAGCAGGATCAGATCGGCTCCCGCCTCGATGACCTCGCGGACCTGCTGCAGGGTGTCGACCTCGACCTCGATCGGTACGTCCGGGAATTCGTCCCGTACCCGCTTGAAGGCCTCGGCCACACCGCCCGCCGCGACGACGTGGTTGTCCTTGACCAGCGCCGCGTCCGACAGCGACATGCGGTGGTTGACGCCGCCGCCGCAGCGCACCGCGTACTTCTCCATGGCGCGCAGGCCCGGCGTGGTCTTGCGGGTGTCGCGGACCTCGGCCTTGGTGCCTTCGAGCACATCGGCCCAGGCGCGGGTGGCGGTCGCGATGCCGGAGAGCCTGCAGAGCAGGTTGAGCGCGCTGCGCTCGCCGGTGAGCAGGTCGCGGGTGCGGGTGGTGACGGTCAGCAGCTTCTGGCCGGGGACGACGCGGTCGCCGTCCTCGACGTGGCGCTCGACCGCGAACTCGTCCGTGCAGACGATGGACAGGACGGCCTCGGCGACGCGCAGACCCGCCACCACGCCCGCCTCCCGGGCGGTGAAGTCGCCGGTGGCCACGGCGTCCTCGGAGACGGTCGCGACGGTGGTGACGTCGACACCGCCGTCGAGGTCCTCCTCGATGGCGACGTGCGCGACGTCCTCGACCTGGACCGGGTCCAGGCCGGCGTCGGCGAGGAGCTGGGCGAGGTCGGGGTCGAGACCGCACTCCAGCGGGTTGAGCTCGTAGAGCTCGTCCGCGCCGCAGCCGCAGCCGTCCCCGCAGCCGCCCGCGGACGGTGCGGGCGCGCCGATCTGGATCAGCGGTACGTCCACGGGTGTGGGGCGCGGATTCTCTTCGGGCGTGCTCACGGTTACGGCTCCTCGGTGACGTCGGCGGGGTGGGTCGGGGGTGCTGCTGCGCAGTCTGGTGCCTGCGTGGGGCGTACGGGCCCGAATGCCTCGGTCTCCGTCCGACGGAGGACCGGTTGACGCTCCGGGGTGAGCCGGACGACGAGGTGACGGCGCCAGTTCTCGTCGTCGCGCTCGGGCCGGTCCTCGCGCCAGTGGCAGCCTCGGGTCTCCTCGCGCCGACGGGCGGCGGCGACCAGGACGCGCGAGACGAGCAGCAGGTTGGTGGCCTCCCACGCCTCGACGCCGGGCACCGCGACCTTGGGCTCGGTCGCCTCGGCGGCACAGGCGACGCTGTCGTGCAGGGCCTCCAGCTCCTCGGCGGCGGCGGCCAGGCTCTCGGCGGAGCGGAGCACTCCGGCGCCGCGGGTCATGATCCGCTGGATCGTGCCGCGCGCCTCGGGCGCCAGCAGCGGCGAGGAGGCGGGCAGGTCGCCGGCCGTCGGGGCGCCCGCGTGGGGACGGTCCTCGACGATGTCCGCCGCGATGCGCTCGGCGAAGACAAGACCCTCCAGGAGGGAGTTGGACGCCAGCCGGTTCGCTCCGTGCACGCCGGTGCAGGCGACCTCGCCGCAGGCGTACAGGCCGGGCACGGTCGTACGTCCCCGCAGATCGGTGCGGATGCCGCCGGAGGCGTAGTGCGCGGCGGGCGCGACCGGAATGGGCTCGGTGACCGGGTCGATGCCGTGGGCGTGGCAGGCCGCCAGGATCGTGGGGAAGCGCTGTGCCCACATCTCGGCGCCGAAGTGCCGGGCGTCGAGATACATGTGTTCGGTGCCGTGCAGCTGCATCCGGCGGGTGATGGCCTTGGCGACGATGTCGCGCGGGGCCAGTTCCGCCAGTTCGTGCTGCCCGGCCATGAAGCGCGTGCCGGACGCGTCGACCAGATGGGCGCCCTCGCCCCGTACCGCCTCCGACACCAGGGGCTGCTGGCCCTCGGAGTCGGCGCCGAGGAAGAGGACCGTCGGGTGGAACTGGACGAATTCGAGGTCGGAGACCTCCGCGCCGGCCCGCAGCGCCAGGGCCACGCCGTCGCCGGTGGAGACGGCCGGGTTGGTGGTGGCGGAGAACACCTGGCCCATGCCGCCGGTGGCGAGGACCACCGCGGGGGCGCGGACCGCGCCGACGCCGTCGTGCTGGCCCTCGCCCATGACATGCAGCGTGACGCCCGCGGTACGGCCTTCGGCGTCCGTGAGCAGATCCAGGACCAGGGCGTTCTCGACGGTGTGCAGGGCGGCTTCGCGGACCGCTTCGACCAGGGTGCGGGAGATCTCGGCGCCTGTGGCGTCGCCACCCGCGTGGGCGATGCGGCGGCGGTGGTGGCCGCCCTCGCGGGTCAGGGCGATGTCGCCGCTGTCCGTGGTGTCGAAGTGGGCGCCGGTCCCGATCAGCCGGTGTACGGCGCCGGGGCCCTCGGTGACCAGGGTCCGTACCGCCGACTCGTCGCACAGGCCCGCGCCCGCGACCAGGGTGTCGTCCAGGTGCTGCTCGGGGGTGTCGCCCTCGCCGAGAGCCGCCGCGATACCGCCCTGCGCCCAGCGGGTGGAGCCGTCGTCGAGGCGGGCCTTGGTGACGACGACGGTGGCGAGGCCCGCGGCCGCGCAGCGCAGCGCGGTGGTGAGACCGGCCACGCCGGAGCCGACGACCACGACGTCGGCGTCGATGGACCAGCCGGGGGCGGGGGCGGTCAGCCGTATTCCGGTCACGTGGTGGCTCCGAAGGTCAGCGGGATGTTGTCGATGAGGCGGGTCTTGCCGACCTTCGCGGCGATGGCGAGGATCGCGTCACCGGTGGTGCGGTCGTCGGAAATCTCGGTGAAGTCGGCCGGGTCCACGAGCGCGACGTAGTCCAGGGCGAGCGGCGGCTGTTCGGCGGCCGCGTCCTCCAGGATCAGCTGCGCCGCGGCGCGTACCGCCGCGGGGCCGTCCACGGGGCGGGCCAGGGCCACCGCCTGGGTGTCGGCCGCCGCTCGGGTCTCGCCGAGCGCGGTGAGGGCGGCGGCCCGGCCGGTGGTCGCCGCGGTCGTCTGCGCGCGGGCGTGCAGCGCCTGCTGGGCGGCGAGCCTGTCCCGCGCCGCGAACAGGGCCCGGGACAGGGCGAGGGCGGTGTGCCGTTCCTCGGCGTCCAGGAAGCGGTTGCGGCTGGAGAGCGCGAGGCCGTCCGGTTCGCGGACCGTCTCCACGCCGACGATCTCGACGGGGAAGTCGAGGTCGCGCACCATGCGGCGGATCAGCGCGAGTTGCTGGGCGTCCTTCTGCCCGTAGAACGCGGCATCGGGACGGGTGAGGTGCAGGAGCTTGGCGACGACGGTGAGCATGCCGTCGAAGTGCCCGGGGCGACAGGCCCCTTCGAACCGCTCGCCCATGGGGCCCGCCGAGATCCGGACCTGCGGCTCGCCGCCGGGGTAGACCTCCTCGACGGACGGCGCGAAGACCGCGTCCGCCCCGGCGGCGCCCGCCACGGCGAGATCGGCTTCGAGGGTACGGGGGTAGCGCTCCAGGTCGGCGGCCTCGCCGAACTGGAGCGGGTTGACGAAGACGGTGACGACGACCTGCCCGTCCGGGCCCACGGCCGCGCGTGCGGTACGGATCAGGGTGGCGTGGCCCTCGTGCAGGGCGCCCATGGTCATGACGACGGCCCGCGGTCCCTTGCGGGGCGCGAACGCGGCGAGCTCGGCGGCCGTACGGAGAAGGGGAGCGGCGGGGGCGGTGCCGGGCGTGCGGGGCGGGACGGCGGTGTGCGGCGTACCGGTCGTACCGGGCCTGCCGGTCGTGTGGCTCATCGGGGCTCCTGTGATCCGGTACCGCCCGTGGTGCCGGTGCCGTCGGCCAGGACGCCGAGCAGGTCCTCGGCCAGCTCCGGCTTGAGCATGCCGTGGGCGAGTGCGCGGTCGGCGGTGGCGCGGGCCATCGCGACATAGCCGGCCACGGCCTGCGGAGCGTGCGCGCGCAGCTCGCCGATGTGCGCCGCGACGGTGCCCGCGTCGCCGCGGGCCACGGGGCCGGTCAGGGCCGCGTCGCCGGAGCGCAGGGCGTTGTCGAGCGCGGCGCCGAGCAGGGGGCCGAGCATCCGGTCGGGGGCGGCGACCCCGGCCGTGCGCAACAGCTCCATCGACTGGGCGACCAGGGTGACCAGGTGGTTCGCGCCGAGGGCGAGCGCCGCGTGGTAGAGCGGGCGCGACTCCTCCGCGATCCATTCGGGCTCGCCGCCCATCTCGATGACCAGCGCCTCGGCAGCGAGCCGCAGCTCCTCGGGGGCGGTCACGCCGAAGGAGCAGCCGGCCAGCCGCTGGACATCGACGGTGGTGCCGGTGAACGTCATCGCCGGGTGCAGGGCGAGCGGCAGGGCGCCGGCCCGCAGCGCCGGGTCCAGCACCTTCGTCCCGTACCGCCCGGACGTGTGGACGATCAGCTGTCCCGGCCGGACCGCGCCGGTCTCGGCGAGACCCTCGACCAAGCCGGGCAGGGCGTCGTCGGGCACGGTCAGCAGCACCAGCTCGGCGCGCGCGAGGACCTCGGCGGGCGGCACCAGCGGTACGTCGGGGAGCAGGGCGGCCGCCCTGCGCACGGACGCGTCGGAGACGCCCGACACGGCGACCGGTCGATGCCCGGCGAGCTGCAGGGACGCGGCGAGAGCGGGGCCGACGCGGCCCGCGCCCACGACGCCGACCGTGAGGCGGGCGGGGCGGTCCCTCGCGTCGAGGGGCTCCTTGGGGGCTGTTGCATTCACGCGGCGGTGGCCTTCCGTTCCAGTCCGCGGGGGGTACCGGACGATTCCTCTGCATGCTACGCCAGCGTTTCGTCCGGGATCCCGGCTGTCCACAGCCTGTGGGTAAAGTCCGGCGGGGCGCGGCCCGGGGTCCGATGGGCCCGGAATTCGTTCGGGCCCGAGCCGCACTCTGCGTAATGATCGTCCCATGACAGACATGCCGGACACGGATCAGCAGGTACGACAGCGACAGGCGCGGGACGGGGCGCGGGACGGCACGGGGGAGGTCGGGCAGGCCGAGGAGGCTCCGGCGCCCGAGCCGGACCCGTCGCGGGAGGACGCGCGGCGGCTGCGCAGGCTGAATGCCTGGCGTGCGGCGGAGCGGGTCCTGATCAGGCCGCCCATGCACCTTCCGCTCGGCGAGCGGCTGGCCGCGCTGGCGGCGGAGGCGGGATCGGTCACCGATCTCGACCGTCCCACGGACATCTACGGCGACGGCGTCGTCGCCGAACTGGAGGCGCGGATCGCGGACCTGCTGGGCATGGAGGCCGCGGCGTTCTTCCCGACCGGGACGATGGCGCAGCAGGTCGCACTGCGGTGCTGGGCCGGGCGGACCGGCAATCCCACGGTGGCGCTGCACCCCCTGGCCCACCCCGAGGTGCACGAGCGCGGCGCGCTGGGGGCGGTGAGCGGGCTGCGTACCGTCCATCCGACGTCCGAGCCCCGGCTGCCCACGGCGCGGGAGATCCAGGACTTCGCCGAGCCGTTCGGCACGCTGATGCTGGAGCTGCCGTTGCGCGACGCCGGTTTCGTCCTGCCGACGTGGGAGGAGCTGGAGGCCGTGGTGGCGGCCGCCCGGGAACGCGATGCGGTGGTGCACTTCGACGGCGCGCGGCTGTGGGAATGCGCCCCCCACTTCGGGCGGGAGCTGCCGGAGATCGCGGCGCTCGCCGACAGCGTGTACGTCTCGTTCTACAAGACCCTCGGCGGAATCTCCGGGGCCGCGCTGGCCGGGCCCGAATCGCTGATCGAGGAGGCCCGCACCTGGCGCCACCGGTACGGCGGGCAGCTCTTCCAGCAGTTCCCGGCAGCGCTCACCGCCCTGATCGGCCTGGACCGGGAGCTGCCGAGCCTGCCGTCGTACGTGGCACAGGCGAAGGTGGTGGCCGGGGCACTGGCCGAGGGCCTGTCGGCGGCCGGCGCCGGGTGGTTCCGGGTGCATCCGGAGCCGCCGCACACGCATCAGTTCCAGGTGTGGCTGCCGTACGAGGCGGATGTCCTGACAGAGGCGTCGGTACGGCAGGCGGAGGAGACGGGCGTGGCACTCTTCCGCATCTGGCACCCGGCGGCTGCCGGGCCGCCCGGGGTGTCGTTCACCGAGGTCACGGTGGGACGGGAAGGCCTGGAGTGGACGGCGGGGGACGTACGGGAGGCAGTGGCGGAGTTCGTGAAGCGGCTGACCTGACGGAAGGTGGCCGGGCCGGCCGGGTGGCGGTCGGGAGGTGGCCGGACCGGCCGGGAGGCCGGACCGGTCTGCCCCGGGGCGCCGCCCGGGACGGTCCCGTCCTCAGGCGCCGCACCGGCCGGCGGCACCGGAGCGGCCGGCACGGTGGCGTCGGGTGAACAGCGCCCGTAGCGCCGTCCGCCACCGGCGGCGCGCCGGGCGGCCCGCGATCACCGCGTCGAAACGGCGTCGGTCGCGTGCTTCGCGCACCACTCCCCAGTCGTGCCGTCCCGGCAGTGGAGGCGGCAGTTCACCTCGCTGAGCTGCCCGGTAGCTGTCGATCATGTGCTGCTGAATGGCGTCCATGGCCTCAGCGTGGGCCGGACCGGCCGGTCCGGCCCACCAATTGACGACCACCGTCAAATGGCACGTGGCCTTCGGCGCGCACCCCGCACCATGGAGGGGTGAGCGTGCACATCGACATCGCCGGGCTGGCGCCCGAGACCATCGTCTTCGAGACCTCCCCCCTCGCCGAGCTGGGGCTCGCCCTGCACGCCCTCTCCGAGCCGGGGCACCACCCGGGGCTGCACGGCTGGGCGACGGCGACCGCCAGCGCGCTGGAACCCGACCTCGCCGACCGGCTGCACGAGGCCGAGTTCCTGTGGCGCAACACGTTCTCGGACGTCTTCATGCCGTTCGCCGGAGTCCGTGGCGGCAACGGCAGGACGGGCGCGAACCTCGCCGAGGACCTGGACATCCTCGACCGGCTGGACGACGAGCGATTCGTCGCCGCCGCCCTGGAGTTCACCTGCTCCAGCCTGTACGGGCTGGGCGCGCCCTCCCCGCTCTGCGACGCGACGATGCGCGCCCGCGCCCTGGACATGGCGGCGGCGCGCGGCCCCCAGCAGGTGGAGTTCACCCAGCAGCTGCTGGCCGACCCCGCCCGCCTGCGCCGCTGGATCCGCCGCCTGTTCGAGGACTGCGACCAGGCGTTCTTCTCCGACACCTGGCGGCGGGTGCAGGTCCAGCTGGTCGCCGACGCCCGGCACAAGACGGATCTGCTGCGCCGCAAGGGGCTCCGTGAGGCGATGGGCGCGGTGTCCACGGCGCTGTCGCTCGACGAGGCCGGGACCCGGATCAGCGCCGACAAGCTCACCGAGGGCCGGGCCAACGCCGCCGACCCGGCCGTCGGCCGCCCCGGACTCACCCTCGTCCCGTCCGCCTTCGGCTGGCCGCATCTGAACCTGCTGCACGCGCCGGGCTGGCGTCCGGTGATCCACTACCCGGTACACCGCCCCGAGCTGCCCTCCCCCGCCTCCGTGGAACTGCTCCAGCTGCGCATGGAGGCGCTGGCCCACCCGATGCGGATGCGCCTGTGCCGCCATCTCGCCCGGTCCGCGTACACGACCGGCGAACTCGCCGACACGTACGGCATCACGGCGCCCGAGGTCTCCCGGCATCTCGCGGCGCTGAAGAAGGCGGGCCTGGTCACCACCAGGCGGCGCGGCCGGTACGTCCAGCACCAGCTGGACCTGACCGTGGTGGCCCGGCTCGGCAGCGACTTCCTGGAGGGCATCCTGCGCTGAGAGCCTGTCGGGTGACCTCTGATCGGGCGTTCACGCCCTGGCACGCACGCTTCCCGCGTTGCCGAAATGTCCTAGTAGCTCCGCTACGAGGACATCCCGGCGCCTCGGAATCGCACGCACCAGACCGCGTCCACTATCCGATCGAAGGCCACCCGACAGGCTCTGAGCCGCGGCCGGGTCAGCCCGCCCCGCCCCCGCCGGCCCTGACCAGCCCCGTCTCGTACGCGAGGACGACGACCTGCACCCGGTCGCGCAGGTTCAGTTTGGTGAGGATGCGGCCCACGTGCGTCTTCACGGTCGCCTCGGAGAGCACCAGGCGGGCCGCGATCTCGCCGTTCGACAGGCCCTGCGCGACCAGCAGCATCACTTCGCGTTCGCGTTCGGTGAGCTTGGCGATGCCCTTGTGCTGCGGTTCGCTGTTGCCGCTCGGCAGCATCGGTGAGAACCGATCGAGCAGCCGGCGGGTGGTGGACGGGGCGACCACCGCGTCGCCGCTGTGCACGGAGCGGATGGCGGCGAGCAGTTCGCCCGGCGGCACGTCCTTGAGCATGAAGCCGCTGGCCCCGGCCTTCAGCCCGGAGAAGGCGTACTCGTCGAGGTCGAACGTGGTCAGGATGAGCACCTTGGGCGCACCGGGCTGCGCGCAGATGCGCCGGGTGGCCTCGACACCGTCGAGCCTCGGCATCCGGACGTCCATCAGCACCACGTCGACGGCGGTGGCGCGCAGGTTCTCGACCGCCTCCGCGCCGTCGCCGGCCTCGGCCACGACCTCCATGTCCGGCTGGGCGGCGAGCACCATCCGGAAGCCGGTGCGCAGCAGCACCTGGTCGTCGACGAGCATCACGCGGATCGCCATGAGGTGTCCTGTCTCCTGTCTGTCCTGCGAAAATCCGAAGGTCTAGTGGGCCGGCTTGAGCGGCAGCAGTGCGCTGATCCGGAACCCGCCGCCGGGGCGCGGCCCGGCGTCCAGCGTGCCGCCGACCATGCCCACCCGCTCGCGCATACCGATCATCCCGTGGCCCGCGCCGTCGGCGCCGCCGTCCTCGTACAGCTCGTGCGCCGCGCCCCGCCCGTCGTCCTCGACCAGCAGTCCGAGGCCGTCGTCGAAGTAGACCAGCCGCACACTGGCCCCGGCGTCCGGGCCGCCGTGCTTGCGGGTGTTGGTCAGGGCCTCCTGCACGATGCGGTACGCGGTCAGCTCCACCCCGCTGGGCAGCGGGCGGGGCGTGCCCTCGATCTTGAAGTCGACGGCCAGGCCGGTCTGCCTGACCTGCTCGATGAGGTCCTCGATCTGCTCGACGTCGGGCTGCGGGACGTACTCCCCGCTCTCCTTGGCGTCCCCGGTCCGCAGCACCCCGAGCAGCCGCCGCATCTCGGCGAGCGCCTGCCTGCCGGTGCTGGAGATGGTCTCCAGGGCCTGCCGGGCCTGGTCGGGGGCCGCGTCCATGACGTACGCCGCGCCGTCCGCCTGCACCACCATCACCGAGACGTTGTGCGCGACGACGTCGTGGAGCTCGCGGGCGATACGGGCCCGCTCGGCGGCCACCGCGACCTTCGACTGTGCCTCGCGCTCCCGCTCCAGCCGGGCCGCGCGCTCCTCCAGCTGGTCGAAGTACGCGCGCCGGGTGCGCATCGAGTCGCCGAGCACCCAGGCGAGCACGAACGGCACGGTCATCACGACGACGACGAAGGCCTGCTCCGGCCAACCGGTCCGGGGCACGTCCTGCGGCCAGCGCAGCTGGGAGATACCGGCGGCGCTCAGGCTGCACACCAGCGCGAGCCGGGACGCCCAGCGCTCCCCGATGGTGGCCACGGTGAAGACGATCACCAGCATCGCGAAGTTCACGACGCCCGGCTTGACCCCGAACACCACTTGCACGACGCCCATCGCGACGGTGAGCAGCAGCATCTTCGCCGGCGCGCGCCTGCGCAACGCGACGACGGTGCAGAGGCCGATGATGACCGGCACGGCAGCCGGCCGCTCACTGCTGCGGCCGGGATCCGCCACCATGGACAGCCCGGAGAGCCCGAGGAGGAAGACAGCCCAGAAGCTGTCGACGCCCGTCGGGTGTCTGCGGATGAAGTCGTAGAGGCGCTGCACGTAACCCAGCGTAGGGACAGGCGGTGGGTGCACGGGTCAGCCGAAGGGCCGATCCAGCTCCTGGGACCGTACTCCCCAAGGTGGAGACTTGGGAACGTGACGGATGAGTGGCGTGGGTGGCAGGAGGCGGCAGAGGCCGCTTTGTACGGAGACGGGGGGTTCTACCGGAGCCCCGAGGGGCCGGCGGGCCACTTCCGCACCTCCGTCCACGCGTCCTCGCTGTTCGCCTCGGCCGTCGCCCGGCTGCTGGTCGGGACGGCGCGGGAGCTGGGCACCGGCTCGGTCGATCTGGTGGACCTGGGCGCGGGACGGGGCGAACTGCTGACGGGGGTGCTGGCCGCGCTGCCGGCCGCGGGGGCCGGTGGCCTGGACGTGCGGGCGTACGCGGTGGAGCTCGCCGCGCGCCCGGCCGGACTGGACCCCCGGATCGAGTGGTGCGCCGAACCGCCACCGGGAACGCACGGTCTGCTGTTCGCCAACGAATGGCTGGACAACGTCCCCACCGAGGTCGCCGAGACCGACGCGGACGGCGTCGACCGGTACGTCCTCGTGCGGACGGCGGATGGCGCGGAACGGCTGGGCGAGCCGGTGACCGGGGCGGATGCCGAGTGGCTGCGCCGCTGGTGGCCGTCGGCCGGGCCGGGCAGCCGGGCGGAGATCGGCCGCCCGCGCGACGAGGCCTGGGCACGGGCGGTGTCCTCGCTGACCGGGGGCCTCGCGGTGGCGGTGGACTACGCCCACGCACGGGAGGCGCGGCCGCCCTTCGGCACACTGACCGGCTTCCGGTCCGGCCGCGAGGTGCGGCCGGTGCCGGACGGCAGCTGCGACCTCACCTCGCACGTGGCACTGGACGCGTGCGCCGCGTCGGCCGGGGCCGGCGCACCCCCCGAGGTGCTGACGCAGCGCGAGGCGCTGCGCCGCCTCGGCGTCGACGGCGGGCGCCCACCGCTGTCCCTGGCGTCGACCGACCCGGCCGGATACGTACGTGCCCTCGCCTCGGCGGGCGAGGCGGCGGAACTGACGGCCCGGGGCGGCCTCGGCGACTTCGGCTGGCTGATGCAGCGCAAGGACGGCCCCGGCGGAGTCTGAGACGCGGGTCCGGGGCGGAGTCCCGGTTCCGGGAAGTGGCGGGGTGGGCAACGGTCGCGCTCCCCACCCCGCACCGTCCATCACCCCACCGTTCAAGGAATACTGGCCGTATGACGGAGACGACAGTCGGCATCGGCGGCGCGGCGGAGAGCACCGACATGGTGCTCAACATCGGCCCCCAGCACCCCTCCACCCACGGCGTGCTCCGTCTGCGCATCGTCCTGGACGGCGAACGCATCCAGCACGCCGAACCGGTCATCGGCTACATGCACCGAGGCGCGGAGAAGCTGTTCGAGGCCCGCGACTACCGGCAGATCGTGATGCTCGCCAACCGCCACGACTGGCTGTCGGCGTTCTCCAACGAGCTGGGTGTCGTGATGGCCGTCGAGCGCATGCTCGGCATGGAGGTCCCGGAGCGCGCGGTCTGGACGCGCACCCTGCTCGCCGAGCTGAACCGGGTCCTGAACCATCTGATGTTCCTCGGCTCGTACCCGCTCGAACTCGGCGGGATCACCCCGGTGTTCTACGCGTTCCGCGAGCGCGAGGAGCTCCAGGCCGTGATGGAGGAGGTCTCCGGCGGCCGGATGCACTACATGTTCAACCGGGTCGGCGGCCTCAAGGAGGACCTCCCCGCGGGCTGGCTCGGCCGTGCCCGGGACGCCGTCGCCTCGGTCCGGTCCCGGATGGACGTGTACGACGACCTCGTGCTCGGCAACGAGATCTTCCGGGGCCGTACCCGCGGTGTCGGCGTGCTGTCCCCCGCGATCGTCCACGCGTACGGGGTGTCCGGGCCGATCGCCCGCGCCTCGGGGGTCGACTTCGATCTGCGGCGCGACGAGCCGTATCTCGCGTACGGGGAGCTCCAGGACACGCTCAGGGTCGTCACCCGCACCGAGGGCGACTGCCTGGCCCGTTTCGAGTGCCTGCTGGAGCAGACGCACAACTCGCTGGATCTCGCGGATGCCTGCCTGGACCGGATGGCCGGCCTGGCTCCCGGTCCGATCAACCAGCGGCTGCCCAAGGTCCTGAAGGCCCCCGAGGGCCACACCTACGCCTGGACCGAGAACCCGCTCGGCATCAACGGTTACTACCTGGTGTCCAAGGGCGAGAAGACCCCGTACCGGCTGAAGCTCCGCTCCGCCTCGTACAACAACATCCAGGCGCTCACCGAGCTGCTGCCGGGCACGCTGGTCGCCGACATGGTGGCGATCCTGGGCTCGCTCTTCTTCGTCGTCGGCGACATCGACAAGTAGGCCGTCCCGCGGGACGGCCCGCGCGGACCTACGAGATGGCGGTGCGCAGCTGCACCATGTCCAGCTGCTCGGTCTCGTCGTGCGCGGTCAGGTCGATGACCTTGCCGACGGCCCGGTTCTCGGCCGATCCCGTACGGTGCGCGGCCAGCGCCTCCTCGCCCACCACGTCCGCGAGGTCCTCGTTCTGCACGGACTCGATCGCGACGCGCGCCTTCTGCGTACCGAAGAAGTCGAAGCTGCCCTGCGGCACCGGCTGGCGACGGGAGGCCGCGTACGGCGCGACCGTGCTGGCGACCGGCACGGTGCGGGTCGCGGGCAGCGCGGCGGACGGCCGGGGTGCGGGAAGGGCGGCCGGCGGACGGAGGTGCCGCGCGTCCGACGGGTCCGCGGCGGCCGCGTGCTTCCCCTGCCGCTCCTCGGCCTCCCGGGCGCGCTCCGCGAGATCCCGCTTCCTGGCCTGTTCGGCGGTACGGCGCGCCTCCTGGAGAGCCCCGTTGCGCGAGAGGTCCTCCAGCGCCTGGGCGGCACGCAGATAGGCGGCCGGCGTCGGTGTGCTGCGCGCCGCGGGCAGTTCCCGGGGCACGGCGGTTTCGAGCGCGAGCTGCCTGCGGCCCTCCAGCGCGCTGGCCCGCCCGGTCTCGGCGTTGGCGTACCGACGCAGCAGCGCGGCGTGCTCACCGCGCAGGTTGGCGAGCTCCACGCGCTTGCGACGCAGCTTCGTCTCCAGCCGTACGCGCAGCTCCCGCGACTCCTCCAGGTCCGTCTCCAGCTCGGCCACGCGCTCCTCGGCCCGCCATTCGTCGCCGACGCGGGCGCGCGTCAGCTCCGCGACGCGACGGCCCGCTTCCCGGTCCCAGCTGCGCATCAGATACGCACCGGTCACGGCAGCGGCCGCCGCGGCGGTCACCAGACCGCGCAGGACCAGGGGCTCGGCGAGCAGCCAGGCGCCCCCGGCACAGAGGACCGAGACTCCGACGACGGCCGAAGGCGGAAGGATTCTGTGCAGAGGTGGCGAATGGCGATGACGTCCACGTGGCATGGCCTGAAATTTACCGTGTGTAGGAGGCACTTGGGGAGCCGCCCGCCAATCTGTTCCCGGCCGGTTACCTGACGGTCCCCAATCCCCCCGATCCCTACTTCTTGATGAGGCCCTTCGACCGCAGATAGTCCTTGGCCACATCGGCGGGCTTTGCGCGCTCCGCGTCGACCTTGCGGTTCAGTTCCGCCAGATCCTCGGTGGTGAGGGCCTTGGTGAGCTTGCCGAGCGCGTCGGCGACATCCTGGGAACCCGCGTCCTCGGCATTGACGACCGGCAGAACGTTGTCCGCGTTCTGGAGCTTCTTGTCGTCCTCCAGAAACACCAGTCCATAGCTGTCCAGCACCGCGTCCGTGGTGGTGGTGAGGACCAACTGGTCCTTGCCGTCCTTGACCGCCTGCTTGGACTGCGGCGTACCGACTCCCTTGGGGTCGATACCGGTGACATTGACGCCGTACGTCTTCTTCAGACCCGGCGCGCAGAACGGCCGCACCTCGCACTCGTCACCCGCCGCGATCTTCACTTCGGCCTTCGACCTGCCGAGATCCGAAAGGGACTTGAGCTTGTGCTCGGCGGCGAATTCCTTCGTCACCGCGAAGGCGTTCTGGTCTACGGCCGCGCCGGCCGGGAGCACCTTCAGTCCGCGCGGGGTGGCGAGCTTCTCCAGCGCCGCGACCGTGGCGGCCGCGTCACCGGAGGCGACCGGCTTCTTCTCGGCCTGCTTCGCGCCGTTCACCTTGGCATTGAGGAATTCCGCGATCGTCGCGGCATATTCGGGGACGACATCGATCTCGCCCTTCTCCAGGGACGGTTCGTACAGTTCCCGGTTGGCCACCGTGGTGATCGAGGTGCTGTATCCGGCATCGCTAAGGATCTGCGCGTACAGCTCCGCGAGCACCTTGGACTCGGTGAAGGACGCCGCGCCGACGACGAGCGAACCCTTCTTCCCGGAGCCGCCGCCGGAGTCGCCGGCGGATGCCGAGGCCCCCTTGTCCTTCTCCAGGCTGTCGCCGCCGCAGGCGGCGAGCGAGCCGGCCAGCGCCACCATACCGATGACCGCGCCCGCTATTCGCGAGGTCTTGCTCATGAGTTGTCTCCGTCCACAGCAACAGGGATGGTTCGAGAAGGAAACCCGGGACCGGGAGGGATCGCCGGGGCGCCGGGCATGCGAGGGCGCGTGCCCGGCGGATGGTCGTGACGGACGGGCGTGGGGGCCGTCATGCCGTCCCGCGACGCCGGCGCAGCGGTGACAGCATCCGGTCCAGGACCACCAGCACCGCCTCCACCAGCAGAGCGAGCACGGCGACGAGCAGCGCCCCCGCGACCACCTGCGGCGTGTTGTACGTGTTGAACCCCGCGGTGATGATCCGGCCGAGACCGCCCTGGCCGACCATCGCGGCGATCGTCGCCGTGGCGACCACCTGGACCGCGGCCGAGCGCAGCCCGGTCATGATCATCGGGTAGGCCAGCGGCAGCTCGACCCGGACGAAGAGCTGCCCCCCGGACATGCCCATGCCCCGCGCCGCCTCGGCCACCGACCGGTCGACCTCCGTCATCCCGACGTAGGCGTTCGTGAGCAGCGGCGGCACGGCGAACAGCACCAGCGCGATGATCGTCGGCACATATCCGGCGTTGCGCAGCGGCGAGACCATGAAGAGGGCCAGCACCGCGAAGACCGGAATCGCGCGCCCCACATTGGAGAGGTTGACCGCCAGCGCGCCGCCCTTCCCGATATGTCCGAGATACAGCGCGACCGGCAGCGCGATGAGGCAGGCCAGGGCGAGCGCGACACCGCTGACGTACAGATGCTCCCCGAGCCGGTGCGCCGCACCGCTCTCCCCCGACCAGTTGGCGCCGGTGGTGAGCCAGGTCCAGGCCTCGCCGAGAACTCCCATGGTTCAGACCGCCTTCGCCGTGGCGCCCGCGCCCGCGTGCGTGGCGCGTATCCGGGTCCAGGGGGTCAACAGCCGCTGGAGACCCAGCAGCAGCAGATCCGCGACGACCGCGAGCAGTACGCACAGGACGGAGGCGGTGAGCACCTGGGCCTTGAAGAAGCTGGGCAGGGCGTCGCCTATGAGGTTACCGAGGCCGCCTCTGCCGATGATCGATCCGACCGTCGTCAGCGCGATCGTGGAGATCGTGGCGATCCGTACACCGGCCATCAACGCGGGCATGGCGAGCGGGACTTCGACCTCCCACAACAGGCGCACCGGCCCGTATCCCATGCCCTTCGCGGCTTCCTTCGCCTCCTGCGGCACCGCTTCGAGGCCGGCCAGGATGTTCCGCACGAGAATGGTCAGCGAATACAGCACCAGGCCGGTGACGACCAGCGCCGCGGAGAGTCCGAACAGCGGCAGCAGCAGCGAGAACATGGCGAGCGAGGGCACGGTGTAGAGCACCGTCGTCAGCCCGAGCACCGGTCCGGCGAAGCGACGGCTGCGACGGGCGAGCAGCGCCAGCGGAAAGGCCACCAGAAGTCCGATCGCCACCGAGACGGCGGTGATCCAGATGTGCTGGACCGTCGCATCGGTCAACTCCTGGCTGCGGGAACGGAGATACTCCCCGCAGATCCAGTCGTTCGTCACCATGCAGTTCTGCGCGGCAGCCATCCGTCCCCCACCTCCCGATTACCGCCTCGTACCGATGTCTGGCGACCCTATCCCCGACCACTGACAATCGCCGAAGCCGTTGTATTCCAGCAACATGTCCTTCACAGAACACGCGCGACAATGGGGACCCATGATCCGTTTCGAGCACGTCACCAAGCGGTACGCGGACGGCACCACCGCCGTCGACGACCTTTCCTTCGAGGTCGCCGAGGGTGAACTGGTCACGCTCGTCGGACCGTCGGGCTGCGGCAAGACGACCACCATGAAGATGGTGAACCGGCTGATCGAACCGACCGAGGGACGGATATTCCTCGACGGGGACGACATATCCGCCATCGACCCCGTCCGGCTGCGCCGCCGTATCGGCTATGTGATCCAGCAGGTGGGGCTCTTCCCGCACCGCACGATCCTGGAGAACACCGCGACGGTTCCCCATCTCCTCGGCTGGAAACAGGGAAAGGGCCGTGAGCGCGCGGCGGAACTCCTGGACCTGGTCGGACTCGATCCTTCCGTTTATGGCGACCGCTATCCGGAACAGCTCTCCGGCGGTCAGCGCCAACGCGTGGGCGTGGCCAGGGCACTGGCCGCGGATCCGCCGGTGCTGCTGATGGACGAGCCGTTCGGCGCGGTCGACCCCGTCGTACGGGAACGGCTGCAGAACGAATTCCTGAAACTCCAGGCACAGGTCCGCAAAACCGTGCTGTTCGTCACGCACGACATCGAGGAAGCGGTCCGGCTCGGTGACCGCATCGCCGTCTACGGACAGGGATCCATCGAGCAGTTCGACTCCCCGGCGACCGTGCTCGGCGCGCCGGCCACCCCCTACGTGGCGGACTTCGTCGGCGCCGACCGCGGGCTCAAGCGGCTCTCCGTCACCCCCATCGAGGAGGGCGACCTGGACCAGCCGCCGGTCGTCCACCTCGACGACTCCCTGGCGAGGGCGACCGAACGGCTGCGGGCCGAGGGGGCGCGCTGGGCCGTCGTCCTGGACGGCGAGGACAATCTGCACGGCTGGATCCCGGCCGACAGCCCCGTCGGCGGGACCGAGGGCACGGTGCGCGCCCACGCCCGCAGGATGGAGGCATGGCTGCCCGTCGGCGCCCCGCTCAAGCAGGCGTTCGCCACCATGCTCCAGCACGACGCCGGCTGGATCGCCGTCATCGACGAGGAGAGCACCGGCCGCTTCCTCGGCGTGCTCACCCCGGCCCGGCTCCATGAGGCGCTGCGCCGCTCGATCGACGCGGACGCCCAGGACGTCCCGCGCGCCGAGGTCGCCGTCGAGACCGTGGAGAGCTTCGCCAAGACCGCCGCACGCTGAGCCGGCCTCCGGGCCGGAAAGCGAGACCGGGCCGGGCCGGAAAGCGGAACGCGCCCGGCCGGGGCGGGACCGGAACGGTCGGCACCGACGCAGCAACCGAGCCGGGGCGGTCCAGGCCGAGCCGGGCCGAGCCAGGGCGGGAACCGGGCCCGGCTCAGCTCTCGCTGAGCCTGCTGCTCATCCAGTCCAGCGCCGAGGGGATCTCCCGTCGCCAGGTGTTGAAGTTGTGCCCGCCGCTGTCGAGCACGATCGACGAGGCCTGGGCCGGCGGCTTCACCTTGTCGAGGAACCGCATCGTGGAGTGGTAGTTCCCCTCGCCGTGCTTGGAGGTCGTGACCAGGAAGGACGAGTCGGGCTGCGGCAGATTGTCCAGGCTCCACATCAGATCGGAGCGGTTGCGCGCGTCCTGGTCGCCGTGGAAGAGGTCACCGGTCGTCGGGTCCTCGGCCGCCTTGTAGTACGCGGAGAGCCCGGCGCTCGCGGCGAACCGGTCCGGGTGGTGGAGTCCTATCTTCAAAGCACAGTAGCCGCCGGTCGAATTGCCCATGATGCCCCAGTTGCGCGCCAGCTTTCCGACCCGGTACTCGTCCGAGACCGCCCGCGGCACGTCGTTGCCGAGGAACGTCTCGGTCTGCGGTCCGCCCTTTATGTTCACGCACTCGGTGTCCCTCGGTGGCGCCACCGTCGGCCGCAGCATCACCAGGATCATCGGCTGGGCCCGGCCGGCCTTCACCTGATCGTGCGCCGTCCGCGGGTACTGAAGGCCCTTCAGAAGGTTCTCCGAGACGCCCGGGTAACCGGTCAGGACGACGACCGCGGGAAACTTCCGGCGGGCGAACGCCGGCTGGAAGTACTCCGGCGGCAGATACACGTACGCCGAACTCTCGATCTTCGATTCCCGCCCCGCTATGACGACCTTGTCGATCCGCCCGTTCCTCGTGGGCAGTGAACCGCCCGGCCCGTCCGGCCGCTGTATCCCGACCCGGACGATGTTCTTGGAGGCCAGGGCACCGGCCGCATGGTCCGTGACCACACCCAGCTCCTGCTTCTGGCCGAACAGATCGGCCCAGGATCCGTAGAAGAGGAACGAGTTGTTCGCCACCAGGCCGACGGAGACGAAGACCATCACCTGGGTCGCCAGCAACAGACCGACCCTGCCGAACACCGCGGACACACTGCGCCGGGCCAGCCGCGGCCAGAGCCAGACCGTGGCGGCGAAGAGCACCACGGCCAGCATGATGGCGACGGCCAGGAACGCCCTGCTGGTAAGACCCATGAGGGGTGAGCTTTCTTGTCTGGAATTTTCCGGCCGGTGGGTGAACCCTCGGCCCGGAAGCCTCGTCCTACAGGTCGCACATCGTCCGGAGCGCCACGGCCGAAGGACTCAAGAATCTCTCGCGGAACCACGGGAAGCGATGTCTGTCACGCTAGATGGGGATAAATCAGGATCGGTTCCGAGTCCCGTACGCAAGTTCGTACGCGGCCCGCGGCCCGAATCCGTACCGACGCTGGTCGGTACCGCCTGCGCCGTCGTCGGCCTGATCGATGTGGCCGCGGGGGTCTTCCCGCGCTTCCGGCACAGCCGGATGCACACCCTCGCCGAGGTGCTCCCCGGCGCCCTCGGACCGTTCGCCGCCGCCCTCTCCCTGAGCGCGGGCGTCCTGCTGCTCCTCCTCGCCCACGGCCTCAAGCGACGCAAGCGGCGGGCCTGGCGGGCGGCCGCCCTGCTGCTGCCGGCCGGCGCGCTGGCGCAATTCGCCTACCGGCACTCCGTCATCGGCACGCTCGTCTCGCTGGCGCTCTGCCTCCTGCTGGTCCGCCATCGCGGCGAATTCGCCGCGCTTCCCGATCCCCGGAGCCGCTGGCGGGCCCTGGCCAACTTCGTGCTCCTCGGTGCGGGGTCGCTGGGCCTCGGCCTGATCATCGTCAGCGTCCACCCCGGCCGCGTCGTGGGAAGCCCCAGCGTCGCCGACCGGCTCCAGCACGTGCTGTACGGACTGTTCGGATTCGAAGGCCCCGTCGAGTACGCCGGGGTCACCTCCTCGACCGTGGCGTACTCACTCGGCGCCCTCGGCCTGCTGACCGCCGTCACCACCATCTACCTCGCCTTCCGCCCCGAGCATCCGGCCGCCCGCCTCACCGAGGACGACGAGGCCCGGCTGCGCGCACTGCTGGAGAAGCACGGCGGCCGCGACTCGCTCGGCCACTTCGCGCTCCGCCGCGACAAGGGCGCCGTCTTCTCGCCCAGCGGCAAGGCCGCCGTCTGCTACCGCGTCGTCTCCGGGGTGATGCTGGCGAGCGGCGACCCGATCGGCGACGTGGAGGCCTGGCCGGGCGCCATCGAACGCTTCATGGACGAGGCCAAGGCCCACTCCTGGACCCCGGCCGTGATGGGCTGCAGCGAGACCGGCGGCGAGGTCTGGACCCGCGAGACCGGACTGGACGCGCTGGAACTCGGCGACGAGGCGGTGGTGGACGTCGCGGATTTCTCGCTCGCCGGGCGCGCGATGCGCAACGTACGCCAGATGGTGAAGCGCATTGAACGTCTTGGCTACGAGACCCGGGTCCGGCGCGTCCGCGACATCGGCGAGGCCGAACTGGCCCACATCCGGCGGGCCGCCGCCGACTGGCGCGGCACCGACAACGAGCGCGGCTTCTCCATGGCGCTCGGCCGGATCGGCGACCCGGCCGACGGGGACTGCATCATCGCCACCGCCCACAAGGCCGACGAGCACACCGCCGACTCCCCGTACGGCGACCTGAAGGCCGTACTCCACTTCGTCCCGTGGGGCGGCGACGGCATGTCCCTCGATCTGATGCGCCGCGACCGCTCCGCCGACCCCGGCATGAACGAGCTGCTGATCGTCGCCGCCCTCCAGTCCGCCTCGCAGCTCTCCGTCGAGCATGTCTCGCTGAACTTCGCGATGTTCCGCTCGGCGCTCGCCCGCGGCGAGAAGCTGGGCGCGGGACCGGTGCTGCGGACCTGGCGCGGACTGCTGATCTTTCTGTCGCGCTGGTTCCAGATCGAGTCGCTGTACAAGTTCAACGCCAAGTTCCGGCCCCGCTGGGAGCCGCGCTTCGTGGTCTACCGCACCGCCGGCGACCTGCCCCGCATCTCCCTCGCGGCGATGCAGGCCGAGGGCTTCGTGAACTTGGCGCTGCCCCGTCCCTTCGCCCGCCGTTTCCCGCGCCGCCGGGCCCGCCCCTGCACCCACACCCCGCCGCCGGGCCAGGAGCACCACACCCGCGCGGCATAACAGCACGCCGGATCGGCCTACGCTGGTCGCATGAGTACGTTGCGTGGACGAGGCACGGTCCAAGGCCTGCCGGAGTGGGACCGCTGTGCGGTCATGGGTGTCGTCAATGTGACCCCGGACTCCTTCTCCGACGGGGGCCGCTGGTTCGACACCACGGCCGCCATCAAGCACGGCCTCGACCTGGTCGCCGAGGGCGCCGACCTGATCGACGTCGGCGGCGAGTCGACCCGTCCGGGCGCCAGCCGGGTGGACGCGTCGGAGGAGCTGCGGCGCGTGGTCCCGGTGGTCAAGGGTCTGGCGTCCGAAGGGGTCGCGGTCTCCGTGGACACGATGCGGGCCCGCGTCGCCGACGAGGCGATCACGGCCGGGGCCGCCCTGGTCAACGACGTCAGCGGCGGCCTCGCCGACCCGGACATGGTCCGGGTCGTCGCCGCGGCCGGCGCGCCGTTCGTCGTGATGCACTGGCGCGGCTTCAGCGAGTCCATGAACAGCCGGGCGGTCTACGAGGACGTCGTCGCCGAGGTCGTCACGGAACTGCGGGAGCGGATGGACGCCGTGGTCGCGGGCGGAGTCGCCCCGGAACGGATCGTGATCGACCCCGGTCTCGGCTTCGCCAAGGACGCCGGCCACGACCTCTCTCTGGTCGCCCACCTCGACGAACTGCGTGCCCTGGGCCGCCCGCTGCTGGTCGCCGCCTCCCGCAAACGCTTCCTCGGCCATGTGCTGGCCGGTGAGGGCGCGGCGCCACCCCCCGCGCGCGAACGCGACGCCGCCACCGCTGCGATCTCCGCGCTCTCCGCCCACGCGGGCGCCTGGGCCGTCCGGGTCCATGAGGTCCGGGCCACGGCCGACGCCGTACGGGTCGCCCGCGCCGTCGAGGGTGCCGCATGAGCGGGCCCCGCGACGAACACGCGGAGGCGGCCGCCGACATCGCGGCCGTCGAACAGGCCAACACCTCCTTCTACGAGGCGATGGAGCGCGGCGACTTCGAGGAGCTCTCCGGTCTCTGGCTGCCGGGCGAGGACCTCACCGTCTCCTGCGTCCACCCGGGCTGGCCGGTGCTCACCGGCCGCGGCGAGGTGCTGCGCAGCTACGCCCTGATCATGGCGAACACCGAGTACATCCAGTTCTTCCTCACCGACGTCGGGATCGCTATGACCGGCGACACGGCGCTGGTGACCTGCACCGAGAACATTCTCAGCGGCGGCCCGGCGGAGGACGGCAACGCACTCGGACCGCTGGTCGGCCAACTCGTCGTGGCCACCAATGTGTTCCGGCGCACCCCGGACGGCTGGAAGCTCTGGTCCCACCACGGCTCGCCCGTACTGACCGAGTCCGACGAGGACGAGGACGAGGAAACTCCCTCCTGACCGAGGCATCCGCCCGACGGGGGGTTGGAATCCGGGTCCGCGGGTAGTAGCGGCTACCAGCCCCCGCGAGGTCCTTCCCACAGCCCCCCGCGGGCGAGCACTGTCGGTGCTCGCAGGTAGATTCGAAAGAGAGCACCTCGCCGTCCGCACGCGGCCCCGTGTCTCTACGCCCTACGACAGCAGGAGTGATTCGCGTGGATCGTGTCGCGCTGCGCGGCCTCAAGGCCCGTGGACACCATGGCGTCTTCCCCCGGGAACGGGAAGAGGGTCAGACGTTCATCATCGACCTGGTGCTCGGCCTCGACACCCGCCCCGCGGCAGCCGCCGACGACCTGACGAAGACCGTGCACTACGGCGTCGTCGCCGAGGAGGTCGTCGACGTGGTGCAGGGAGAACCGGTCGATCTGATCGAAACGCTCGCGGAGCGCATCGCCCAGCAGTGCCTCAAGCACGAAGGAGTCGAGGAGGTGGAGGTGGTGGTGCACAAGCCCGACGCGCCGATCACCGTCCCGTTCGACGATGTGACCATCACCATCACCCGGAGCCGAGTATGACTGCATTTTCTACCGAGGGGCAGAGCGACCCGACCGTACAGCCGGTGCCCGCCTCCGTGGTCGAGCAGGTGGACGCCGCGGACATCACCCTCTCCAATCCCAAACGTGCCGTGATCTCCCTGGGCTCCAACCTCGGCAACCGCCTGGAGACCCTCCAGGGCGCCATAGACGCCCTGGAGGACACCCCCGGCCTGCGGGTCAAGGCGGTCTCCCCGGTGTACGAGACGGAGCCCTGGGGCGTCGCTCCCGGTTCTCAGCCCTCGTACTTCAACGCGGTGATCGTCGTGAAGACGACGCTTCCTCCGTCCTCGCTCCTGGAACGCGGCCAGGCCATCGAGGAGGCCTTCGACCGGGTCCGTGAGGAACGCTGGGGCCCGCGCACCATCGACGTCGACATCGTGGCGTACGCGGATGTCGTCTCCGACGACCCGGTGCTCACCCTGCCTCACCCCCGGGCCCGTGAGCGGGCCTTCGTCCTCGCTCCGTGGCACGACGTCGACCCCGAGGCCCAGCTGCCCGGCGCCGGCCCCGTCGCGGAGCTGCTGGCCGGTATCGGCCAGGACGGCGTACTGCCCCGGGCCGATCTGGAACTCCGTCTGCCCGAGTAGTCGTTAGGCTCGACGGACACGGATCACTGGCAATACGGACCGGTGGCGACATGGGCCACCGGCGGCGAAGGGCGGAGCACTCGGTGAAGCAACTACGGCTCGGGGTACTGGCCGGCCTCTTCGCCGCGGCCGGGGTGCTCTCCTGGGGAGGCGCCCGCCTCTGGGACTCCGTCGGCAGCCTGCCGAGCGTTCCCCTCGCCGCACCGATCGTGCTCGCGGTGATCGCGGCCATCCTGCTCGCCACGGCACTCTCCATCCGTTCCCGGCTGCGTGCCCAGCGCGAGCGCCGGCCGGGAGCCAAGGGCGTCGAGCCACTGATGGCGGCGCGGGCCGTCGTCTTCGGCCAGGCCAGCGCGCTGGTCGTCTCCCTGGTGTCCGGGATGTACGGCGGCACGGGCGTCTTCCTGCTCGGCTCCCTCGATATCCCCGCCCGGCGCGACCAGGCGATCTACGCGGGCTTCGCGGTCCTGGCCGGCATCGCGGTGGTGGCCGCGGCCCTCTGGCTGGAGCGCATCTGCAAGCTCCCGGAGGACGAGGACAACGACAAGAGCTCGGCGTCCGCGTAGGGACCACCGAGCTCTCCTCCCGCTGTCGTGCCGGGGCTCAGCGCGCCATGATCAGGCTCATGGCCTCGGCTCGCGTCGCGGGATCGCGAAGCTGTCCCCGCACCGCCGACGTCAGCGTCTTCGCACCCGGCTTGCGGATACCGCGCATCGACATGCACATGTGCTCGCACTCGATGACGACGATGACCCCGCGCGGCTCCAGGATGTCCATGAGCGAGTCGGCGATCTGCGTGGTGAGCCGCTCCTGGACCTGCGGTCGCCGGGCGTAGACGTCGACCAGGCGAGCCAGCTTCGAAAGGCCGGTGATCTTTCCGCTGGTCGCCGGGATGTACCCGACGTGCGCGACACCCCGGAACGGCACCAGGTGGTGTTCGCAGGTGCTGAACACCTCGATGTCCTTGACCAGCACCATCTCGTCGTGGCCGAGGTCGAACGTGGTCGTCAGAACGTCCTCGGGCTCCTGGTAGAGACCCGCGAATATCTCCTTGTACGCCCGTGCCACCCGTCCCGGCGTCTCACGCAGTCCTTCACGGTCCGGGTCCTCGCCCACGGCGAGGAGAAGTTCGCGAACGGCGGCCTCGGCCCGCTTCTCGTCGAACTCACCGATCGGACCCTGGCCCTCCAACGTCACCGGGTCGGTCATCTGTGCCTCGTTCCTCTGAGCTGTCACCCGCACCTACCTCCGTACGGGCGTACGAAAAAGCCGCGCCCCCACAGGCTAGAACCTGCGGAGGCGCGGCATCCATTCCGGGCCCGGTGAGGCCCCGTGACAGGGACCACACCGGGGCCGCGGATCAGTTCTCCGGGCGGTCCTCCGGGATCACCTCGGTGGCCGGGACGGTGTCCGTGGGGACGACCGAGCCGTTCGCCGTGGTGGCGCCGTTGGTGAGGGCGAGCTCCTTCGGCGAGAGCACCGGCGGCCGCGTCGACGGGGTGCGTCGGGCGGAACCGGTCCAGGCCGGACGGGCCGGGCGCTTCACGATCGGGGCGAAGATCTCGGCGATCTCCTCCTTGCCGAGCGTCTCCTTCTCCAGGAGCTGGAGAACGAGGGCGTCCAGCACGTCGCGGTTCTCGACGAGGATCTCCCACGCGTCGTTGTGCGCGGTCTCGATGAGCCTCTTGACCTCTTCGTCGACGAGGGCCGCGACCTCTTCCGAGTAGTCGCGCTGGTGGCCCATCTCCCGGCCCACGAAGGGCTCGGTGTTGTCGCCGCCGAACTTGATCGCGCCGAGCCGCTCCGTCATGCCGTACTGCGTGACCATCGCGCGGGCCGTTGCCGTGGCCTTCTCGATGTCGTTCGCGGCGCCGGTGGTCGGGTCGTGGAAGACCAGCTCCTCGGCAGCGCGCCCGCCCAGCATGTAGGCCAGCTGGTCAAGCATCTCGTTGCGCGTCGTGGAGTACTTGTCCTCCTCCGGGAGCACCATCGTGTAACCGAGGGCGCGGCCGCGGGAGAGGATCGTGATCTTGTGGACCGGGTCCGACTGGGGGGAAGCCGCCGCGACCAGGGCGTGTCCGCCCTCGTGGTACGCGGTGATCTTCTTCTCCTTCTCGGACATGATCCGGGTCCGCTTCTGCGGGCCCGCCACGACGCGGTCGATGGCCTCGTCGAGCATCTTGTTGTCGATCAGCTTCATGTTGCCGCGCGCCGTGAGGAGCGCCGCTTCGTTCAGCACGTTCGACAGGTCGGCACCGGTGAAGCCGGGCGTACGACGGGCGACGGCGCCGAGGTCGACGTCCTTCGCGATCGGCTTGCCCTTCTGGTGCACCTTGAGGATTTCGAGACGGCCCTGCATGTCCGGCCGGTCGACCGCGATCTGCCGGTCGAAGCGGCCCGGACGCAGCAGCGCCGGGTCGAGGATGTCCGGCCGGTTCGTGGCGGCGATCAGGATGACGCCGCCCTTCACGTCGAAGCCGTCCATCTCGACGAGCAGCTGGTTCAGCGTCTGCTCGCGCTCGTCGTGGCCGCCGCCCATTCCGGCACCGCGGTGTCGGCCGACGGCGTCGATCTCGTCGACGAAGACGATCGCCGGGGCGTTCGCCTTGGCCTGCTCGAAGAGGTCACGGACCCGGCTGGCACCGACACCGACGAACATCTCGACGAAGTCGGAACCCGAGATCGAGTAGAACGGGACGCCCGCCTCGCCCGCGACGGCACGCGCGAGCAGCGTCTTGCCCGTACCGGGAGGCCCGTACAGCAGGACACCCTTGGGGATCTTGGCACCGACGGCCTGGAACTTCGCCGGCTCCTGGAGGAACTCCTTGATCTCCTGGAGTTCCTCGACGGCCTCGTCCGACCCCGCCACATCGGCGAACGTCGTCTTCGGGGTGTCCTTGGTGATCAGCTTGGCCTTGGACTTCCCGAACTGCATGACCCGGGAGCCGCCGCCCTGCATCTGATTCATCAGGAACAGGAAGACGACCACGATCAGGACGAAGGGCAGCAGCGAGAGGAGGATCGAGATGAACGGGGACTGCTTCGACGGCGAGACGGTGTAGCCCTTGTCGATCTTGCCGCTCTCGAACTTCTGCTGCAGCGTGTCGGCCAGCTGGACACCCTGGTCGCCGATATAGCTCGCCTGGAACTTGCTGCCGGACTCGCCCGAGAGCTTCTGGTCCTTCTTCATCTCGATCTTGATGATCTGTTCGTCACCGGTGGTCAGCTTGGCCTGCGCCACCTGGTCCTTGCTGATCGCCTGGATCACCTTGCCGGTGTCCACCGATTTGTAGCCGCCTGACGAGCCGACGACCTGCATCAACACGACCACGGCGAGGACGGCCAGCACGATCCACATGACCGGCCCACGGAAGTATCGCTTCACGTCCATCCATACGGGGCGATGACGCCCCGTCCCTCCTGCCCGTAGGTAAATGCTGCTGTGAGAAAAGACTGTTCTTCGGACGGTACCCCAGCATTGTCACCCGCGACTGCCGGGGACGTCTGTCAAAAGCCGCCTTCGAAGGGTCAACGGCGGGAATGCGGTGAAAGGTTCCCCGCCGTCCGTCCCGGTCGGGCCGGGCACCCCTGGGCCAGGCAAAAAACGCCGAGCGGAAAACGCCGGGCGGAGAACGCCGGGGGGGGGGGCCGTCAGCCGCCGTAGACGTGCGGGGCGAGCGTGCCGACGAAGGGGAGGTTGCGGTACTTCTCCGCGTAGTCCAGCCCGTATCCGACGACGAACTCGTTGGGGATGTCGAAGCCGACCCACTTGCACTCGAGCGCGACCTTGGCCGCGTCCGGCTTGCGCAGCAGGGTGCAGATCTCCAGGGACGCGGGCTCGCGCGAGCCGAGGTTCGACATCAGCCAGGACAGGGTCAGGCCCGAGTCGATGATGTCCTCGACGATCAGGACGTGCTTGCCCTTGATGTCGGTGTCCAGGTCCTTGAGGATCCGGACGACTCCGGAGGACTGGGTGCCCGCGCCGTACGACGAGACGGCCATCCAGTCCATCGTGACGGGGGTGGACAGCGCGCGCGCCAGGTCCGCCATCACCATCACTGCGCCCTTCAGGACGCCGACGATGAGCAGGTCCTTGCCCGCGTACTCCGCGTCGATCTTCGCGGCCAGCTCGACGAGCTTCGCGTCGATCTCTTCCTTGGTGAGGAGCACCGACTGAAGGTCGGTGCCCATGTCCTTCTCGTTCACCCACGTCTCTTTCTTTGCCTGCCGGGTCCGGGGTGGTGCCCCGGCCCTGCGCGGCCGCTCGCCTGCGTGTCAGCCGCTCGTGCTTCAGCTCTGCCGAATCACCAGTCTGCCACCCTGCCGCCTGGCTTCGACGCGGCCGGGCAGGTTGATGGCCCGCTGGCCCCGCCAGCCGGTGATCAGACGGTCGACTTCCTCGATGTGGCGGGCGAAGAGGGAACCGGGCGGGGAGCCCGCCTCCATGGCTGCCCGGCGCAGCACCCGGCGGCGTACGGCGGGCGGCAGCGCGTACAGCTTGGCGCACTCCAGCCGGCCCGCGTCGTCCCGCACGGTGCGGTCGGCCTCGGCGGCCCAGGTGTCCAGGGCGTCGGCGTCGTCGCGGGAGAGCTGCGCCGTACGGGCGAGGGCCTCGACGACTCCTTTGCCCAGCGCCTTCTCCAGGGCGGGCAGGCCCTCGTGGCGCAGTCGGGAGCGGGTGTAGGCGGGGTCGATGTTGTGCGGGTCGTCCCAGACGGGCAGCGACTGGACGAGACAGGCCTTGCGGGCGGTCTGGCGGTCGAGCTGGAGGAAGGGCCGGCGGTAGCGGCCGGCCGGCCCCGACGCGGCGGCCATGCCGGAGAGCGAGCGGATGCCGGAGCCGCGGGCCAGGCCCAGCAGCACCGTCTCCGCCTGGTCGTCACGGGTGTGGCCGAGCAGGACGGCAGCGGCGCCGTGCCGTTCGGCTGCCGCGTCCAGCGCGGCGTAGCGGGCGTCGCGGGCGGCGGCTTCGGGGCCGCCCTCCTGGCCGACCTGCACGGCGACGGACTCGACCGGGTCGAGATGCATGGTGGTGAGGCGGTCGACGACCTCGGCGGCCCGGGTGTCGGATCCGTCCTGGAGACCGTGGTCGACGGTGATGCCGCCGGCCCGGACGTCGAGTTTGCGGGCCTCGAAGGCGAGGGCGGAGGCGAGTGCCATGGAATCGGCACCGCCGGAGCATGCCACCAGCACGAGTGGGGTACCGGGGCGGTCGGGGAGCAGGGCGCGCTGCCTGCCCGCACTGGCTTCGGCGAGCTCGGGGTGCGGGGTGCGCCGGGTGTGTTCGGTCAGTACGTCGTGGAGTACGCGGCGGACCGCCAGGCGTATCGCCGCGACCGCAGGATGGGGACCCATGTCCGGTGCCCTTCGTGGAGTTCGGGGGACGTTCTTCGGAGTGCCGGGACGCGAGAGCGCCGTCACTCAGAGTGCGTCGATGGTGACAGAGGTAAGCCGTCCATCGAGCATTGCACGCCTTCCCATGCCCCTACGGTCCCTCGGATGGGTGATTACCGGCGCGTTCTCGTCCTGTCGTCCGCCGCCGGGCCCGTCGCGATCAGGACTCTGCCCTACGGTGCACCCTCGCGATCCAGTCCGTCGGCTTCGCGATCTCCGCCTTGGTCGGGAGGGTGTTCGGCGAGGTCCAGACCCGGTTGAAGCCGTCCATGCCGACCTCGTCGACCACGGCGCGGACGAATCGTTCGCCGTCCCGGTACTGGCGCAGTTTGGCGTCGAGGCCCAGGAGCTTGCGCAGCGCCTGGTCGAGGCGGCTCGCGCCGCGCGCCCTGCGCTGCTGGAACTTCTCCCGGATCTCGCCGACGGAGGAGACGACCTCCGGGCCGACGCCGTCCATCACGTAGTCGGCGTGCCCTTCGAGCAGGGACATCACGGCGGTGAGCCGGCCGAGGATCTCGCGCTGGGCGGGCGTCTGGACGAGCTCGACGAGGCTGCGGCCGCCGTCCTCGCCGTCCTCCCCCTCGGGGCGGCCCCCGGCCAGGGACTGGGCGGCCTCGCGGAGCCGTTCCAGCACGGTCACGGGGTCGACATCGGTCTCTTCGAGGAATGACTGGATCTCGCCCTGCAGATGGTCGCGGAGCCAGGGCACCCCGGTGAACTGGGTGCGGTGGGTCTCCTCGTGGAGGGCGACCCAGAGCCGGAAGTCGTGCGGGTCGACCTCCAGCTCGCGCTCCACATGGACGATGTTCGGGGCGACGAGCAGCAGCCTGCCGCCGCCGTCGGCCGAGGCCGGGAACTCACGGGTGGCGGGGGCGAACGTCTCGTACTGGCCGAGGACCCGGGAGGCCAGGAACGACAGCAGCATCCCCACCTCGACGCCGGTCACCTTGCCGCCGACCGCGCCGAGCACGGCGCCGCCCGGCCCGTTGCCACGCCGGTCCTGCATCTTTCCCAGCAGGGGGCGGAGCAGTTCACGGAAGCCCGCGACATTGGCCTTGATCCAGCCCGCCCGGTCCACGATCAGGACCGGGGTGTCCTCCGGCTCGGTCCCGTCCGGGATCATCCGGGTGAAGGAACGGACGTGCTCCTCCGCGGCCTTGGCATGCCGGCGCAGTTCCGCGACGACCTCGCGGGCCTCCTCGCGGCTGATCTCGGGCCCCGGCCGCACAAGTCGGGTCGCGGTCGCGACCGCGAGATTCCAGTCGACCATCTCGGCACCACCGATGCTCGTCATGCGTCAACCGTACGTGCTCGGCTCCGTCCGCGGTGTGGTGTTGACCGGCTCACCCGGTACCGGCGGCGAGGGTCGTCCGGTGCTCCCCGGTGGATCCGCGCGGGGCGTCGGACGCGGTGCGTCGCGCGGCGCGGGGGCGCTCACGCATCGGATGCGCACCGGGCCGGGGAGCGCCCGGGGACCGGAGCCACGCGGGGCGGAGGGCGCCCGTCAGCCGGCGGCGTTCGGGCGTTGCGGTGACGCGGCGCGATGCCGTGGCCGGCGGCGTTCAGGCGTTGCGGTGACGCGGCGCGATGCCGTGGCCGGCGTCGCGCGCCCGCCGGGGATCACCGGACGGACCTGAGGCCGGTGGCGAGTGCGTCGAGGGAGGACTGGGCCTCGGACGGGGAGGTCGTACCGGATGCCAGGAAGGCGAAGGCGAGCAGTCGGCCCCGCCGGTCGACGACCGTCCCGGCGAGGGAGTTCACGCCGGTGAGGGTGCCGGTCTTGGCCCGGATCAGGCCGGTGCCGTCGGACTTCTCGTCGTACCGGCCGCTGAGGGTGCCGGTGAATCCGGCCACGGGGAGGCCGGTGAGGACGGGGCGCAGCTCGGGCTGGTCCGGGTCGGCGGCGCGGGCGAGGAGACCGGCCAGCAGGCCGGCGGTGACCTTGTCCTCGCGGTTCAGCCCGCTGCCGTCGGCGAAGTTCGCACCGGTCAGCGGCAGGCGGAGCTTCTTGAGCTGTGCGGTGACGGCCCGCCGGCCGCCGTCGAAGTCGGCCGGTTCGCCCTTGGCCAGGGCGGTCTGCCGGGCGAGTGCCTCGGCGATGTCGTTGTCGCTGTTGGTCAGGGCCCGTTCGACCAGGGCGGAGAGCGGGACCGACAGATGCGTGGCGACCGTCCGGGACTTGGCGGCCGGCCGGCCGCGCACCGGGTCGGACCGGGTGGCGATCCCGGCGTCGTCGAGCAGTTCGCCGAACGTCCGGGCGGTGTCGCCGGCCGGGTCGTCGCTGCGGGGGGCGGGTCCGCTGTCGCTGCTGTCGAGCCGGCCCTCGTCGGTCATCAGGGCGCTGACGGGGGCGATGTTCTCGTTGGGGCCGATCGGGTGCCGTGCGGGGCCGGAGTAGCGGGAGGTGTCGTACGCGAGGCGGACCGATGTCACGCCGCGGTCCTTCAGGGCGCGCGCGGTGCCGGCGGCCAGGGCGCGCAGCGCGGCCTTGTCGAGGGTGGGGTCGCCGCCGCCGACCAGGGTGAGAGCGCGGGAGTCGGGGGACGCCCGGACCGTCGTGGCGATGCGGTGACCGGGGCCGAGCGCGCTCAGCGCGGCGACCGAGGTGGCGATCTTGATGGTGGAGGCGGGCGTCATGGGCGTGTCGGCACCCTGGCCGTACAGCCGCTCGCCGGTGGCGGTGTCGATGACGACGGCGCTGCGCACGGTCCCCAGCGCGGGGGCCTTCAGCAACGGTCCGAGGGTGACGCGAAGGGCGGCCGCCGTGCCGTTCGGGGTGTCGCGCGTGTCCGGGGCGGAGTTGTCGACCGCGGCGGAGAGGGGCTGGAGGACGGCCGGGGCGCTGGGGGCGGGTTCCGGTCCGGACGGTGTGCCGGATCCGTGATGTACGCCACCTGTGCGGTTCCGGGCGGCGGCCCAGTCCTGCTCGGCCTTACGCTGACCCGAGTCCCAGGGGCCGGCGGCAAGGACGACGCCGGCCGCGAGTGCCAGGCCGAGGCCCGCGGAGACGGCCGTGAACTGCCGATCGCTCAGTCCCCTCAGCCTGATCAAGCCACTCTGCCGGGTGAGCCTGCTCAGTTTGTCCAGCGGGTCGACCGACGGTCTCTTCACCGGCTCGTCCACCGTTGACCAGCCCCTTTCGCGAGCACACATCTGCGTGGGGGACACTTAATCACCAGTCGTATGTGTTGATCATGGAGGAGCCACCCGTGGAGTTCGACGTCACCATCGAGATCCCGAAGGGTTCGCGGAACAAGTACGAGGTGGACCACGAGACCGGTCGGATCCGCCTGGACCGTCGACTCTTCACCTCGACCAGCTACCCGGCGGACTACGGCTTCGTCGAGAACACCCTCGGCGAGGACGGCGACCCGCTGGACGCGCTGGTCATCCTGGACGAGCCGACCTTCCCCGGCTGCCTCATCAAATGCCGCGCCATCGGCATGTTCCGGATGACGGACGAGGCCGGCGGCGACGACAAGCTGCTGTGCGTGCCGGCCTCCGACCCCCGGGTGGAGCACCTGCGCGACATCCACCACGTGTCGGAGTTCGACCGCCTGGAGATCCAGCACTTCTTCGAGGTCTACAAGGACCTGGAGCCCGGCAAGTCCGTCGAGGGTGCGGACTGGGTCGGCCGCGCCGAGGCCGAGGCCGAGATCGAGGCCTCCTACAAGCGCCTTGAGGCGCAGGGCGGCGCGCACTGACCCGAGGGTCACGGCCGGATTCCGGCCGAGGTACGTCGCACGGTTCCGCTTACGGTTCCGTGCTGGAAACGGGCGGCACTCCTCTCGATGGGGTGCCGCCCGTTTCGCGTGCGCCGCGCCCGTTCCGTACGCAGCCCGTCCCGGTCACGCACCGGTCCGTCCCGGTCGCGTACCGGTCCGCCCCGCGGGTCCGCGCGCCCCGTGATTCCGCCCGCCTCGCCTCCGCATACTTGTCCGTGGCCATACTGGGCACAAGCGCAAGCGAAGACGCGCAGCCGATGAGGAGCGAGGCCGAGTGGTGGCGGAACCGGGCGGTCCGGAGGACCAGAAGCCCCAGTCCGACGAGGCGCGCAGCGCCTTCGTCCCGCCGACCGGGGTGGGACGACGGACGTCCGCGTCCGAGGACGACCAGCCGACATCGGAGTTCGCCATTCCGGCTGGTCTGACAACCGAACCCCAGGGGACGGGAACGGGCTCCGCTTCCGGTTCCGGTTCCGGTCAGACCACGGGCTCGGGCTCGGGCTCGGACACGATCGGCTCCGCCTTCGCCCCGCCGCGCACCTACAGCGCCCAGCACTCACCGCCCGCCTTCACCCCGGCGCACGGCAGCCCGATGATCCGGCTGACCAAGGAGGCCCCCTGGCAGGACCGGATGCGCACGATGCTGCGGATGCCGGTCGCCGAGCGCCCGGCGCCCGAGCCGGTGCAGAAGTCCGACGAGACGGGCCCCGCGGTGCCGCGCGTGCTCGACCTGACGCTGCGCATCGGCGAACTGCTGCTCGCCGGCGGCGAGGGTGCCGAGGACGTCGAGGCGGCGATGTTCGCGGTGACCCGCAGCTACGGTCTGGACCGCAGCGAGCCCACCGTCACCTTCACCCTGCTGTCGATCTCGCACCAGCCCTCGCTGGTCGACGACCCGGTGACGGCGAGCCGTACCGTACGCCGTCGTGCCACCGACTACACCCGGCTGGCCGCCGTCTTCCGGCTCATCGACGACATCACCACCGAGGATGTCGAGGTCTCGCTGGAGGAGGCGTACCGGCGCCTGGCTGAGATCCGGCGCAACCGGCATCCGTACTCCGGCTGGGTGCTGACGCTGGCCGGCGGCGGACTCGCCGGTGCGGCATCGGTGCTGGTCGGCGGTGGTGCACTGGTGTTCGTGGTGGCCGCGATCGGCGCGATGCTCGGCGACCGGCTGGCCTGGCTCTGTGCCGGGCGGGGGCTGCCGGAGTTCTACCAGTTCGTGGTGGCGGCGATGCCTCCCGCCGCGTTGGGTGTGGCGCTGACCCTGACCCACTGGTCGGACGTGCGGCCGTCCGCGGTCATCACCGGTGGGCTGTTCGCGCTGTTGCCGGGGCGGGCCCTGGTGGCGGGCGTGCAGGACGGGCTGACCGGCTTCTACATCACCGCCGCCGCGCGGTTGCTCGAAGTCATGTACCTGTTCATCGGCATCGTCGTCGGTGTGCTGCTCGTGCTGTATCTGGGCGTTCAGCTGGGCGCCGAGCTGAATCCCGGGACCCGGTTCTTCGCCCCCGACCGGCCCGTGGTGCAGATCCTGGCGTCGATGGCGCTCTGTCTCGCGTTCGCGATCCTGCTCCAGCAGGAACGCTCCACGGTGCTGGCGGTGACCCTCAACGGCGCCGTGGCGTGGGTGATCTTCGGCGCGATGGCCAGGACCGGCCATATCTCACCGGTGCTGGCGACGGCGACGGCGGCGGGCCTGGTGGGCCTGTTCGGGCAGTTGTTCGCGCGCTACCGGTCCACCTCGTCACTGCCGTTCATCACGGCGGCGATCGGCCCGCTGCTGCCCGGCTCGGCCACGTACTTCGGTCTGCTGGGCATGGCGCAGGGCGATGTGAACGCAGGGCTGGCCTCCTTGTCGACCGCGGTCGCGACGGCGCTGGCCATCGCGATCGGGGTCAACCTGGGAAGCGAGATCTCCCGGCTGTTCATGCGGGTGCCGGGGGCGATCGGCGGGGCGAACCGCCGCGCGGCCAAACGGACGCGCGGCTTCTGAGCCGGGTGCCGGCTCCGGGTCAGCGCTTGGCGTGGCGGCCGCGCTGGCCAGTGACCGGGCCCTGGCCCTCGCCGCCGCCGGTCGCCGCCGCTTCCTTCTTCGACTTGGAGCGGGCCCGCAGGAACTCGATCGCGATCGGCACCACCGAGATGAGCACGATCAGGATGAGCATCGCCTCGATGTTCTGGTGCACGAACTCGATCTTGCCGAGGGCTGCGCCGAGCAGCGTGACCCCGACGCCCCAGAGCACCCCGCCGATGATGTTGAACGTGATGAACGAGCGGTAGTTCATCCGGCTCACACCGGCGATGATCGGCGTGAACGTACGCACGATGGGCACGAAGCGGGCCAGGATCAGCGACTTCGGCCCGTACTTCTCGAAGAACTCGTGCGCCTTCTCGACGTTCTCCTGCTTGAAGAGGCGGGAGTCCGGGCGCTTGAAGAGCGACGGGCCGACCTTGCGGCCGAAGAGATAGCCCACCTGGTCGCCGATGATCGCCGCCAGCGCCACCAGGACGCAGACCAGCCAGAGCGGAGACTTCAGCTGGCCCGTGGTCACCAGCAGCCCCGTGGTGAACAGCAGGGAGTCACCGGGCAGGAAGAAGCCGATCAGCAGTCCGGACTCGGCGAACACGATGAGGAGGACGCCGGGGAGTCCGAAGGTGTTGATGAGATAGTCCGGGTCCAGCCAGCTCGGTCCGAGCGCAAGCGTATTCAAGGGTCCGGGCTCCTGGATCGATCGATGGCGGCTGCGTGGCCGCCCCAAGCTATCAACGCGGGATGATGTCCCCGGGTTCCAGTGCCCCCAGCGAAAATACGCACCGGGCCAACCGGGACAAAGCTCTCTCCAGGAGGTTCCACACGATGAGTATCGAGGATTTCGGCGGCGGTCAGGCGGACCAGTCGGATGTCCTGGTCGTCACCACGAACGACGTACCGGGCTACCAGGTGACCCGGGTGATCGGTGAGGTGTTCGGCCTGACCGTGCGCTCCCGCCACCTCGGCAGCCAGATCGGTGCCGGGCTGAAGTCCATGATCGGCGGCGAGCTGAAGGGGCTGACCAAGACGCTCGTCCAGACCCGGAACCAGGCGATGGAGCGACTGGTCGAACAGGCCAGGGCGCGCGGCGCCAACGCGGTCCTGATGATGCGCTTCGACGTGACCGAGGCGGCCGATGTGGGCACCGAGGTCTGCGCGTACGGTACGGCGGCCGTGATCAGCAAGATCTGAGCGACGGCCGGCACGGGGGCGGGGCCGTCCCCACCGCCGTGCCGGCCGCGCCCGCGCGGGTTACGAGAGGCGCGCCGCGTTGGCCTCGATCGCGTCCCGCAGGTGTTGGGCCAGGCCCGGCCGCATCGACTCGTAGTACGCGCGGAACTGCGGGTCGGACACGTACATCTCGCCGAGCCCCCGGTGGATCTCGGGTGTGCACGCGTAGAACCACCGGGTGATGTGGAGCCGGTGGGCCTCGGCCAGGTCCATCGCCCGTTCGCCGGTGGCCGGTTCACCGGCCGCCATCAACGCGTCGTACGCGGCGCCCCAGTCGGCGACCTCCGCCTGCATCCGCTTCCAGTCGTCCTTGGTGTACCGGGCGACCCGGCGCTGCGACTCGGCGTAGGCGGCGGTGCCGCCCCAGCGGCGTCCGGCCTCCTCCGCGTGCTCCTCGGGGTCCTTGCCCCCGAAGACCTCGAACTTCTCCTCGGGCGTGAGGTTGATGCCCATCTTCCGTGCCTCCATGGCTGTTTCGACGGCGGCGGCCATCTTTCGCAGTTCGGCGATCCGGTCGGTCAGCAGCCGGTGCTGGCGGCGCAGATGCTCCTGCGGGTCCGCGTCCGGGTCGTCGAGCAGTACCGCGATCTCGTCGAGCGGGAAGCCGAGCTCCCGGTAGAACAGGATCCGCTGCAGCCGGTCGAGGTCGTCGTCGTCGTAACGGCGGTGGCCCGCGTGGCTGCGCCCGCCGGGCGAGAGCAGTCCGATGCCGTCGTAGTGGTGCAGGGTGCGCACCGTGACCCCGGCGAATCCGGCGACCTGTCCCACGGAGTGGTCCACGACTCCCCGCTCCCTTCTCCGTTTCCGGTTCGTACCGAGCCTGAGTCCTGACGTGACGTGAGGTGCAAGTCCGAAACACCACCACCTCCGGCGCCATTGGAGGGGTTATGCGGCTTTTGTCTCGTTATGGTGAGCCGATGGCCACAGATTCTCCCCCGCCCGCCGAAATCCCTCCCGCCGGGCCGCCGCCCGCCGGAACCGCTCGCGCCGAGACCACTCCGGTGCACCGGCTGCTGCCCGTCATCGTGCCCGCGCTGGCCGTCGGAGTCGCCTCGGCCCTCGTCCTGCTCGGGGTCAGCCTGCTCGCGGAGAAGCTTCAGGACGTGCTCTGGGGGACGATCCCCGACGCGCTCTCCATCGGCCGCTACTCCTCGCTCTGGATGATCGTGATGCTCACCGCCGGCGGGCTGGCGGTCGGGCTGCTCGTGCGGGCGGTGCCCGGTCACGCCGGTCCCGATCCGGCGACCACCGGGCTGGTGGATCCGCCCCTCGCGCCGGGCGTGGTTCCGGGACTGCTGCTCGTCACCGTCCTCACGCTCGCGGGCGGGATCAGCCTCGGCCCGGAGAATCCGATCACGGCCGCCAATATCGCGCTGGCCTACTGGCTCGGCCGGCGGTTCGCTCCCGGCACGACGGCAAAGCTGTGGATCGCGCTGGCGGCGGCCGGCACCGTCGGCGCGCTCTTCGGCACCCCGGTCGCCGCCGCGCTGATCCTCTCCGAGACGCTCGCCTCCCGCGCCGGACCGGGTGCGCTCTGGGACCGGCTGTTCGGCCCGCTCGCGGCGGGCACCGCCGGCGCGCTCACCATGACGCTGCTGGCCCACCCCAGCTTCGACCTGTCGCTGCCGGCGTACGCCCACCCGCACTGGGGCGATCTGCTCTCCTCGATCGTCATCGCCCTGGCGGGTGCGGTGCTGGGTCTGATGGCGGTGTACGCCTTCCCGTACGCGCACCGGTTCTTCCGGGCCCTGAAGCACCCCGTCCTGGCACTGACCCTCGGCGGGCTGCTGCTCGGCCTGCTCGGGGTACTGGGCGGCCATCTCACCCTGTTCAAGGGGCTCGACGAGGTGAAGGTGCTCGCCGCCGACCCGAACGGCTGGTCGGCGGGGCAGTTCGCGGTCATGGCCGTGGTGAAGACGGCCGCGCTGCTGATCGCGGCGACCTGCGGCTTCCGGGGCGGGCGGATCTTCCCCGCCGTCTTCGTGGGGGTGGCACTGGGGCTCTGCGCCCATGCCCTGGTCCCCTCGGTGCCGGTGGCGCTCGCGGTGTCGTGTGCGGTGCTGGGCGTACTGCTGGCCGTCACCCGGCAGGGCTGGCTGAGCCTGTTCACCGCGGCGGTGCTGGTCGGCGGCGCGGCCGTGCTCCCCATGCTGTGCATCGCCTCGCTGCCGGCCTGGCTGCTGGTGACCGGGCGCCCGCAGATGCAACTGCACGAGGACGGTACAGCGCTGAGGTGAGCCCGGCGCGGCGGCGCACGCCGGGCCCTCTCACCCCGGCCGGCGGCGCACTCGGCGCCACTCATCCCGGAACGGCGGAGCCTACGGCGCGCCCGCTCCGGCCCGGCGCCCCGCTCGACGCGCCGGATGCCACCGGTATCCGTATCGTCTCCCCCGTACGGTTATGCCCCGATACATCCCGCCAGGCCCTGCCGGAGGTCTCCGCGATGCCCACGCCCGTCAACGTCGCCGTCATCTATTACTCCTCGACCGGCACCGTCGCCACGATGGCCAAGGCCATCGCGCAGTACACCGAGAAGGCCGGCGCGGAGGTACGGCTGCGCAGGGCCCGTGAACTGGCCCCGCAGGCGGCCATCGACTCCAACCCGGCCTGGGCCGCCAACGCGAAAGCGACCGCGGACATCGCCGAGGCTTCGAAGGACGACATGATCTGGGCGGACGCCGTGATCTTCGGTACGCCGACCCGGTTCGGCAATGTCACCGCCCAGCTCAAGCAGTTCATCGACACCCTCGGCAGCCTCTGGCAGGCAGGTCGTCTCGCCGACAAGGTCTACAGCGGCTTCACCTCCACCAGCACCGCGCACGGCGGCCAGGAGTCCACGCTGCTCGCGCTCTACAACACCGTCCACCACTTCGGCGGCATCCTGGTCGCCCCCGGCTACACGGACCCGTCGAAGTTCGTCGACGGCAATCCGTACGGCACTTCGCATGTTGCGGGGCAGGGCGACATCCCGGTCGGCGTGCAGACCCTGACCGCCGCCCGGGTCCAGGCCGAACGGGTCGTGAGGTTCACCCGGGCCATCAAGGACGGCCTCGCCGCCGAGAGCTGAACGCACCGCACGTCCACAGGACCGTGGCGGCTCACCGAAGACCGCCGAGAGCCCAGAAAGGCTGTCCGCCGATGCCTCTCCACAAGGGTTCGCCCCACGGTACGGAGCCGTCCGAGAAGCGCCGCAGGCTCGCCCTCAACCCGTTCTACGGAGAGGCCGACCCGATCGCCGGAATGGAGTCGGCGCCGCCCCGGCACCGGCTCCCCGACGGACCGATGCCGCCCTCGATCGCCTACGGCCTGGTCCATGACGAGCTGATGCTCGACGGCAACGCACGGCTCAACCTGGCCACCTTCGTCACCACCTGGATGGAGCCCCAGGCCGGGGTGCTGATGGGCGAGTGCCGCGACAAGAACATGATCGACAAGGACGAGTACCCGCGCACCGCCGAGCTGGAGCGGCGGTGCGTCGCGATGCTCGCCGATCTGTGGAACGCCCCCGACCCCTCGACCGTCGTGGGCTGTTCGACGACCGGTTCCAGCGAGGCCTGCATGCTCTCCGGCCTGGCGCTGAAACGCCGTTGGGCGGCCAGGAACGCCGACCGCTACCCGGCGACCGCCCGGCCGAACCTGGTCATGGGCATCAACGTGCAGGTCTGCTGGGACAAGTTCTGCAACTTCTGGGAGGTCGAGCCGCGGCTGGTCCCGATGGAGGGCGACCGCTTCCATCTCGACCCGCAGGCCGCGGCCGATCTCTGCGACGAGAACACCATCGGCGTCATCGGCATCCTGGGCTCCACCTTCGACGGTTCCTACGAGCCGATCGCGGAACTCTGCGCGGCCCTGGACGCCCTTCAGGAACGCACCGGCCTGGACATCCCCGTCCATGTGGACGGGGCGTCCGGTGCGATGGTGGCGCCGTTCCTGGACGAGGACCTGGTGTGGGACTTCCGGCTGCCCCGGGTCTCCTCGATCAACACCTCCGGGCACAAGTACGGCCTGGTCTACCCGGGGGTCGGCTGGGCGCTGTGGCGCTCGCCCGCCGAACTGCCCGAGGAGCTCGTCTTCCGGGTCAACTACCTGGGCGGCGACATGCCGACCTTCGCGCTCAACTTCTCCCGGCCCGGCGCCCAGGTGGTGGCGCAGTACTACACCTTCCTGCGGCTGGGCCGGGACGGCTACCGGGCCGTTCAGCAGGCCTCCCGGGACGTCGCGACCGCGCTGGCGCAGCAGATCGGGAAACTCGACGACTTCCAGCTCCTCACCCAGGGCGACCAGTTGCCCGTCTTCGCGCTGACGACCGCGCCGGACGTAAAGGCGTACGACGTCTTCGACGTGTCCCGCCGGCTGCGGGAGCAGGGCTGGCTGGTGCCCGCCTACACCTTCCCCGCCAACCGGCAGGACCTGTCGGTGCTGCGGGTGGTGTGCCGCAACGGCTTCTCGTCGGACCTCGCCGAGCTGCTGCTGGAGGACCTCCGGCTGATCCTGCCCGACCTGCGCCGCCAGCCGCACCCGTTGAGCCAGGACAAACAGGCGGCGACGTCCTTCCACCACTGAGCGCCGGGCGCCGCGGTCAGCGGCCGATCCGGGCGAACCTCCGTACCGCCAGCGGGAAGAACACCGCGAGCAGCACCAGCGGCCAGACCACCGCGAGCAGTCCGGCGTGGTCGGACGCCCAGGTGCCGCCCGCCCCGCCCGGATTGCCGAACAGGCCGCGTACCGCCGTGGCCGTGGCGGACATCGGGTTCCATTCGACGGCCGCGCCCAGCCACCCCGGCATCGAATCGGGGGTGGCGAAGACATTGGAGAGGAAGCCGACCGGCCAGACCAGGATCTGCACCGCCTGCACCAGCTCCGGCTTCCCGGCCACCAGCGCCAGCTGGATGCCGGTCCACAGCATCGCGAACCGCAGCAGCAGAAGCAGCCCCACCGCCCCCAGCGCCGCGGCCGGCCCGTGGTGCCAGCGCCAGCCGACCGCGTATCCGACGCCGGTCATCACGGCGAGCGCGGCCACCGACTGGAGCATGTCCGCGACGCTCCGGCCGACCAGCACCGAACCGGAGACCATCGGCATGGCGCGGAACCGGTCGATGACGCCCTTGTCGAGGTCCTGGGTCACCGCGATCATGGTCGACTCCAGGCCGAAGGCCATGGTGAGCGCGAGCATGCCGGGCACCAGGAACTCGGTGTTGTCGCCGTCGACGCCACGCCCGCCGCCCACCAGGTAGGTGAACATCAGCAGCAGCATCACGGGGAAGACCAGTCCGACGACGATCCGCACCGGCTGCCGCGCCCAGTGCGCCAGTTCGCGCCGAGTCATCGTCCAGGAGTCGGACACCGCCCAGCTCATCGCGCTCATGCCGCCACCTCCGCGTGTTCCGGCTTCCGCTCGGTCAGCGAGAGAAAGACCTCGTCGAGTGTCGGGCGCCGCACCGCGATGTCCTCCGCCTTGATGCCCGCCTCCTCCAGGGCCCGTACGGTCCGGGTCAGGGCCGCCATCCGGTCCGGCGCCGACGCCCCGATCAGCCGCCGGTCCGCGTCGACGACCGCGCCGTCACCCAGCAGCCGTGCCGCGGCGGCCAGTCGGGACCCGTCCCGGACGACGACATCGATGCGGTCCCCGGCCACCATCGCCTTCAGCTCGTCGGACGTCCCCTCGGCGGCCACCCGCCCGGCGTCGATCACCGAGATCCGGTCCGCGAGCTGATCGGCCTCCTCCAGATACTGCGTGGTCAGCAGTACGGTCGTGCCGCCGCCCACCAGGGAGCGCACCGCCGACCACACCTCGGCCCGGCCGCGCGGGTCGAGTCCGGTGGTCGGCTCGTCCAGGAAGAGCACCTCCGGGTCGGTGATCAGCGAGGCGGCCAGATCGAGCCGTCGCCGCATGCCGCCGCTGTACTGCTTCACCGGCCGCCGGCCGGTGTCCGCGAGACCGAAGCGGGCCAGCAGCTCGTCCGCCCGCGCGCCCGCCCGGCGGGCGCCCAGGTGGTACAGCCGGCCGAACATCTCCAGGTTCTGCCGGCCGCCGAGCTCCTCGTCGACCGCCGCGTACTGCCCGAGCAGCCCGATGCGGCGCCGGACCTCGCCGGCCCGGTCCCGTACATCGAACCCCGCCACCTCGACCCGGCCCTCGTCGTGCCGCAGCAGCGTGGACAGGATGCGTACGGCCGTGGTCTTGCCCGCGCCGTTGGGGCCGAGCACGGCGTGGACGGTGGAGCGGCGGACCGTGAGGTCCAGGCCGTCCAGGGCACGCTTCTCCCCGTAGCGCTTGTGCACACCTTCGACAACGATCGCGTCGGTCAAAGTCCCCACACCCTCCCGTAGTCAAACTTGACTAGCGGGGTCGAAGGTAACGCCGCCGATCTCATTCGTCAAACTTGATTACTCGTCGTCGCCGGGATCCGGGACACCCGTCGCGTACGGGTTCTCCTGTCCCTCGGCGAGTACGCCGATGAAGGGTTCCCCCTCCCCCGCGAAGGTGTACGCGCCGCCCTCGATGCGGGCGATCAGCCCGCGCGTCCACTCCGCCCCGGCGTCCGCCGAGTGGACCCACATGTTCATGATCTCGCCGATGTGACCGAGCGACCCGGGCCCGGCCTCCGGCGTGTAGTACTCGGTGACCGAGGCCCGCCAGGCCGCGAGACCGGCCACCCGCTCCTTGAGCAGCGCGACCGCCTCGGCCCGCTCCAGGTCGACGATGCCGCCGAGGCCCGCCGACAGCACGTCCAGCTTCTGGTCGTACGAGGTCAGCGCCGCGCGCAGCAGCGCGAGGTACTCCTCGTTGCCCCGCTCGGTGATCTCGTACTCGGTACGGGGCGGGCCGCCCGCCGTGCTCGGAGCGGTCTCGTGGGCGATCAGCAGTCCCTGCTTCGCCATCTGCTTCAGCGCGTGGTACACCGACCCGGGCTTGGCGTTGGACCACTCGTGCGCACCCCAGTACTCCAGGTCGTTGCGGACCTGATAGCCGTGCGCCCGGCCGTGCTGACGCACGGCGCAGAGGACCAGCAGCCGGATCGCGGACATGTCACGCACCCCTTCTATTCAACTTTGATCAGCGTAGCCGCCCGCCTCGGCGACCAGCTCGAACGCGGTACGGCCGTCCAGGGACTCCCGGATGATGTCGGCGTGCCCGGCGTGCCGGGCGTGCTCCTCGACGAGATGGAGCAGCAGCCAGCGCATCGACACCCGCCCCTCCTTCGGGAACCAGGGCGCGTCGGGCAGCGGGAAGGTGTCGTCCAGGCCGGGCACCGAGCGGATGAACGTCTCGACCTCGGCCGCGACGCCGTCCCAGAACTCCAGCATCCGCTCCACGGTCTCGTCGCCGACGAGCCGGAAGCTGTCCGCCCAGGTCTCCTCGGTCCGTGAGGTCTCGCTCGGCCGCCGCTGGGCCATCCGCAGCCAGTTCAGCTCACCCTCGGCGACATGCTTGAGCAGCCCGGAGAGGGAGAGTCCGCTGGCGCTGGGCCGGCTCGCCGCCTGCTCCTCGGTCAGTCCGATGAGCGAGCGCCGGATCGCGCCGCGCTGCGCCTCGACGAAGGAGAGGAACGCGCCGCGCTCGTCGCCGGAGTTCTCCGCGGGAACGTGAGTGACCATGATGACCGCCTCGGTGAGCTGTGCCGGTTTCTTCCTGACACCGGCCAAGCTAAGGACCCTTGCGGTCAGCTTCTGTCCTGGATGCCGCGGAACGGCGCGTCAGAAGGGGAACGCGCTCCGGCCGTACTGAATGGACATCCACGTCTCGGTGGTGAAGGCACGGACGGTCGCCTCGCCGTTCAGCCTGCCGATCCCGGAGAACTTCTCGCCGCCGAAGGCGACCAGCGGATCGTCCTGGACGGTGGAGTCGTTGACGTGGAACATGCCGCTGACGACCCGCTGCGCGAACCGCACTCCGCGTTCGGCGCCGCGGGTGTGCACGGCGCCGCTCAGCCCGTACGGGGTGTCGTTGGCGATGCGTACGGCATCGTCCTCGCCGTCGAACGGCACCAGCAGCGCCACCGGGCCGAATATCTCCTGGGACAGCAGCGGGGAGTCCTCGGGGAGCCCGGTGAGCACGGTCGGCTCGACGAGGTTGCCGCGGGTCCCGCCCCGCACGAGCGCGGTGGCCCCCTCGGCCAGCGCCTGGTCGACCAGGGCGGTCAGGGCGTCCGCCTGGAAGGTGCTGATGACCGGACCGATGTGGGTCTCCGGGTCACGCGGGTCGCCGGTCCTCAGCGCGGCCACCCTGGCGGTGAACTTCTCGGTGAACTCCCGCTCGACGCCGCGGTCCACCAGGATGCGGTTGGCGGCCATGCAGACCTGCCCCTGGTACACGAAGCGGCTGAAGACGGCCGCGTCGACCGCGTAGTCGATGTCCGCGTCGTCCAGCACCACCAGGGCGCTGTTGCCGCTGAGTTCGAGGATCGTCCGCTTGAAGTGCCCGGCCGCGATCGCGCCGACGTGGCGGCCGACGCGGTCCGTGCCCGCGAAGGAGATCACCTTGGGTACGGGGTGCTCGATGAACGCGTTCCCTATTTCGGCGACATCGGTGATCAGGACGTTGAGCAGCCCGGCGGGCAGGCCCGCCTCCTCGAAGATCCTGGCGATCAGTCCGCCGCCGACGACCGGGGCGTTCTGATTGGGCTTGATGACGACCGCGTTGCCGAGCGCGAGGGCCGGCGCGACGGACTTCATCGTCACCAGGAAGGGGAAGTTGAAGGGGCTGATGACCCCTATGACGCCGACCGGCTCGCGGTAGAGACGATTCTCCTTGCCGTCCGTCGGGGAGGGCAGGATGCGGGCTCGGGGGCGCAGCGTCCGATGGATCGCGTCGCGCAGGAATTCCTCGGCGACCCGGACCTCGTACTCCGCCTTGAGACGGGTTCCGCCCAGTTCGTCGACGATCGCCTCGACAATTTCGTCGCGCAGTTCCCCGATGACGTCCAGGGCGCGTTCCAGAACCCCGCGGCGCTCGTACGGGCCGGTGGTGGCCCAGGACCGCTGGGCGCGCTCGGCGGCCCGATAAGCGAGGTCGACCTCGTGCGCGGTCGCGATGGTGATCGCGGCGAGTTTCTCCCCGTTGTAGGGATTGAAATCGATGATGTCCCACGAGCCGGTTCCGGTCCGCCACTCACCGTCGATGTACTGGTCGGCCAGCTCGTAGAAGAAGGACATGCGATCCCTTAACTCAGGTGCAGACTCCCGTCGAACCGCCATCGTACTGATGAATCAGGTGAGTTGGAGTAGACCACGGAGCAGATCACGGCTCTCCTCGGGGCCGGGACTGTCCTCGTGCAGCCGCGCCATGGCCTTTTCGTACTGAGCGACTTCTTCGGCCTTGTCCAGATAGAGCGCACTTGTCAGCTGCTCCAAATATACAATGTCCGACAGATCCGATTCGGGGAATCGAAGCATCGTAAAAGAACCGCTCTCTCCGGCATGCCCACCAAAACTGAAGGGCATCACTTGAAGAGTGATGTTGGGCTGTTCCGACATTTCGATCAGATGCCGCAATTGTCCGCGCATGACTTCACGGTCGCCGTACGGCCGGCGCAACGCCGCCTCGTCCAGTACGGCGTGGAAGCGGGGTGCACGTTCGGAGACGAGGGCCTTCTGACGCTCCAGCCGCAACGCGACGCGGCGGTCGATCTCGACGGCGGGGGCGTCGCCCATGCCCCGGGCGACGACCGCGTGCGCGTAGGACTCGGTCTGCAACAGGCCGTGGACGAACTGGACTTCGTACACCCGGATGAGCGATGCCGCTCCCTCCAGACCGACGTACGTCTGGAACCATCCGGGCAGCACGTCCCCGTAACTGTGCCACCAGCCCGCCATGTTGGCCTCACGGGCCAGGCCGAGCAGGGCGTCGCGCTCCGCCTCGTCCGTGACCCCATAGAGCGTGAGCAGATCCTCGACATCCCTGGCCTTGAAGCTCACCCGTCCCAACTCCATGCGGCTGATCTTCGACTCGGAAGCCCGGATGGAGTAGCCGGCCGCCTCCCGGGTGATGCCCCGGGAGTCGCGCAGCCGCCTGAGCTGTGAGCCCAGCAGGATGCGCCGCACCACAGATCCACTCGACTCGCCTGCCGCCACTGGTCCGATCCTCCCCATCGCTTCCTGGACACCGGGGCTCCCCCTGAACCCCAAGTGCCGGATTCTGCCACCAAAACGCTTCAGCCCGTACTCATTCGATTACGGAGATGAGAAGGCCCACGGAAAGCTACGAAAATACACGCAGGAAGAAATGACCAAGAACCGGCACGGGTTCGGACAGGTCCGGCGCGTGCACGTGCATCTGCCCTTGCATCTGCCCTGCGCATTCGGAAGCATGGCTCTCGCGCACCTGCGTGCTCGTTCGTGTTGTGCCGCTGTACCCCGTAGTACCGATACAGCCGCGAATCCCGGGAGTGCCTCGCATGGGGACGAATGGATCGACGATGCTCGAGCCGTTAAGGCAGGGGCTTCCCCCCATCGATCCCTCAGCCGTCTCCGGCTCGGCCACCTGCACACTGCCCGCCCGCTACGAAGCCGTGGGCGGGGCACGGCGGTTCACCAGGAAGACGCTGAACGGCTGGGGGCTGGACGAGCGCTTCGACGACGTCGCACTGGTCGTCTCCGAACTCGTCACCAATGCCCTGCGGCACGCCCTGCCCGGGGACACCGCACCGGACTTCCAGGAAGCGCCCGTACGGCTGCACTTGATGCGCTGGAGCTCACGCCTGGTGTGCGCCGTGCGCGACCCCAGCCAGGAGAGCCCCGTCGCCGCCGAGGCGGCCGACTCGGCGGAATCGGGCCGCGGTCTCTTCTTGGTGGAGTCCTTCAGCGACTCCTGGGGCTGGCACCCCTCCCCCGCTCTGGGGGCTGAGCACCTGAACACCGCGGCGGCGCCGCGCGGCAAGGTGGTCTGGGCGCTGTTCCGGCTGTCCGACAACTGACGGCGCGCGCCCGGCGCGTGGCCGTCACCGGCCGATCGCGGCGGGCCGGGCCGGACGCCGGCCCGGGGATTCGGTCAGCCGCCCGCTATGAGGTGGTCGAACTCCCCGTCCTTCACCCCGAGAAGCAGCGCCTCTATCTCGGCGGGCGTATAGACCAGGGCAGGCCCGTCGGGGTGGCGTGAATTACGCATCGCCACATCCCCGCCGGGCAGTTTCGCGAACTCCACGCAGGAGCCCTGGGAGTTGCTGTGTCTGCTCTTCTGCCAGACGACTCCGCGAAGCTCTGTGGCCGCCATGCCGTTGTACACGTGGTGCACAGGACGCTCCCCGAGTTGCAAGGTGCAAGTGTCAACAGTCTCGGATCATAGCTCTGTTCAAATATCCCTGCATGAGCAGATGCATGCGCGGATGCACGTGCACGGGGGGTGTTCCCGCGATTACAGCTTTACGGCGTATGCATAGACGCGCGGGAGGTCTGTTTGGCTCCGTCTACCCCGAGCCGGGCACCCCATCCCCGGGACTCGCGCCGGTGGCTCGGCGCGGTCTTTCGTCGACGAGGGGGAATTCCACGTGCACACCGTCATGCGCACCAGCGGCGTCATCATCGCCGGAATCGTCACCGCCGTCGCACAGACCGGCTGCGGCAGCGGCAACGAGAAGAGCGACCCGGGCAGCGGCTCCGACGCCGGGAAGCCCGGCCGGGCCTCGGGCGGCGGCGGTGGATCCGACGCCGGGGCCGACGCGGCGGCGCTGGAAGGCGGTTGGGCCGGAAGGACCGACGGCAAGGCGGTGATCCTGTCCGTCGCGTCCGGGAAGGCCGAGCACGTCACCGAGCGGCAGGCCTGCACGGGCACCGTGAAGGAGACGGGCAGGGTGACGCCGGCACGGAAGTGCGCCGACGGCGACACCGCCCGCACCACGGGGTCGGTCGTTTCGAACGACGGCAAGACCGTCAAGGTGTCCTGGGACGGCGGGACGGAGGACGCCCTGGCCAAGACCGAACCGGGAGCGATCCCGTCGGGTCTGCCGGGCCTGCCGACCCCCTGACGGCCGACCGCGCCGCCCGTCAGTCCGCCCGGTCCCGGGGCCGGGCCGGCTTCGGCGTCCCGTCCAGCCCCCGGGAGAACTCCTCCAGGGCTTCGAGGAGCAGACCGGCCCCGTTCCGCACGAACAGGTCCGCCCCGCCTTCGCCCGTCCGCTGCCGCGCGTCCCACGCCTCCAGCGCCTCGCGCACCTCCGCCCAGTCCGGTACACGCCGCTCCCGCACCTCCTTCGCCCCTTGTTCGGTGGCCCGGCGCAGCGCCTCGGCCAGGCGCGCGGCGGCCGGTACGGGGGTGGCGCCGCCGCACGGGAGGTGGGCCTCCAGCAGCATCGCGACCCGGCCGAGCTGGGCGAGGGCGTGCTGGGTGTCGTCGGCGGCGGCACGGGACAGGCCGCGGTTGCGCACCGGTTCGTGCTGGGCGGTGGCCAGCGCCTCCTGCCAGGCCACACGCGCCTCGCGAGTGTCGAGGAGGGCGGAACGGACGTCGTCGTGACCGCGCTCGGCCGGATCGGCGTACTGGTCGACGACCGAGGCGGCGTACCGCCCGTCCGCCTTCAGCCAGTCGCCGAGCCTGCCGCGGAGCCTCGGGGTCTCCCAGGCCGGATAGGCGGCGTACGAGATCATCGCGAGCAGGCCGCCGACGAGGGTGAGGACGACCCGTTCGAAAACGGTCTGCGACCAGGCCTCGCCCGCCATGCCGAGCAGGAAGACGACATACGCGGTCACGCACACCTGGCCGACGACGTATCCGGTGCGCATCAGCAGATACATCAGCAGGGCGCAGACCACGGCGAGCAGCGCGGACGACGTCACGCCGGGGTGGGCGGTCCGGACGATCGCGGTGGCGAGCGCGACCCCGACGATCGTCCCGCCGAAGCGGGCCACGGAACGCCCGTACGTCTGGGAGAACTCCGGCCGCATCGCCATGACGGCCGCCATGGGCGCCCAGTAGCCGTGGCCGAACGGCAGCGAGACGCCGATGAGGTAGCCCACGGCGACGACGACGGCGACCCGGACGGCGTGCCGCAGGATCGGTGAACCGGGGCGCAGTTCGGCCCGCATCGCCCGCACGACGACCGGGACCATCCGCAGCAGGGTGGGGCGGCGGCGGTGCGGGGCGCCGGGCGCCTCCTCCCCGCCGGCCTTGATGGCCTCGGCGGCCTCCTCGGCCTCGGCCTCTTCCTCCTTCGTCCCCTCGCCCTCGGCCGTCTCGATGACGTCGGAGAGCAGCGCGCCGAGCCGGTCGGCGGCACGGCGGGGCGGGCCGGCGAGGAGGGAGCCGGTGTCGGGGGTCTTCAGTACGGCCACGGCGGACGGGGAGAGCTTGACCGGGTCGCCGTGGCGGATCGCGCGTGCCGCCGAGTCGAGCACGGATCCGGCGGCGGCGAGGAGCTCGCGGACCCGGTCCCGCTCCGGCCCCTCGGCCGGCACGCCCATCGCCGGGTCCGCGAGCGAGGCGAGCACCGGCCTGATCCGTTCGGCGACACCCCGGGAGCCGCGCAGTTCGGGCGGTCGTCGGCGGGCCTGCCAGGGCGTGACGGCGGCGGCGTTGCGGGCCTTCATCAGCGGTACCGGGTCGAAGGCGGCGAGCGGGTCGTGGCGCAGCCGCCGCGCGTAGTCGGCCTCGGCGGCCAGGGCGTCGGCGAGGGCGTCGCGCTGGGCGCCCCATCTCCGTACCGGGAACAGGACGATCAGCGCGGCCTGCACCACACCGCCGAACAGGATCATCGCGGCGTGCACCGCCGAGTTCGCGACGGAGGTGGGCAGGGTGACCGTCACCAGCATGATCGCCACGTTCGACGACGCGATGATCCCGCCCGTCGGCCCCGCCGCCCAGGCCAGGCCCGCCAGGAACGTCCAGAGCACCAGCAGGGCCAGGAACAGCGGCGTGCGGGAGCCGGTGAGATAGCCGAGGAACGTCGATGCGGCGAGACTCGCCCCGGAGACCAGGGCGAGGACGGGCCGCGGACGCCAGCTGCGCTGGAACGTGGCGATGGCCGCCTGGAACGCGCCGAACGCGGAGCTCGCGGCGACGACGGGCCCGAAGAACGCGAGGCCGACCCCGATGACGAGGGCGAGACCGACCGCACCGCGGATCGCGATGAGCGGTTCGAGACGCCGCCGCTCGATCGTCAGCCCCGAGCGGGCCGTCTCCTTCAGCGCCCGGAGCCAGCTCATGCCCAGAGCCTAGCCGGAACAGCCGATAAGCCCGAATTGCCCCAATAGCTGCCGGAGAATTCACGGGAGGGCCGGCCGACGGAGCCGCCGGCGCGGCCCCGGGACGGCCGCCGGCACGGAGGCGGCGCCCGAGGCGCCTATCGGCTCCCCCGCCCGTCGTCGATCCCCCGGCCGCTCCCGCCCGTCCTCGCCCGGTCCGCGGCGGCCGTTCCGTGGGTCCATCCGTCCAGGTCCGTGGCGCCCCGGACGCGCGTGGTCGTGGTCTCGGGGAACATCCGCTCGGCGGTGTCCGTGACCGCCATGTCGCGGGCGGCGAGGACCGGGAGCAGGTGCGGGGTCGCGGACCCCGCGGCTCCGGCTCGGGTGGCGGCCCCGGCCTCCTCGGCCTCGGCATCCGCGGTGACACGGGCGGCGTCGGCGGCGAGCCGGCTGCCCAGGCGCTGGGCGTACGCCATCAGGAAGGACTGCCGAAACGTCTTGGTCCGCCTGCGTCCACCGGCCCGCTGGCCCGCCTCCGCCTTCGTCATCGCCACCGTGCCCTGGACCAGCAGGGAGGTGTACAGCAGCTCCACGGCGTCCAGATCCGGATCGAAGCCGACCACCGTGGAGAAGCCGAGGTCGCCGTTCCACACCGCGCGGCAGCGGTTCGCGGAGGCGACCGCGTCGAGCAGGATCGCCTTCGCCGTCTCGTACGGGGCATCGACCCCGATCCGGCACGCCCCGGGCGCCTCCTTGCTGTGGGTACGGGCGGCGAGCAGGGCCTCGTCGATGGAGTGCCGGGCCATCAGCTCCTGCGCCTTGGTGGTGAGGGCCTCCGCCTCCTCGGGGAAACCGGTCGCCTCCGCCTTGGCGAGCAGGGCACGGATCCGGGTCAGCATCCGGGGTTCGTCGTGCGCGGGCGGCAGGCGGAGTCCGTGCGGGAAGGCGCCGGGCGGGGGACCGACCGGTTCGATGACGGGGAGCCGGAGCAGCAGTCGGTACAGGCCGAGAAGGGCGGAGGCGTAGGCGAACCGGTCGGGCCGGTTCCGGGCCGGCGCGGCGGGCAGCCCGTCGAGCTGGGAGCGCCAGCGGGGCGGCAGTCGCTCGTACCGTCCGGTCTCCGAGCCGATCAGCCCGGCGACGAGTCCGACGGCGGTCTCGTCGAGTTCGCGGCGGACGATGCGTACGACATCGGCGGGGAGCCAACCGCGCTCCCAGGCCCGGCGGACGAACTCCTCACCGCGCCGGTGCAGTTCGGCGTCGACCGCGGGGTGGGCGGCCAGGAGGGAGGCGCCGGTGTCGAGACCGGCGTCGCCGTCCGAGTAGAGGGCTGCCGCGAATGCCTGGTCGATCACCGGTTCCATGAGGTCAGGGTAGGCAGGGCGGTACGGCTCGGTACGCCTGGCCCCGCCCCCGTGGACGGGCATCGGCGGCCGTGACCGCGCAGCCTGTCGGGCGCCGGCCCCGGCCGTGGCGCGACGGCGCGCGGACGCGGACCCGTCTGTCCACACCCTGTGGATATCGAACTCCCGAGCGACCACCCCGTGGGGCGCCCGGCCCGGTGAAGCGCCCCGGGCCGGGCCGGGCGGTGCGATTGGTCCATCCAGCCCGACCCGCTGACGATGCATCCGCTTTCATCCTTATATCCAGGTTTCGCGTGCTTTTTATCCAGGTTTCGCGTGCTTTCATCTCGCCATGGAGGCGATCAAGTGATGACCGGAGACCGACAGCAGGACACGCACGCACGGGCGATCCCGTCGCGGCGGCGGGTACTGGCCGCCGCCGCGCTCGCACCGGTGCTGACCGCGGCAGGGCCCGCCGCCGCCGCTCGCACCCTGCCCGCGACGATGCCCGGGACGGGGCACACCGGGCGGATCGAGCCGGTGCGTACCGACCTGGCGGACTGGGCGGGCGTGGCGAGAGCGCTGGGCCGCAGCGGCAACATGCTGCGCGGAACGACGTACCACACGGGCTTCCCCCGGCGGGACCTCCACGTGGTCTCCAAAGGCGTCCTCGTCACCCCGGGGCTCGCACTGGGCACGCATGTGGCCTTCGTCCGTTACGCCGACGGCTCCACGATGCTGATGGGCGACGTGGTGGTCACCGAGAAGGAACTGCAGCGGGTGACCGACGCCTGGCAGGCGCACGGAATCGAGCAGACCGCGCTCCACAAGCACCTGCTCTCCCAGATCCCCGACCTCTGGTGGACCCATGTCCACGCACACGGCCACGACGCGGTGGCCCTGGCCCGCGGTCTGCGCGCCGGATTCGACCGCACCGGAACCCCGCCCGCCGTGCCGCCCGGCCCCGCGACCACGGTCGACCTGGACGTCGCGGGCATGGAGGCGACGCTCGACGCCAAGGGTTCCGTCGAGGACGGGCTCTACAAAATCATCTTCGTTCGGCGCGAGACCATCGCGGACGGCCATCTGATCCTGCCGCCCGGTCTGGGGTCGACCACCGCGTTCAACTTCCAGCCGCTGGGTGGCGGGCGTGCCGCGCTCAGCGGCGACTGCGCCATGCTCACCGACGAGGTTCCGCACGTACTGAAGGCCCTGCGACGCGGCGGGATCGAACTCGTCGAGCTGCACAACCACCACCTGGCGGAGGCCCCCCGCCTGTTCTTCACCCACTTCTGGGCCGTGGGTGACGGCGTCGAGCTGGCACGGGCGCTGCGCCCCGCGGTGGACGCGACCAACGTCGTACCGTCCGGCTGAGGACGGCACCGCACGCCGGACGCGCCGGTCCTCCCCGGCTGCCGGGCCCCCACCGGCCCCCGCCGTCCCCTCGGCCCTGCCCCCACCGGCCGGCCGGGGTCGCCGGACCGATTGCGCCGGTCCAGCGATCCCCGCCACCGAATCCGTTCTTCATATGGACCAATCGGCCCGGAGCGGCGCGTGTCCGCGCGGACGACCGGGCACCCATGTCCCGTCCAGCCCGCCCATTCCTCGAACCACCCGTCAGATCCCCCTCTGGAGCTCCGTATGGAACCAGTCGCCGGCGCACGGTACTGCCCGTTCGACTACGCCGAGGCCCTCGAATTCGACCCGGTGCTCAGGCACTTGATGACCGAAGAACCCGTCTCCCGCATCCGGCTGCCGCACGGTGACGGCGAAGCATGGCTCGTCACCGGCTACGACGACGTGCGCACGGTCACCACCGACCGGCGCTTCAGCCGGAGCGCCATCATCGGCCGGAACTTTCCGCGCATGACCCCTGAGCCGATCGTCCAGGACGAGGCCATCAACGTGATGGACCCGCCGGGCAGCAGCCGGCTGCGGAGCCTGATCTCCAAGGGCTTCGCGCCGCGTCACATGGAGCGCATGAAAGTGCGTACCCAGCACGTCGTGGACGAGCTGTTCGACCGGATGGAGGAGCACGGCGCCCCCGCCGACCTCTTCGAGCACCTGGCGGCCCCGCTGCCCCTGACCACCATCTGCGAAGTCCTCGACATTCCCGAGTCCGACCGCGCGCAACTGCGCGTCCACGCCCGGACCATGATGGACACGACCGTCGAGAACCGGGACAACGCGATCCGGTCCAAGGCCGAACTCCGCGCCTATTTCCAGACGTTGACGGCACAGCGGCGCGCGAACCCGGGCGACGACCTGATCAGCGCGCTGGCCACGGCGCGCGACGGGGACGAGATCCTCAACGACCAGGAACTGACCGTCATGGCCATGGTCCTGATGATCACCGGCCAGGACACCACCACGTACGAGCTCGGGAACATCTCCTACACGCTGCTCACCAGGCCCGACGAGCTCGCGATGCTGCGCGAGCGACCCGACATGCTCCCGCAGGCCATCGAGGAGCTGCTGCGCTTCATCCCCTTCCGCAAGGGCGTCGGCATCCCTCGGGTCGCCACCGAGGACGTGGAGCTCAGCGGGGTGAGGATCCGGGAAGGCGACATCGTGCATGTCTCCTATCTGACGGCCAACCGCGACCCACGGAAGTTCGACCGGCCCGACGAGCTGGATCTGGAGCGCGAGAATCCGTCCCACATGACGTTCGGCTGGGGCGGACACCACTGCCTCGGCGCGCCGCTCGCCGCCACGGAGCTCCAGGTCGCCATCGGGACCCTGTTGAAGCGCTTCCCCGCTCTGAAGCTGGCCACACCGCCCGAGGAGGTGCGCTGGAACAAGACCTCGATCTGGCGCTACCCCCTGGAACTGCCCGTCAGCTGGTGACGGGGGCGGTCGGGCAGCGCACCGGACCTCCGCGCACGGACTGCGACTGTCCTGGATGACGAGTCGCGGCAGGGCGCCCGGCGACCCGGCACGGTCCCGGGACGTCGGGCGCCCTGCCGCGCTTCGGCGCCCCGCCCGCACCGGCTCGACATGCGGCCCCGATCGGCCTGCCGTAACGTGGTTCCGACGGCCACCCAGCCGTGGCGGATCAACGTTCGATCAATGACCGATCAACGTCCGCCCACGAACGGCTAGAACTCAGTCTTTCGACGGTCGGCCCGTCCGCGCCCGTTCCAGGGGTACCGAACCCGGCGCAGGAATCCACCGAAGCCCTGTACCGCGCCGCGCGTACGGGGCCGTGGTGGCCGTTCCCGCGTCGGCGGACGCCCCCGTGACCGTCCCGGGCCCGGCGGTGTGGACCAAGTCCGCTAGGAGGAGTTCCATGGCGGTTCTCTGCAAGCCGGCCATCGCGGTTCCCGAGTACGTCATCACCAACGAGGAAACCCTTGAGCTGGCGCGACGGTTGCACGGCGACCATCCGCAGATCGACCTGGTTCTTCGGCTCATCGAACACACCGGGGTGCAGAAACGGCACCTGATCCAGCCGATCGAGAAGGTGTTGCAGCACCCGGGCTTCGACGCCCGCAGCATCACGTACGAGGAGCACACCAAGGCCCGGGTGCCGGCGGTGGTGCGCCAGGCACTCGACCAGGCCGAAGTGGAGCCGCGGCAGATCGACTTGATCGTGTACGTCTCCTGCACCGGCTTCATGATGCCCCCGCCGACGGCGTGGCTCATCGGGGAGATGGGCTTCCGCCCGGAGACGCGCCAGCTGCCGATCGCCCAACTCGGCTGTGCGGCGGGCGGTGCGGCGGTCAACCGGGCCCACGACTTCTGCAGGGCCTACCCCGACGCCAACGTGCTGGTCGTCGCCTGCGAGTTCTGCTCGCTGTGCTACCAGCCCACCGACGTGGGTGTCGGATCCCTGTTGTCCAACGGCCTGTTCGGCGACGGCATAGCCGCCGTGGTGCTGCGGGGCCGCGGCGGCACCGGGGTCCGCCTGGAACGCAACGGCTCGTTCATCATTCCGGACACCGAGGACTGGATCTCCTACGCGGTGCGGTCCACCGGGTTCCACTTCCAGCTCGACAAGCGTGTTCCCGGAACCATGGAGCCCCTCGCTCCGGCCCTGAACGCCGTGGCGGAGGAACACCATTGGAACGCGGGCAAGATGGACTTCTACATCATCCACGCGGGCGGCCCGCGCATCCTGGACGATCTGAGCCGCTTCCTCGACGTGCCGCCCGAAGCGTTCCGCTTCAGCCGGGCCACGCTGACCGAGTACGGCAACATAGCCAGCGCGGTCGTGCTCGACGCCCTCGGCCGGATGTTCGACGAGGCTTCGGCCCTCGACGGCCACCGCGGACTGATGGCCGGCTTCGGCCCCGGCATCACCGCCGAGATCTCCCTGGGCACCTGGACGACGGACCCCGATTAGACCTCGGCCCGCCCCGGCATGCGAGGACCCGCGGGGCCCGGGGATCCGGGGACGGGGATCCGGGAATCCGGCAATCCGGGAATCCGGCGATCCGGCGACGGGCCGCGGGGACGGGCCCCGGCACCGGGAGGGGCTGGACGGGGCGGGGCGGAACCTCGCGCGACGGTCCGCGCCGCGCGAGGTTCCGCCCCGGCCTGCGCCGTGTCCCGCCCCGGCCTGCGCCGTGTCCCGCCCCGCGCTGCGCCGTGTCCCGCCCCGCGCCGCCCCACGCGGTCCCCGGCTTCCCGCCGACTCGCACGGTCCCGGCTTCCCGCCCGACCCGCGCCACCGCCCCCTGTCAGTGCCGGGTGCCAGACTCGGCCACATGACCGAACGTTGGGCTCTGGCTGCCACGGAGACCGGCGGCGCCCTGCTCGCCCCGCTGGACTCCGCCGGCCTGCCCACCGCCCCGGTCCTGACCGAAGCGGACCTCGTGGAGGCCGTCCGCTCCCGCCCGGAGGTCACCCGCTGGGTCTGGCGGTCCACCGCCGAGATCTACCCGCGCCTGCTCGCGGCGGGCGTCCCCGTGACCCGCTGTTACGACGTCGAGGTCGCCGAATCCCTCCTCCTCGGCCACGAGGGCCGTCTCGGCGAACCCCGCTCCGCGGCGGCCGCCCACGCCCGTCTGCACAGCGCCCCCGTTCCCCCCGACCCGCCGCCGCGGTCCGCCGAGCCCGGTTCGCAGTCCTCCCTCTTCGAGCCGCAGTCCGGCACCGACCTGCCGTTCGACGACCTCCTCCAGGTCTACGCGGACCAACTCCGCCGCCATGACGCCACCGCGCACCCGGGCCGGATGCGCCTGCTGACGGCCGCCGAATCGGCCGGCATGCTGGTCGCCGCCGAGATGAACCGTTCCGGTCTCCCCTGGCGCGCCGATGTCCACCGGGACGTGCTCCAGGAACTGCTCGGCGAGCGCTACGCGGGCGGCGGCGAGCCGCGCAGGCTGGCCGAGCTGGCCGACGAGGTGTCGGCCGCCTTCGGCAGACGGGTCCGCCCCGACCTCCCCGCCGACGTCGTGAAGGCCTTCGCGCAGGCCGGCATCAGGGTGAAGTCCACTCGGCGCTGGGAACTGGAGGAGCTGGACCATCCCGCGGTGGAGCCCCTCGTCCGGTACAAGAAGCTGTACCGGATCTGGACGGCACACGGCTGGAGCTGGCTCCAGGACTGGGTGCGCGACGGGCGTTTCCGCCCCGAGTACCAGCCGGGCGGCACGGTCAGCGGGCGCTGGACGACCAACGGCGGAGGGGCGCTGCAGATCCCCAAGGTGATACGGCAGGCGGTCGTCGCCGACGAGGGCTGGCGCCTGGTCGTGGCGGACGCCGACCAGATGGAACCCAGGGTCCTGGCCGCGATCTCCCGCGACCGCGGTCTGATGGAGGTGGCGAGCCATGACGGCGATCTCTACACGGCGCTGTCGGACCGGGCCTTCCACGGCGACCGGGACCACGCCAAACTCGCCCTGCTGGGCGCGATCTACGGCCAGACCTCGGGCGACGGCCTGAAGAATCTGGCCGCCCTGCGCCGAAGATTCCCGCTGGCCGTGGCCTATGTCGACGACGCCGCGAAAGCAGGCGAGGAGGGGCGCCTCGTACGGACGTATCTGGGCCGGACCAGTCCGCCCGCGGCCGAGAGCGGGGACGACGACGAGGCCGGCATTCCGCAGGAGAGCGTCGAACAGCTTTCCGGCGACGGCGAGTTCGCCCCGGGCCACGCATCGTCCCATGCCCGCGCGCGGGGCCGCTTCACCCGCAACTTCGTGGTGCAGGGCAGCGCCGCGGACTGGGCGCTGCTGCTCCTCGCAGCCCTCCGCCAGTCGCTCCGCTCCGCCGGGCTCCGGGCCGAGTTGGTCTTCTTCCAGCACGACGAGGTGATCGTGCACTGTCCGCGGGAGGAGGCCGAGGCGGTCGTGGAGGCGATCCGGTCGGCCGGTGACATCGCCGGACGGACCGTCTTCGGCGACACACCGGTGCGTTTTCCGTTCACGACGGCGGTGGTGGAGCGCTATTCGGACGCGAAGTAGCCTGCCCCCGCCACCCGCTCACGCACCGGAGCCGGGCGTGCCGGACTCCCCGTGCCCCCGTTGTTCACCCGTGCCCGGCCGCGCATCGGGTCCCGGCGCGGGCCGGGCGCCCGGAGCGGCCTGTTCGCCGAAGCCGGCCAGCCCGTGGTCGTAGTGCGCGGGACGCAGATGCTGATGACGATGCCGGGCATTGAGCCGATGGATGACGAACGCCGCGATCGCGATCATCACGAGGACGACCACGACAGTGACCAGGGTGTCCATGCGATACCGGCCCCCTTCGACGCGCAGGCCGACAGAAGCGGCTCATCGGGAGCCGTACACATCCAGGCTACTCCGCGGCCGGAAGGACGCCCCTCGGCCGGGCTCAGCCGCAGCCGCACCCACAGCCACACCCACGGCCGCATCTGCACCCGCACTCATGTCCGTGCCCGTGCCATGTCCGTGCCCATGTCCGTGCCCATGTGCGTGTCCGTGTCCTGCCGTGGATGCGGAAGGGCCCGGACCGGAGGAGAAGCTTCGGCCCGGACCGGGCGCGGCGCGCGCCCCGCGAGGGAAACCCCGGGGCACGCCCGCGCGGGGGTGGTGCGCCTCCGCCGTGCTGCGTGTCTACCCGCGTTCCCACAGCGCGGGGACGTTCGGCGGTTCCCAGCCGGCCATGGCCGAGTGCCCCTGCAGACAGCGGTACGCGACCCCGCCGTACGTGACGCGGTCTCCCGCGTTGTAGAGCGTCCCGGCCGCCCAGGTGGAGCCGGGCGGGTCGGTCGGCGGATCGGTGGGCGGATCGGTCGGATCGGTCGGGTCCTGGGCGACGTCGAGGACGAAGTCGAAGGTCCCTTCCTTGGCGGAGCCGACGGCCCGGACGTTCATGAGGAGCGCCGGGTCGAAGAGGGTGTCCGTGTTGTTGCGCGGCTCGTCGGGGAAGTACAGCTGGGTGGTCAGGATGCCCGAGCCGGGAGCCTGGGCCTTGACATGGATGTGCCTCGTTCGGCCCGGGTACAGCCCCGGCACGATCGTGGTCAGGGTGAAGGCCCCCGACTGATCGGTGAACTGGTGGCCGCGGAACGCGTATCCGCTCATGTCGTACGCGCCGTTGGTGTCGGCCTGCCAGAAGTCGAGGAGCACTCCGGGGATGGGCTTGCAGGCCCGCCCGAAGACATAACCGCTGACGGTCAGCCGGACACCGGGCGTGCTGCCGGTCACCAGGCTCGTACGGAGCGGGGAGTTGGGCTTGAAGTAGGGCCCCTCGATCTGCTCGTGGGTCGGGCCGTCGCCGTCGTCGCAGTTCGGGGTGGGGGCCAGGGGCCGGCCCCTGGTACCGGCGTCGCGCGCCAGCGCGACGCCACCGCCGGCGAGCAGCGGGACGGTGCCGACGACGAGAGCGGCCTTGAGGAGGGGCTTGCGGCTGATCCGGCGGTCGTCGCCGGAACCTTCGGTCACTTCTGGGGTCATGGCTGATTCCTCGGGATGGGGGGAAGGGCACGTGCATGACATAGAGCGGAGCGGGGTGCGCGCCGCCCGGCCGGGAGGCCGGAGCGCGAGCCGGGCGGGCGCGGCATTCGGCGGCGGCCTCGCCCAGGGCCGCCGGGGCCGGGGCCTTCCGTTCGGATCGGGCCGGATCGGCGCCACCGTCCCACCAGGGCGTGCCGGCGCGGTGTGATCCGGACGAGAGGCCCTGGGGCGTGTCGGCCTACAGCTGCTGCCAGAGCGCCGGCACGTTCGGCGGCGTCCAGCCGGGCTGCGCCAAGTGCGCCTGCAGGCAGCGGTAACCGCTGGAGCCGTACGTCACGACGTCGCCCGCCGCGTACGTGGTCCCCGCCGCCCAGCTGCCGCCCGGATCGGTGGGCGGGTCGGTCGGGGAGCCGCTGGTGACCAGGGTGAGTCCGTACGCCTGGAGCGCCGGGTTCACCGGCTGGAAGTACGTCGTACCGCCCTGGGAGCAGTTGCCGGAGCCGCCGGAGGTGACGCCCTGCGCCTGGCTGCCGGAGATGAACGAACCGCCGGAGTCGCCCGGTTCGGCGCACACATTGGTGCGGGTGACGCCGGAGACGGTGCCCTCCTGGTAGGTGACGCTGGTGTTGCGCTGCTGCACCGTTCCGCAGTGCCAGCCGGTCGTCGAGCCCGAGCGGCAGACCGACGAACCCTCCAGCGCCTCGGTGGATCCGGTGACCGTCACATCGCCGTTGCCGTAACCGTTGACCAGGGCACGCGGCGTCCAGTTGGTGTGGGTGGCGACCCAGGAGTAGTCGCGGCCGGGGAAGGTGGAGCCCTGGAAGGAGCCCTGGGCCTGCTGGTTGTAGCCGCTGGTGCTGACCCCGGGTGTTCCGCAGTGACCGGCGCTGACGAAACCGGACTGGCCGCTGCCGCGCTTCACGGGGAAGCCGGTGGAACAGCGCCCGGAGCCGTTCATGTAGTACGCGTCACCGCCCCGCAGATCCGTGAAGGTACGGGGCCTCTCGGCCGACCGGCTCACCGTCACCACCCCGAGCGGCACGTCCGCCGAGGCGAGGAAGGCATCGGCGGCCGAGACGCGGGCGGCCCGCACGACCACGCGGTTGGTGGCCATGTCGACGTACCAGACGGGTATGCCCTCCGGGGCCTTGTGCAGCGCGACCCGGTCCAACGCAGCCTTCGCCGCGTCGAGTTCGGCCAGGCTGTGCTCGACGACGACGGGCCGGGCGCCGGCCCGGCGGATCCGGTCGGTGTCCGTCGGATCGGTGGTGGCGACGGTCAGGGAGGCGTCGTCACCGCGCACCCGGGCCCCGGCGAAGTCCGCGCCGAGGGAGTGCCGCAGCCCGGCGGCGACGGCCGCCGCCCGGGACTCGTGGCCGATCCTGTCGCGCGCCTCGGAGGCGGTCAGTCCGAGATCGCGCCGCATGGCCTGCAGCAGACCGGGCGAGAGCTGTCCGGTGCCCGCGGCGGCGGGGGTGGGAAAGTGGGGAGCGGGATCGGCAAACGCGCTGCCGGTCAGACCGGCCAGCGCGAGCACACCGACGGCCACGGTGGCGGTGCACGCGGCCAGGGCACGTCTGCGGAGGATGGTTCTCTCCACGGAACTCTCCTTGACTTCGGGGGAATTGCCGCCAACGTAGCCGCGTACACGTCACCCTCAGGAGATCCCGTTCTCCCCCTCACTTCACGTTATGGGGCCGTTGACCGAAAGCCCTTAGGCTCCGCGCATGGCCACGCATGAGCACGAGATCACCGAGCCCGTCGACCTGTGCCTGCCGGACGGCCGGCTGAACCCGGCGGCCCGCGGCTGGTCCAGACAGCCGCTGCACCGGGCGAATCTCCGGGGCTGGGGGCGGACCAAGCGCTGGGAGTACTGGTGCGTGACCACCCCGACCCATCTCGTCGCGCTGACGGTGAGCGACCTCGACTTCCTGGCCCTGAACACGGTGTACGTACTGGAATACGGGCCGCAGGGGCGCGAGTTCGAGCGCACCGCGATCGTTCCCGGCGGGCGCGGCGTCCGTCTCCCGGAAGTGATCGCGGGCGCGGCCGGCTCACCCGCCGTGGTGGTCGGTCCGCGGCGCCCCACCGGCGGCAGGGTCAGGATCGAGATCCGTGCGGAGGACGGGGGCACCCGGCTGCGGGCCCGTTGCCTGACGCCTCGCGGACCGCGGGGCAGCAGAGGCACGCGGGGAACCGAGGAGGCCGTGGAAACCGTGGAGGTCGACCTCTTCGCCTCTCTGCCCGTCGGTCACGAGACGTTGTCCGTCGTCGTGCCGTGGAGCGGACGCCGCTTCCAGTACACGTCGAAGCACACGGCCCGCCCCGCCTCGGGTACGGTCCGGATCGGTGACAGGGTCCTGGAGTTCGGTGAGGACGCCTGGGCCGTGCTCGACCACGGCCGGGGGCGCTGGCCGCGCTCGGTCGACTGGAACTGGGGGGCCGCCTCGGGGCGCACGGGCGGCCACACGGTGGGGCTGCAGTTCGGCGGCCGCTGGACCCGGGGCACGGGCGCGACCGAGAACGCGCTCTGCGTGGACGGTCGACTCACCAAGATCGGCGAGGAGTTGGAGTGGTGCTGGTCACCCACCGACTTCATGGCGCCGTGGACCGTCACGTCCGCGGGCGACCGGCCCGCGGTGGACCTGACGTTCACCCCTTTCCACAACCGCTCCACCCGCACCGACGCCGGTCTGATCGCCAACCGCACCGACCAGTGCTTCGGCCACTACACCGGTCTCGTCCGGGACGACGAGGGCCGCGAGATCGCCGTGGATCAGCTCCTCGGCTGGGCCGAGGACGTCCATATGCGCTGGTGATCTCCCCTTGCCGCCGCCGGTGCCCATAGGTTCGATCCATGCGAACAGGTGAGCTTCTGGGTACCGGGCGGTCCGCGGATGTGTACGCGCTCGACGAGAAATGGGTCCTGCGCCGTTACCGCGACGGAATGGACGCCACCCATGAATGGACGGTCATGTCCTACCTCAGCGCCCACGGCTACCCGGTCCCCCGGCTCGGCCCCCGTGACGCCGAAACGGCTCGCTGCGACCTGATGCTGCAGCGTCTGACCGGTCCGACGATGCTGCGGTCCCTGCTGACCGGAGACCTCTCCGCGGCCGAGGCCGGCGCCATGCTGGCCGCCCTCCTCGCCGAACTCCATACCGTCCCGGCCCGGCTCTCCCCGCACCCCGGGGACCGGATCCTCCATCTCGACCTGCACCCGGACAACGTGATGCTGACGCCCCGGGGCCCGGTGGTGATCGACTGGAGCAACACCGGGGAGGGCGTGCCGGCCGTCGACCGGGCCATGTCGTCCCTGATCCTCGCCCAGGTCGCGGTCGATCCCCGGTCCCCCGCGTCGGCGGGTGCCCGCGCCCTGCTGGACGCCCTGGTCCCGCACCTCTCCGCCTCCGGCGGCATACCTGCCCACCACCTCGCCGAAGCCGCCTCCCGGCGCGCCGCCAACCCGACGATGAGCGCGCACGAGGTGGCTCTCATCGACCGGGCGACGTCACTGATCACCGAGCTGACACGGTGAACCGACGCGCCGCACCCCGGCCCGGGTTCCGGCCGAGGTCACCACGAGGGTGACCACCCCGACGACACCGCTCGGCCGAATTCCAGGGCCGGTGCTGGGAAACGCCGCGATTCCGGGCGCCCACGCGGCCGGTGCGACAGTGGACAGCCTGGGCCGCGTCTTCGGAGCGGTCTACGCCGGGTACGGTCTGGCGTGGCTGTGGACCGCCCGCCGGACACCCGTCCCGGCACGCGCGGTGCGGTGGCTGTCGGGTGTCTTCCTGCTGGGTGGACTCAGTCGCCTGCCGTCGCTCGTGGCGGGGTGGCCGAACTCGTCCCAGCTGGTGCCGGCCGCGATCGAACTCATCCTGCCGCCTGTGTACTTCTGGCCGGCGGACGCGGATGAACGGGTGGCGTCGACGACGCTGTCGCACGCGGTCTCGCGGGCACAGGACCGAGCGGCGCCCCCGTTTCACCCTCCCGGCCACGACGCACCGCCACCGGAACTCCCCACCTCACGCGGGTTCATGGATCACCGGTTCGCCGGTCCGTTCCGTCACGCCCCGGGCATGAAAAAACCCCAGGTCACGGCGAGTGAGTCCTGGGGTAATTCCGAGCCGCCTTCGGGATTCGAACCCGAGACCTACGCATTACGAGACCGTGAGCGATCATATTGCCCGGTGCTGGATGCTGCCGCCTCGTGACGTTTCCGCTGATCAGAATAGGTGCACCGGGTTGGGTCGTGCTGCCTCGTCATGCACCGTCCAAAGGCGTCTGTCCACCGGCTGTCCACCGGCGCACCTCACCGCTCACCACGTAGTGACCACCCGCTGGCTCGCTGGCACCACGGATGCTCATCCGGTCACCCAGCCTCGTACGCTTGTAGAGACCCAACAAGCGCTCCCTGCATCGGCGCTCCGCAGCTGGGCACGCCTTCTTTCTAACGGTCAACCTCGATCGTTCAGCATCGCCCAGGCCCGCCGCCAGAGTCTCCTTCGACTCGGCGTGTCCCGCAGCATGGCACCCCCGTTGACCCGATACGGTGTGCCGACACAGCCGCGGAGACCGGCTGGCGGTCGAGGACCCCTCCCGGGACGGGTCCGCCACGGGCCAAAGGGTGCGATACCCCGTCTCCTCGCGACGCCAATCACAGCCAAGACGGCTTTCCTCCCGCTGACCGGGCAGCACCTCCATTCGAGGATAGGCCCGTCATGCCCTACGCCAACGACAAAGCCTGCCGCGCGCAGTGCCGCCGACTGCTCGACCTGAGTGCCCACGATCTGAAGCCTCTGCTCGATCCGGCCGGACGGCTTCACCTGGACACTCCAGACCCGTCCCAGCAGATCTTCCAAGCGATGCTGCAGCTCTGTCTGTTCAGCCGCCACCGCGAGCACGCCTTCGACCGCATGAGCGGGCGCACCTTCCCGGAATTGCTGTTGTACTACAGCGTCGTGCTGCCACGCCCGGACCGGCTCGTTCTGCGTCTGTCCTGCGCTGCCCGCGTGGCGCGCTACCTCCTGCCGACACTCACCGCGGCATCGGACAAGCCCGCCGAGCTCACCGGCCTTCCGGGGCTTCGCCTGGAAAAGGCCGGCCGCCGTAGCCTCCTGATGCGGCACCTGCCTACCGGTGGCCGCCTGGAGTTTCAGGACAGTAGGGAGCAGTTGGGGGGGTTGGGACATGCAGCTGCTCAACGAGACCGAGCAGGGGCGGCAACTGCTGAAGGATGCCACGCACATTACGTCGGCCGAGGAGAGCTTCGCCCACTACTGGGCTCCCACCCCCTGCACCGCCTTGCGCAGCGCCCTGATCACCCGTGGGCACCTGTGGTGGTCTACCTTCGCCCACGACGCCGTCACCGAGTACTCCCGCCGCCCCGGGGGCAAATACCGCATCCGCTGGGCGAAGGGCCACCTGGTGGACGAGCTTGGTGGACTGTTGACCACGTCGGCCGTTGCCATTCCCGGCGCCATCTACACTCCTGCAGCCTGCCGGGGTGATGCCGGCATTCTGCGCCTGGCTGATGCCATGGTCGAGCTCGAGGGCCCCCGTACGGCCACGGATGGCCAACGGGACGATGCCGGCTGACGCGTACTGGGGCTTCGGCCCGCCCAGCTTGCGGCCACCCTAGTACTGCAACGGTGTTTGTCGTGACGAGTAGTCAGTCGGTGGAGCGTGTCCTCGTTGTTTGTAGTGGCTGGTGTGGGCTTGGTGTTGTCGTTTTCGGCGCCAGGTTGACCAGTGCAGGATGTGGTCGATGGGTGCGGGCCGTCGGTTGGTGAGGCGGTTGATCAGGCGTCTGATCTCGGCGAGGCTGAGGTGGATGAGCTGGGAGGATCCGTTTCTGCTTTCCCGGTGTCGAGCTGGCGGGCCCGCAGGACGGT